>JAEUPH010000165.1 GCA_016790395.1 Rubrivivax sp. | reverse complement strand
ACGCCCGGGTCCAGGCGGCCATGGTGCACGATGGCGTTCTCGGTGTAGCCCGAGGTGTAGAGCACGCGCAGGCCGGGCCGCAGCGCCAGCGCCGCGTCGGCCAGCGCGCGGCCCGACATGCCACCGGGCATGACCACGTCGGTGAACAGCAGCGCAATGCCCTCGTGCTGCTCGATCAGCTTCAGCGCCGCGCTGCCCTGCTCGGCTTCCAGCACCCGGTAGCCCAGCGAGCGCAGCTCGGCGCAGGCGAACAGGCGCACCAGTTCGTCGTCCTCCACCACCAGCACCAGCTCGCCCACGCCGGCGGCCGCGGGGGGCTGGGCCTCGGGCGGTGCGGCTTCCTCGCCGCGCAGCGCCCGCGGCAGGTAGAGCTTCACGGTGGTGCCCTGGCCGGGCTCGGAGTAGATGCCCACGTGCCCGGCCGACTGCTTGGCGAAGCCGTAGACCATGGCCAGGCCCAGGCCGGTGCCCTTGCCCTTGTCCTTGGTGGTGAAGAAGGGTTCGAAGACTCGCGACAGGTGCTCGGGCGCGATGCCGGTGCCGGTGTCGGACACGGCCAGCATCACGTACTGGCCGGGCAGGGCATCGGGATAGCGTTCGGTGTAGCTGCGGTCCAGCGAGGTGTTGGCCGTCTCCAGCGTCAGGCGCCCGCCGCCCGGCATGGCGTCGCGCGCGTTGAGGCACAGGTTCAGCAGCGCGTTCTCCAGCTGGCTGGCGTCGACCATCGCCAGCCAGAGCCCGGCGCCGCGCACGAACTCGATCTCGATGTGTTCGCCCAGCGTGCGGCGCAGCAGGGGGTCGAGCCCGGCGACCAGGGCGTTCACGTCCACCGCGTTGGGCGCCAGGGTCTGTCGGCGAGCGAAGGCCAGCAGCTGGCGTGTCAGCGAGCCGCCGCGCTGCGCCGCCTGCACGATCATCAGCGCCAGCGGCTGTTTCTGGGCGTCGCCGGCGGTCAGCTCGGCCAGCAGTTCGGCATTGCCCAGCACCACCGTCAGCAGGTTGTTGAAGTCGTGCGCCACGCCCCCGGTGAGCTGGCCCACCGCTTCCAGCCGCTGCGCCTGCAGCAGGCGGTCGTTGAGCTGGGCGATGTCGCTGCGCTGCGCCTGCAGCGACTCGGCGGCCTGGTTCATCACCGTCATCAGCGTGCCCAGTTCGCCGCGCGGCAGCGGTGGCGCCACACGCGCGGCCAGGTCACCGGCTGCCATGCGTTTCGCCAGCCCGGTGATGCGCGCCACCTGCCGGCGGATGGCCAGTTCCGACAGCAGCCACACCGCCAGGAAGATCAGCAGCGCGGCGACGGCCAGCACCGCGATGTCCTGGGCGAAGCGCCGGTCGGCCCCGGCCACCAAGCTGGCCTGCGGCGCACCGGCCAGCACCTGCAGACCGGTCGGGCTGATCGGCCCGCTGTCGGCACGCACCCACTCGAAAGGCCTGGCATCGGCTTGCGGCAGCGTCATGTGGGCCGCGCCCTGCCGGCCGCTCGCGAAGTCCTGCAGCGGCGTGCCGGCCAGCGACCCGCCCGCGCGGAAGCCGGGCACTTCGGGCGGCGCCGTGGCCAGCACCGTGCCCTGACGGTCGACGAGGAGGAGGCGCCGGCCGGGCACGTCGCTGTCGCGCAGCGCCGTGGCCTTCTGCAGGTTCAAGGAGGCCAGCAGCACGAAGGCCGGCGTGCCCTGGGGCGTGCGCACGGGGTAGGCCACCTGCAGCACGGCCTGGCCGGTGAGGCGGCCGAAGGTGGGTTCCAGGACGATCTCGCCGCGCGAGGCCAGGGCGCGCACGAAGTAGTCACGGTTGCGAAGGTCCAGTTCGCGGCCCGTCTGCAGCGAGTCGCAGAACAGGCGTCCGTCCGGCAGGATGGTCAGGATGCCGGTGTACTGCGGGTAGGCCTCGCGCACCTCGGACAGGAAGGCCGAGCAGGCGGCGCGGTCCCCGGAGGCCAGCACGCTGGCGCGCGCCAGGCCGAAGTGCAACTGCGCCGTGCCCTGGATGCGGTCACGCAGGGTCTCCACGGTGCCTTGCGCCAGCGCGGCCAGGCGCTGGCGGTCGGCCTGCAGCACGGCCTCGCGGTCCTGCACGAAGCGCGTCAGCACCAGCAGGGCCGGCAGCGCCGTGGCCAGCAACGCGATGAGCAGCAGGCGCAGCCGCAGGCTCACGGCGCGGCCCCGCGCCGTCGCCACAGCGCGCCTGCGCTGATATGCTGACCGGCAATGTGCATGACACGGCCATCATAGGCCGTGTGGGGCCAGGGAAGGGCGATCAAGGCATGAACCGAGGCCGACTGCTGGTGCTGGACGACGACGACACCGTCGGCCAGATCCTGTGCCTGGGCGCTCAGGCCGCCGGCTTCGAGGCGCGGCTGTGCCTGCGCGTGGACGAATTCCTGCAGGCGCTGGTCGCCTGGACGCCAAGCCATGTCAGCGTGGACCTCAGGCTTGCTGGCAGCTCGGGCGACGAAGTGCTGGTCGCCCTGGCCGGCGCCGGCTGTCGCGCGCGCGTCATCGTCTGCAGCGGTGCCGGCCCGGCTGCGCTGGACCAAGCGCTGGCCCAGGCGCACGCGCTGGGCCTCACGGTGGCCGGCGCGCTGGAGAAGCCGTTCACGCTGGCCACCCTGCGCGGCCTGCTGCACGCGCCGCAGGCCTGAAGCCCGTCGCCGCTCAGCGCAACTCGCCAGCAAGCAGGCCGATGATGCGCTGCGCGTTGTCGCCTGTCTCGGGTACGCCGACGGAGTTCTGCACCGACACGTTGGTCTTGTCGCCGGCAGCCTTCACGAGCACGCGGTAGCGCAGCGCTTCCTGCGGGTTGCTCTTGTCGCCCCACAGCCGGGCCCACCAGCCCGGTTCTTCCTTGCCGGCGTTCTTCGGATCGACGTAGCGCACGTAGTACAGGCCGGCGGCACGGTCGCGGTCTTCGACGGTGAAGCCGGAGCGGTCCAGCGCCAGGCCGACACGTCGCCAGGCGCGGTCGAAGGGTTCGCTGAGGGCGATGGCGGTGGCGGTCGAAGGCGCCGGGCGGGCGCCAGCCAGTGCCGACGCGGCCGGCGTCGCGGCCGAGGCGGGCGCGGCGGCGGCCACCGCGGAGCGCGCAGGTTCGTCCTTGGCCCCCAGCGTGACCATCAGTCGCGCCAGGAACTCGGCTTCCAGCTGCGGGTCGGCCGGCCGGGCGCGCCAGTTCGTGTCGTCCTTGCGCTCGCTGGTGTAGACCTCCTCGATGCCGCGGTGCGTGATGTAGACCTCGGCGCCGTTCGCCGTGCGCTCCACCCGGGTGCGGTAGCGGTCGCGTTCGCCGGTGTCGGAGATCGCGCCGATGAGGCGGGAGATGATGCCGCGCGGTGCGTCGGCCGGGCCGATCTTGGCCCGGTTCTCGGCCCAGGTCGTTTCCATCACGCCGGTGGTGGCGCTGTCGGTGGCCAGCTGGAAGCCGTTCTTCTCCCAGAAGGCGCGCAGTTGCGGCCACAGCTGTTCGGGGGTTTGGGGTACCACCAGCCAGCGCTGCTGGCCGTCGCGCTCGATGCGCATGCCGCCCAGCGCGTTGAGCGCCACGGTGGCCTGCGTGGCGTTGGCCGCCGGGCCCGCACCGGCGGCCGGGGCGGCCGTCGCCGCCGCGGCGGCGCTGATCACGCCGCCCTGGCTCTGGTAGCGCGATTCGCGGGCCAATTGCGTCAGGTCGGGCGGCACCTCCAGAGGCTGCGTCTTCGCCGGGGCGTTGCGGTAATCGACCTTGTCGCCGGAGAGCAGGCCGTCGCCGAGGAGGGTGCAGCCGCTCAGCAGCGCGGCCGCAATGGCCAGGGCGCCAAGGCGGGGCAGGGTGGCGGCAGGGGAACTTGTCACTGGCGGGTCTCCGCAGCGGCCGTCAGGAGGCGCTGCCTGGGGTTCGGTGGGAAAGAGGTCGGCCCGGGCCGTGTTCACGACACGCCGGCTTCGCGCATCGCCTGGGCGAGGCTGGTCTGGCCGGCCGGTGTGAGCGGCACGATGGGCAGCCGCACGTGTGGCTCGCAGCGGCCCAGCTGCGACAGCGCCCACTTGGCTGGCGCCGGGCTGGGTTCGCAGAAGAGCTGCCGGTGCAGCGGCAGCAGTTGCAGGTGGATGGCGCGCGCGCGCTTCAGGTCGCCTTCGATGGCGGCGATGCACAGCTCGTGCATCAGCTTCGGCGCCACGTTGGCGGTGACGCTCACGTTGCCGTGGCCGCCCAGCAGCATCAGCGCCACGGCGGTACCGTCGTCGCCGGAGTAGACGGCAAAGCCCTTGGGCGCATGCTTGATCAGTTGCGCCGCGCGCTCGATGTTGCCGCTGGCTTCCTTGATGCCGATGACACCGGGCAGCTGCGCCAGGCGCAGCGCGGTCTCGGGCTGCATGTCGGCCACGGTGCGGCCGGGCACGTTGTACAGCACCATGGGCAGGTCCACGGCTTCGGCGATGGCCTTGAAGTGCTGGTAGATGCCTTCCTGCGAGGGCTTGTTGTAGTAGGGCACCACGCTGAGGTGGCAGTCGGCGCCCACCTGCTTGGCGAAGCGCGTGAGCTCGATCGCCTCGGCCGTGGAATTGGCGCCCGTGCCGGCCATGATCGGCACGCGGCCTTTGGCATGTTCCACGGCCACGCGGATGACTTCGCAGTTCTCGGCCATCGACACCGTGGGCGACTCGCCCGTGGTGCCGACCACGCCGATGCAGTCGGTGCCCTCGGCGATGTGCCAGTCGATCAGGCTGCGCAGCGCGGGGTAGTCGATGCTGCCGTCTTCGCGCATCGGCGTGACGAGCGCAACGATGCTGCCTTGGATGGGGTTCATGGGCGGGCCGGGGGCAGGAGCGTCAAAACCGCTGATTTTAGCCGGCGGGCCCCGACAGCCCGTAGCGTGGCGGCTCGGGCTGACCCGGGGCCTCGTTCACCGCCGCGATGCGCTGCACGTAACGGCCGCCGTCGAAGCCGTCTTCGAAGGCCACCGTGCGCAGGCCCTGGCAGGCCGACAGCAGCTCGCCCGGCCGCAGCAGGAACTCCGGCCGCGAGGGCCTGCCCACCCGTTCCTGCCCCAGCGCGAAGGTTTCGTGGATGAACACGCCGCCGGGTGCCAGCGCGGCCAGCCACGCCGGCCACAGCGGCCGCCACAGGTAGTTGGTGACGACGACGGCGTCGAAGCGCCGGCCGGCGAAAGGCCAGGGGCCGCCTTCGAGGTCGGCCACCACGGTTTCGGCGATGTCGCGCAGCGGCGCCAGCGCGTCGGCGTCGCGGTCGACCCCGGTGACGGCGAAGCCCTGCGCTGCCAGCCAGCGCACGTGGCGGCCGCTGCCGCAGGCCACGTCGAGCACGCTGCCGCGCGGCGGCACCAGGGCAGCAAACCGGGTGACCCAGGCAGATGGCGGCGTGGATGCGGGATGCAGGTTCATCGGGGGCTCAGGGCACGACATCCAGACGCAGCAGGCCGTAGCGGCCGCCGCTGAACACGCTGCCGCGGGTGCCGATCGAATCGACGCGGCGGCCGAAGCCGGGGCCGTAGTCGGCGCTCTGGTACTCCATCGTGCTGCGCCCGAACTTCATCAGGCGTCCGCCCGAGGCCACCCACCAGGTGCGGTTGCGTCCGACCTCGATGGCATCGATCGCCGTCGACACGAGCTGCAGCGATTGCACCGCCGGGTACTGCGCGCCACCGTCGAAGGCGTGCGTCACCGCACGGCCGTCGGAATGGCCCACCAGCAGCCGCTGAGGCAGATGGGCGTCCAACCGCGTCAGCGAACTGATCAGGGGCGCGTCGATGATGGCCTTCAGCTGCGCCGTGCTGGCAGCGAAGATCCAGACGCCCCGCCCCCGCACCGCGACCGCGATGTCGGTCTGGCCGTCGCCGTCGAAGTCGCCCAGCGAGAGACCCAGGACGTCGCCGGCGTAGTTGAGCGTCCGCCACTTCTCGGCGCCGGTGAGCGAGTCGTAGGCGTAGAGCATCGAGCCCTGGGCGCCGCCGGCAGCGCCCAGCACTTCAGGCCGGCCGTCGCCGTCGACGTCGACGGCCTCGACGGCCTGGAACCGGGAGCCGGGCGGCCGCACGGTGTTCGTCCAGTGCAGGCTGAAGCTGTTGTCGGCGTTGAAGCGCCAGGCCTCGACGAGCCCGTCGTACAGGCGGTCGGCCCCGATGAGGACCTCGATCCGGCCGTCGCCGTCGATGTCGCGCAGCTTCACGTCGTTGATGCCCAGCCAGGCGAAGTTGCCCGCCACGGCCTGCGAGACGGCGCGCAGCACCATCGTCCGGCTGTCGAAGACGAGGATGCGGCCGCTGCCGTAGGTGGCGTCGGAGAAGGTGGACACGACCACGGCTTCGGGAATGCCGTCGCCGTCGAGGTCGCCGACGAGCGGCCCGATGAAGGGGCCGACGAGGTCGGGGTTCTGCCAGCGGATCGTGAGCGTGGCCCAATGGCCGACATAGAGGTGGTCGGGTCCGGTGGAGGTGGCGCCGGATCCCCACAGCAGCTCAGGGGCGCCGTCGCCGTCGAGGTCGGCGGTGGCGATCTGCGTCACGCCGTGCTCGGGGTTGCCGATGGCGCCGATCAGCTGGCGGTTGTCGGTGCGGTAGGCGCTCACCTGGCCCCACTGGCCGTCGCCCACCAGCAGATCGGGCTGGCCGTCGCGGTTGACGTCAGCCAGCGCGATGGCGCCGACGTCCAGTTCGGCTCGCAGCGACCACGACGGGAGCTGGCGCTCCACGTCGTAGCCGTAGATCCAGTACCAGGCGTCAGCGGCGATGAGCTCGTCGCGGCCGTCGCCGTCGATGTCCGCGCTGAGCACATGGGCGCCGAACCCGGCGGGCCAGGCCCATTGCACGGCGCGCGTGGCGCTGTCGACGACGCGGCCGCTGGTGCTGGCGATCTCGAGCGCCGCGTCATCGTCCATCTGGCCCACGGCGAGTTCGTTGCCGCCCACACCGGCCAGCACCCAGGCGGCATAGCCCGCGCCCTCGGCGGTGAGCGCGTCGTCGGCGCACAGCGACAGCAACTCGTCGTTGCCGTTGCCGTCCAGGTCGGCAGCCGCCAGCGTGCGCAGCCCGCCGCGGCTGGCACAGGCACCGTCGGTGGTGGCCACCAGGGCCTTGGTCTGCAGGTCATGGAAGCGCAACATGCCGTTGAGCAGACCGACCACGATCTGCGGCGCACCGCCTGGGCCCGTGCGTGCCACGAGCAGCCGTGCGATGCCCGCGGACAGCAGGTCCGACACGTAGACCGTGTCGAAGGTGTTGCGGCTGCGGTTCCAGCGCTGGGCGTGCCAGTAGGTGCCGATGCCGAAGGTCTGCGTCGAGCCGGTGGCGAAGACCTCGGTGCTGCCGTTCACCGTGGTCGTCACCAGTCCTGCAGCACCGATGCCGCTGCCGAAGGCGGCATAGCCCCAGCTGGCCAGCGTGGCGGCCTCGGCACGCGGCAGCGCGCCGCGTGCTGCCGTCCCGGGGGCGGAGCGCGCCGTCATCGGCTTCAGGTCGTGACGTGTGTAGTTGATCCGCTTGCCGTCGACCGCCCGCACGGGCTGGCCGGCGGCATTGGTGGGTTGCCTGGGCGACGGCGGGGTCGCCTCGGCGGCGGTTGCGGCCCAGAAAGCAAGCAGAACGAGTGCGAAGTTCCGGATCATGCCCATCGGTTCCCCCTGATCGTCAGCGCACGATCGGCGCGGCAGGCCGATGCTAACCCGCATCCTGGGCGTGGCCGCGACACGGGCCCGGGATCAGAAGCAGGCCCAGACCCGGGTGGCCAGGTCGCGCACCGCGTGTGGGTCCAGGTAGGCCATGAACACCGCCGCCAGCACGGCCGCGGCCAGTCCCCAGGCGGCAGCGCGGCGCAGCTTCATGCCGCCTTCAGAGCGGGCCGCACGATGGCTGTCTCGCGCACCGGCAGGTTGATGAGCGCCGCGAACACGCCCAGCGCGGCGGCGATCCACCACACGAGGTCGTAGCTGCCGGTGGCGTCATAGAGCCGCCCGCCCAGCCACACACCCATGAACGAACCCACCTGGTGGCTGAGGAACACGAAGCCGCCCAGCATGCTCATGTACTGCACGCCGAAGATCTGCGCCACGATGGCATTCGTGGGCGGCACCGTGCTCAGCCACAGGAAGCCCATCACCGACGCGAAGATGTAGACGCTCCTGGGCGTGAGCGGCGCGTTGATGAAGATGACGATGGCCACCGCGCGCAGCGCGTAGATCGTCGACAGGATGTGGCGCTTGGGCATCTTCTGCCCCAGCGTGCCGGCGATGTAGGTGCCGAAGACGTTGAAGAGGCCGATCAGCGCCAGCGCCGTGGTGGCCACCTGCGGGCTCAGGCCGTGGTCCTTCAGGTAGCTGGGCATGTGCACGCCGATGAACACCACCTGGAAGCCGCACACGAAGTAGCCGGCCATCAGGAACAGGAAGCTCGGGTGCGCGAAGGCCTCGCGCAGCGCCGCGCCGATGCTCTGCTTCGGCCCGCTGCTGGCGGCCTGCGGCGGCTCCTTCATCCAGAAGGCCAGCGGCACGATGGCCAGCGCCAGGCAGGCCAGCACGAAGAGCGCGTTCTGCCAGCCCAGACCGCCGATGAGGCCGTTCTCCAGCGGCACCATCAGGAACTGCCCGAAGGACCCCGCTGCGGCCGCCACGCCCATGGCCCAGGAGCGTTTCTCCGGCGCCACCTGGCGTCCGATGACGCCGTACACCACCGCGTAGGTGGTGCCCGACTGCGCGAAGCCCAGCAGCAGCCCGGTGCTGCCCATGAAGCCGGCGCCCGTGGTGGCCAGCGCCATGCCGGCCAGACCCAGGGCGTAGAGCACGCCGCCGACAATGAGCACGCGGAAGGCGCCGAAGCGGTCGGCCAGCAT
>JAEUPH010000159.1 GCA_016790395.1 Rubrivivax sp. | reverse complement strand
ACGTTTAGTTGGCGCCAGATTTTCGTGTTCGCTCTGGGTACGAAGAAGACGACGTTCGAGTCGGCTTCGCGGGCAGCGAGCCAGACATTGCGGAAGAGTTGGTAGTTCTCGAAGAAGTGCTTGGGCTCAAGCAAATCGGGTGCGCAGAGACTAGCCAGTTTCGGCCGGTAGATGGTTTCAAGCTTGTGCCGATGCGCGGCATCATCTGCTGCCGAACCGAACTCTTGCTCGGACAGTTTCACTTCGCAGTAGGTTCGCGCACCATCAGCGACCCAAGTCACATCGACGTTCGTCCCCTCGATTGCATCAACCACGCACTCCGGCTCCCACGAGGACAGCTCGCCTTGCGAGCCGAACGCTCGCAACAGTTGTGCCGAGCCACCGCGTTCGAAGTAGGGGAAGAACAGGTTCAGGGCAAACGCTTGGGACGAGTTCAGGTGATGAAAGTACCGGTGAAGCTTGATGCTTGGTCGATCGGCGAGGTACTGCTGTACATCTAGACGGAACGGTTCGAGGATGTTCATCCACTGCTTCTCCTTGGGCAGGATGTGCTGGTACTGCAACTCCCGTCCTCGGTGGATAAACGTTCCGGGTTCTTGGACGCCGAGGTGGCCAGTCTTGTAGGCCGCAAGGTGCACGTTGAGTTGTTCGGCGTAGGTGGGCATGGGTGTGGATTCTGCTGCCTAACGTTCGAGCTAACCCCGAGAGCGGAGGCAGGTGCTGTAAGCCCGGGCTGCGACGATCTTACTGGTGGCGCAGGCCGGGCTTACAGCGCCTGCCGTAGCGAGTCGGGGGGTTGAGCGAGGGGTTAGGCGTCGCCGCTGGAGTGGCGCTCGGTGAGTTCCGCCAGGCTTCCCGACTGATCTTTGACCAGTGCAATAGTGACTAAGGCAGAGCTGTCTTCCTGTGCTAGCACGGCGTGGACGGCATTGCCTTCCAAGTAGATGAGCTCGCCCGCGTGCAGGATCGCCTCGCGGCTGTAGGCCGAGACGGCAATGGTGCCCTCGATGCAATGAATACTAGTGTCCCCCAGTACCCTGTGAGGTGGGAGAGACTTTCCGGCGCGGAGCACAAAGCGAATCACCTCCAAGTTCTCGGACTTGAAGAGCGCGACAGTCTGCGCTTCGTGGAATCCTGGACCCAAAGGTCTCAAAGCGATGACTTGACCAGGGGCGACGTGAGGGATGGCCATGCCCGCGAGTATGCGCCCGGCGGTGACTGCGACGCCTAACGTTCGAGCTAACCCCGACCGCGGAGGCAGGTAGCGTAAGGCCGGGCTGCGACGATGGTAGCGCTGGCGCGGACCGGCGATTACTGGCACTGACCGCGCGTAGGCCCGTCAGAGGCGACCGGCAGCAACCGCTGCTCAGCTCCCCCCAGATAACTCGTAGTGTCCTGGCGCCCTGCCCCGAGTCGGGCGCAATCGCGGGGTGGGGAAGGGCGCTTCATGGCGAAGAACGTGCTAGAGAGACCTGTGTCCACCCCAACTGGAGGGGAAGCGATGTCTGCGGGGCCTGAAAGCTGCCGAGAACAGGCCCTTGCTGCGGCGCGAGCCCCACTGTGTCAGCAAAAGTCTGCTGGCAACCCGGCTATGCCGGCCTCCCGACAATTGGCGTCTGACGACACTGACTATGCGAACAACTTTGACTCGACGGATCGGATGTAGCGATTCGTGTAGCTCAGGTCGGGCTCTTGCTTCCTTGGGCGTACGAGCAAGCGAAAAGCGGGCTTGGCAGGGTTCTCGGCGTCAAAAGTTACGAGACCGACAAAGTGCATATGGCATAGCGCTTCCAAGCGAGACAGTTCATCCGGAGGCGTCTGCTTCGGAACGGCGAGGAAGCTCTTGTGTGCGAACAAATGATAGAAGCACGCTTGTCCGAACCCGACAAATAGTTCGGAAAGGTCAAGCTTCACTTCGCCGGCAACGATGACGATCGGGCCCTTCACAACGTCACTTCGCTTGCTTTCGTACTTGCCGATGACGTCCGGCGTGCTCCAACGCTGGCGGAATGTCTTTCCCCCCAGCGGGATCGCATGCGTGACTTCCTCAAGATCGTTTCTAAGCCATGTTGCGAAGGGGACGTAAAAGTCCTGTTCATTGATTGCCGTCACAGGCTGCGAGCGCCGCGATCCTGGCTTGACCGGAGGGTTTGCCGTTCCGCCGTCTGCGGACTTCATGTCGCTGGAATCTGAGGGGATCCTGAAGCGGGAATGCAGGTAGAGGCCCTTGGCTGGCTTGATCACCTGGGTCGGAAGCGCTCGGCCAAGGCCGACTATGTCGTTGCCGATGGACTTGAAGCTGCGCTCTGGGTGGCTTCGATGCAATACGTCAACAAGTTCGGTGAACCGCACGCCTTGCGGTCGATCGTGGAGCAACACAACGGCCTCCGCATGGATCCTGGCCCGGAGGTTCACGCGTCGGCGAGGTGGATGCGACTTGACGCCGCTACCAGGTTGAGTTGACGGGCGCGACGTGGAAGTCTTTGTCATCGAGTGGGTCGGGCGGTCTGCTGTCGCTGATCCAGGCTCGGCATTGCACAGAGGCATGCAGAGCGCGCATTTGTCTCGCCGTCCCCGCTTCCTGCCGCGGGCCCGTTCGTGCCTGGGAGGAAGGACCCGGAAGTGGCTCAGGCTTGACAAACGGCATATATGCCGTGTCCAGAACGATACCACGCCTGCACGCTTTCCCTGTGCAGCAACAGCCCACCACATCCACCACGAGAGTTCGGGCCCCCAGAGCCACCTCGTTTGACCCGAAGACAGCCAAGGCATTTGGCCAAGTCCTCCGCGCACTTCGTGAGCGCGGCGGCTTAGCGCAAGACCAGTTTGCGCTGTTGGCCTGCATCGACCGCTCGTACTATGGAAAGCTCGAGCGCGGGGAGAGGCAGCCGACGCTGGGGCTATTGCTACGTGCAGCGAATGCCCTTGGGCTTCCAGGCGCGACCTTAGTGGCGGCGACCGAAGAACTTCTTGCGAACGCGCACGTGGTAAAGCAACCAGCAGACTCCACTCCACAGCCGCGCCGTTCTCGGGCGACTCCGACAACCTGAGGCGTCTGTCAAGCGACATCCCGCACCTCCCGGAGTCAATTCAGGATGTCGCTTGACGCCAGGCCCACGGCTCGCAAGGTAGGAGCGCTTCTTCGCACAGCCTCGCGTCGCGGTTGGGCTGCGGGCCTGTGCTTCGAGTATGCCCAGTTAGGGCGCCTTGCCGTGTCCAGGCACGCCAGGCGCTGGTGAACGACCGCCACCCGATGGCGCGCCAGGAACGGTGCTGGTCTTGCCACCCCACCCCGAGCCTTGCCCTTTCCCGCCGCCACTCCCGCCGTTGCCACCCCGCGAGCCACCTGCCGTGCCGCTTCCAGTGCCCTTTGCCATGAGAATTTCCTTGGACGAACCCCTAGCCAGCCGGATGGTTGACGGTCTTGTCGGGCGCCGAGAGCAATCTTGCTGGAGCTGAAGTTGAGCGACGGAGGAAACGTGGAAACGGTCGAGTCAAGTAAGCCGCGAACTCTGGAAGAGTTCCTGGTCCATCCCTTCGAGCCGTTGACGATCAAACGCTCGATGACGCTCTTTCCAACTGCCCTTGGCCTGAAGCCTGGGTTACGGGCTTTGCCGTCGGACGACTTTCTTGCGAATCTCCTCACGGGCCGGCGCAGCTACCTCGCTGTCATCCGCAGGGGCTTTGGCAGTGACTTCAAGAACTTTGAGAACTACGCGTTCAAGAGGGTGCGCACTACGACTCGCGTTCACCAGCGCTTGATCAAGGCGGTTGGTGGCGAAGAGCAACTGTTGGACCTTCTTGCGGAACTCCTTCGGAACGGCCTACTGACTCGGCAACTCGCGGGCCTGACCAGAGCTGCCGAAGGCCTTGTCTACCAGTTGATGGCTGGGCTCTCGTCCGGCTCCCGAAAGTGCACGTGCTGCGGCAATGAATTGGTCTCTCGTCCAGAAGCCTGGTGGCAAGGCCAGAACTGTGTGCTTGGTGACGCCGAGTACAGGTTTGTCGATCGCGTCCTCTACGACGTACTCGCCTCGGCCGCGATCCCCCGTATTTTTAGAAGTGGCTGGTATGGACTGCACGTCGCTGCTCAATCGCTAGCCGAGTTGTGCGACCCAGCAAGTCATCCTTTCAAGCATTGGCTGGCTAAGGTGCAGCGCGCGTACCGTGCCAAAGACTTGACCGCGCTCGCCGTTCGTTCGGGCCTAGAAGGTCAGTATTCCGACAGCCACCTCCAGCGCTGCGCCAGAGGGGAGATGCTCACAGCTGAAACCATCGAGGAGGTGACTGCGCGGCTTGCTAAGCCAGATGATCTGCGAGGTCAAGGCATGCATGCGCGCGCGGTTGCCTTTGCCATCGACTTTCTGGTGGCCGCGGACGCTAGGCCGGACCATCTGGCCTGGCCTGATGCCCAAGCCGTAGTGCGGGCGCGAATTACTCAGCTTGCGGCCGACCTGTGGCTGAGCAGGTCGAAGCATGTTCAATCGGCGTTGGCGCCAGCTGCAACGAGGTAGGGAGCGGATGTCCGGCTTTGGCCGCCTTCAAGCCAGGGTGTTGGAAAGTTGGCCGCGTCGCCACCTGTGCGCAAGGTTCTTGACCAGGTGGCCAAGTTGCTGGCACCTTTGGCGGCTAATGAACTGGCACGAGGCCACGAGCTGGGTTGTGTAAGCGGCGCTGACATATAAATGTGTACGATGTATATTATGTTAACTTACAGAGTCGAATCCGGAGGCTGCATCATCGTTGCGGCCAGGCTGGCCGCACCACGACCATCTCTTCCGCCTGCAAGGGTTCGATGCGCTTGAGCTGATCCTCCAAAACGGCAATGTCCGCCTCGGATGCATCCCCTCCACGTGCAGCGCGCTCGATGAGACGCCTGCGCATCAGATCCAACTCAGCGCCGTTGACGAAGTCCAGGATGGCAAACGGTACTTGCAGCTTCTTGGCCAGTTGCCACGCCACCTGCCGGCTGGCCGAGCGAAGAAAGGTCGCGTCCAGGATCACGGGGTGGCCGTCCTTCAGCAGCCGCTCGGCCAGCAAGACCAGACGCGCGTACGTGGCCTCATTGGCCGCATCGCTGTAGCGCGCCACGTCGGCCAGGTGCTCCAGGCGCCGTCGTTCCACATCGGAGCGCAAGCGCACGGCACCGAGTTCCTCGAGCAGCCGCTGAGTGACCGTTGACTTGCCGCTTCCGGAACAACCGTGGGTGATGATCAACTGAGGGGCCGGGGCTGCGGTCAGCTGCAGCGCGAGGCCCAGGTATCGACGGGCGGCCGCCATCGCGGCCGGTTCGTCCCGCTGCCCCTGTTGCCGCGCTCGCAGCAAGGCCACCTTTGCGCGCACGAGCGCTCGGTGCACGAGCAGATAGTCGAGCACAGGGAGCCCGTCGTGGTCGCCGCTGGCTTCCACATAGGCGTTGAGCAGGCGGTTGGCCAGGGGCGACAGGCCATGCGCCTGCAGGTCCATGGCCATGAAGGCGAGATCGGCCATGACATCGGTCCAGCGCAAGGCCGGAGAAAACTCGATGCCGTCGAAGACGGTCGTCCGGCCTTCGAACAGCGTCACATTGCCCAGGTGCAGGTCGCCGTGGCACTCCCGGACATGCCCGCGCGTACGGCGTTCATCGATGCGGTGATGCGCCTTGGCAAAAGCCTCCTCCTCCCAGGTTCGCAGGCGGTCTCGGTCTTCGGTCGTCAGCAGCTCGGCGAGCCCTGCCTGCTCGAGCTCCTGCAGGTTCTGCAGCACCGTGTGGCGAACGGCCGCGGACGTTCCGAACAAGCTGGCCGGATCGACCCGCTCGCAGCGCTCGTGGAACTCCACCAAGAGGGCCACGAGGCTGTCGACATCCGCGGCGGTGAGCGTTCCCTGTTCGGCCCGGCGTTCCCACAGGCCGTCCTGGTCGAAGCTCCGCATCCGGACCGCATGGTCGATCACCGGCCCGCTCCCGCCGAGCAGGGGCGCCGAGGTGCTGCCAGTCACGGCCACCACGCTCTCGTACAGCTCGGGCGCCAGACGCCGGTTGAGTCGGAGCTCTTCCTTGCAGGCACGCAGCCGGAGTTCTCGCGTGGACTGATCGAGGAAGGCCGTGCTCATGGCCTTCTTGAACTTGTAGGCCTGACCGCCGGCCACGAGCACCCAGGAGATGTGGGTCTCGATCAGGGTGGCCTGAAGCGCGTCGCGCAGTGCCCGCACCATGCCGGCTTGCATGCCGGGGTCCAGTTCCGGCACCGCGTCCCAGTGGGAATGCGTCGGCCCGTCCGTCATTGGGCGGCTCCAGCCTCGCCGACATGCGGCGTGGCTCCATAGAGCGCTGCCGCTCGCTGGAGTCTGCGTCGCACTTCTTCGACCAACTCCGCGGGCTCCAAGGCCTGGACCTGGTCGCCCTGGCGCAGGATGTCCATGACGAGTTCGTTGGCATCGACGTACGGCAGGCTGAGCTCGAAGCTCCCGTCCTCGCACCAACGGCCGACCTGCTCGGGATGCCATTCCTCGCGGCTGGCCCACTGGGCTGCCTGGAGGTCGAAGCGCAGCCGCGCCCAACGTCGACGCCCGCCGGCATAGATGCCGTAGCCCGCGTCCATTTCCGCTTGCACGCGTGCCAGCGCCACCTCCCGGGCTGGCGACTCCAGCACCTGGGCCTCCTCCACGGCGTCCAGGGCGAAACGCCGCAGGGCCTGGGCCCGGTGGCACCAGGCATCGAGGTACCAGGTGTTGCGGTAGTGCACCAGCCGTTGCGGCGAGACGTCGCGCTCGCCAGTTTCGCGCCGCGCGCGGGTCAGGTAGCGCAGGTGCAGCCGTCGGCGTTGCAGCAATGCCGACGTCACGCGTTCGAAGAAGCGGCTGGGCACCGGTCGCTTCAGCGGAGTGACGATTCTCACGCGCTCATGCAGCGGGTCGGCGGCCGCCCCTCCCTGCCCGCTGGCGAGCAGGTGATGGATGCGCTCGAGCAGAGGTTGCAGGTGCCGCGAGAGCAGGCCGCCGCTGTCCAGGCCCGAAAGCAGTTGCTCGGCCATCAGGAGCGAGTAGAGCTCTGTCTCGTCGAACCACAAGCCGGGCAGCTCGTGCTTGGGGCCCACGTACGCGCGGCCGAAACGGTAGCCGTTGACGCTGGCGTCGTACTCGATCGGCGCTCCGAGACGGCTGCGCAGGTACTCCAGGTCACGCTTCAGCGTGGCCGGTGAAACCTCCAGTTCGGCAAGCAGTTCGGCGCGGCTGACGTGGCCACGGGCGCGAATCAGCGCCTCGATGCGGTACAGCCTGGCGGTGTTCCCGGCCACGCTCGCACCAGCGTCAGGACAGGCCGACGATGCGACCCTGCTCGTCCAGGTCGATGTGCTCGGCGGCGGGCACTTTGGGCAGCCCGGGCATGGTCATGATGTCGCCGCAGACCATCACCACGAACTCGGCGCCGGCGGCCAGGCGCACCTCGCGGATGTCGACCACGTGCCCGCTGGCGGCACCCCTTTGCGCAGGGTCGGTGCTGAAGCTGTACTGCGTCTTGGCCACGCACACGGGCAGGTGCCCGTGGCCGTTGTCCTGCAGGCGCTGGATCCGGGCGCGCACCGAGGCGCTGGCCGAGATGCCGGCGGCGCCATAGGTGTGGCGGGCCAGCTTCTCGACCTTGTTCCACAGCGTGTCGGCATCTTCGTAGGCAAAGCGCATCCGGCTGCCTTCGGCGGCAACGCGGACCACCTCGTGGGCGAGGGCGGCGGCGCCCTGCCCGCCTTCGGCCCAATGGCGGGCGGTGTGCACGGGCACGCCCTGCTCACCGATGCGCCGCCGCAGCAGTTCATGCTCGGCATCGGTGTCGCTGCCGAAGTGGTTGATGGACACCACGCAGCGCAGCCCGAAGACCTCCCGCAGGTTGTGAAGGTGGCGCTGGATGTTGGCCAGCCCACGCTCCAGGGCGCCGAGGTCTTCACGGCCGAGGTCAGGGAGCGCCACACCGCCGTGGTACTTCAGCGCGCGGATGGTCGCCACGACCACGGCCGCGGCCGGCGCGAGGCCGGCCTTGCGGCACTTGATGTCGATGAACTTCTCTGCGCCCAGGTCGGCGCCGAAGCCGGCCTCGGTGACGACGTAGTCGGCCAGCTTCAGCGCCGCGCGCGTGGCGATCACCGAATTGCAGCCGTGGGCGATGTTGGCGAACGGGCCGCCATGCAGCAGCGCCGGGTTGTTCTCGATCGTCTGGACGAGGTTCGGGGCCAGCGCGTCCTTCAGCAGCACGGCCATGGCGCCGTGGCACTTCAGGTCTGCCGCTGTCACGGGCGCGCGCGCACGCGTCTCGGCGACGACGATGCGGCCCAGCCGCGTCTTCAGGTCCTGCAAGGAGGTGGCCAGGCACAGGATGGCCATCACTTCGGAGGCCACGACGATGTCGAAGCCGTCCTGGCGCGGGAAGCCGTTGGCGGCGCCACCGAGGCCCACCGTGATGTCGCGCAGCGCGCGGTCGTTCATGTCCACCACCCGCTTCCACAGGATGCGCCGCACGTCGATGTCCAGCGCGTTGCCGTGGTGGATGTGGTTGTCCAGGCAGGCCGACAACAGGTTGTGCGCCAGCGCGATGGCCTGGAAGTCGCCGGTGAAGTGGAGGTTGATGTCTTCCATCGGGACCACCTGGGCGCGGCCTCCGCCCGTGGCACCGCCCTTCAGCCCGAACACGGGCCCCAGCGAGGGTTCGCGCAGCGCGATCAGCGCCTTCTTGCCGATGTGGTTGAGCGCGTCGCCCAGGCCGACCGTCGTCGTCGTCTTGCCCTCGCCAGCGGGGGTCGGGCTGATGGCGGTCACCAGCACCAGACGGCCATCGGGTCGGTCAGCGAGCGTGTCGATGAAGGGCAGCGAAACCTTGGCCTTGAAGTGACCGTAGGGCACGAGGTGCTCGTCCGGAATGCCCAGCCGCCGCCCGGCCAGTGGCACGATGCGTTCCAGCCGGGCTTGGCGTGCGATCTCGATGTCGCTCAAGGGCAAGGCGGTCTCCTGCAGGTGCGGGCGCGTGGGCCCAAACGACAAGCGCCCCGGGAGGGGCGCTTGAAGGTTCTGGCGGAGTCGGAGGGATTCGAACCCTCGATGCAGGTTTTGCCCACATACTCCCTTAGCAGGGGAGCACCTTCGGCCACTCGGTCACGACTCCGGCGAAGACGCGCATTCTAGCCTCAGCCGGCCGCCGCTTCCTCCAGGCCGAAGGCCTTGTGCAGCGCCCGCACGGCGAGTTCCATGTACTTCTCGTCGATCACCACGCTGGTCTTGATCTCGCTGGTGGTGATCATCTGGATGTTGATGCCCTCTTCGCTGAGCGTGCGGAACATCGTGCTGGCCACGCCCACGTGGCTGCGCATGCCGATGCCGACGATGGACACCTTGCAGATCTTGGTGTCGCCCACGAGCTTGGCGGCGCCGATCGCAGGCTGCACCTGCTGCTCCAGCACGCCCATCGTGCGCTGGTAGTCGTTGCGGTGCACGGTGAAGCTGAAGTCGGTCTTCCCGTCGTGCGACATGTTCTGGATGATCACGTCGATGTCGATGTTGGCCGCCGCCACCGGGCCCAGGATCTGGTAAGCGATGCCCGGCTTGTCGGGCACGCCGATGACGCTGATCTTCGCCTCGTCGCGGTTGAACGCGATGCCGGCCACCACGGCTTGTTCCATGTTCTCGTCTTCCTCGAAGGTGATCAGGGTGCCCGACTTGGCCTCTTCGTCGATCGGGATGTCCCAGGGCGTGAAGCTCGACAGCACGCGCGTCGGCACGCGGTACTTGCCGGCGAACTCCACCGAACGGATCTGCAGCACCTTGCTGCCCAGGCTGGCCATCTCCAGCATCTCCTCGAAGGAGACGGTCTTGAGCCTGCGCGCCTCGGGCACGATGCGCGGGTCGGTCGTGTAGACGCCGTCCACGTCGGTGTAGATGAGGCATTCGTCGGCCTTCATCGCCGCCGCCACGGCCACCGCCGAGGTGTCGCTGCCGCCGCGGCCCAGCGTGGTGACGTTGCCCTGCGGGTCGATGCCCTGGAAGCCGGTGATGATGACCACCTTGCCGGCAGCGAGGTCGGCACGCACGCGCCCATCGTCGATGCTCTCGATGCGCGCCTTGGTGAAGGCCGAGTCGGTCTTCACCGGCACCTGCCAGCCGCCGTAGCTGACGGCCTGAAGCCCCTGCGCCTGCAACGCCAGCGCCAGCAGGCCCACCGAGACCTGCTCGCCCGTGGCCGCAATCGCGTCCAGTTCGCGCAGCGCCTCGGGGGTGCTGGCATTGGGCATCAGTTCCTTGGCCAGGCCCAGCAGCCGGTTCGTCTCGCCGGACATGGCGGAGGGCACCACCACCAGTTGGTGGCCGGCACGCACCCACTTGGCGACGCGCTGGGCGACGCTGCGGATGCGCTCGGTCGACCCCATGGAGGTGCCGCCGTACTTGTGAACGATCAAGGCCATCGTGGTTGGCCGCCTGAGGTGGCGGCTGCTTCTGCGAAAAGGGGGCTTCGCCAGCGGGTTGACCCCACTGTGCAAAGCCCGCAATTCTACTTCGCGGGCTGACGCGGCCCTGGCACCCAGCGCAGCGTCAACTGGGGGGCGCCCGGCGTCGCCTGCAGCGCGCCATCGATGCCCAGGCCCGGCACGAACAGCAGCTGCCCATCGGCGGTGTAGAGCAACGGCCCCTCGCGCTCCCAGGCGGGCACGCCGCGCGCCTGGAACTGCTTCTTCAGGCTGCGGGCCGTGCCGCGCGGACTCAACCGGAACTGTTCACCGCCCTGTCGCCCACCCGCCAGCACCCGACGCAGACACTCGACACGGGCACCGCCGCTGTGCGCCGTCTCCACGACGAAGCAACCGTCCAGGGTGGGCACCTCGTGCACCCCGGCACTCGCCAGTGCCAGTTCGACGGTGGCTTTGGAGGCCACGGCCGGCTCACCCGTGGGCGCGGCGCTGAGCCGTCCGCGGTACAGGCGCAGCTCGAAGCCGCCGGCCGGCCAGCGGCCCTGGTGCACGCCAGGCAATTCGACGCAGAGTCGTTCGAGCAGCGTGCCGGGCACGGGCTCGGGCAATTCGCGCAACCAGGCTTCGAGGGCGTTGCGTCGACGCGCCGGGCTCAGCGCCATCCAGGGCGCCAGCACCAATTCGCCTCGTTCGGCCACTTCGGCCAGGTCCGCGGCCGCCACTTCCATCGCCAAGCCGGCGGCCTGCTGCGCCCGGGTGGCCGCAGTGGCGAACGCGGCTTCGGCCTCCGGGAAGGCCCCGCTCAGCGCCGGCCAGACCGCCGCCCGCAGCGCGTTGCGGGCGAAACGGGGGTCGCCGTTGCTCGGATCCTCCGCCACCGCGAGCCGGTGGCGCCGGACATAGGCGTCAATGGCTTCCCGCGGGCGGTCCAGCCAGGGGCGGGCCCAGAGGATGCCGTCGCGCAGGGCCGTCGCTGGCATGGCCGACAGGCCACGCGGGCCACCGCCACGCAGCGCCTGAAGCAGGAAGGTTTCGGCCTGGTCGCGGCGGTGATGGGCCAGCAGCACCAGGCCGCAGCCACCGGCCCGCGCCATCGCCGCCAGCGCACGATAACGGCCTCGGCGCGCCCAGGCCTCGACGCTCTCGCCGCGCTTCGGTGCCCCTTCGAGCCGACAGGTCTCGAATCGGGCCCCCCAGCGCCCGCTCTGCGCCTTCACCTGTGCCTGCCAGGCGTCGGCCGCGGCCTGCAGGCCGTGGTGCACATGCAGGGCCACAACCTCGATGCCCAGCGCGCGCCCGCAGCGCACCGTGGCGTGCAGTAGCGCCGTCGAATCGCGGCCGCCGCTGGCGGCCACCGCGACCCGGCGTACGGACACTTACCGTTCCTTGGTGTCGGTGAAGCGGCCGTAGGCGCGCAGGCGCTCGTAGCGGCGCTGCAGCAGCTCCTTGGGCTTCAGATCGGCACACTGGCGCAGGGACTCGCCGAGGGCGCGCTTGAGCTGCGCGGCCATCCAGGGCACGTCGCGGTGAGCGCCACCGACGGGTTCGTTGACGATCTTGTCGACCACGCCCAGCGCCTTCAGCCGGTGCGCCGTGATGCCCAGCGCCTCGGCCGCTTCAGCGGCCCGCTCGGAGGTGCGCCACAGGATGCCGGCGCAGCCCTCGGGCGAGATCACCGAGTAGACGCTGTACTGCAGCATCAGCAGTTGGTCGGCCACGGCAATGGCCAGTGCACCGCCGGAGCCGCCTTCTCCGATGATCGTGCTCACGATGGGCACCTCCAACTGCGCCATCTCGAAGATGTTGCGGCCGATGGCCTCGCTCTGGCCGCGCTCTTCGGCGCCGATGCCCGGGTAGGCGCCGGGCGTGTCGACGAAGGTGAACACCGGCAAGCCGAACTTCTCGGCCAGCTTCATCAGGCGCAGCGCCTTGCGGTAGCCCTCGGGCCGGCTCATGCCGAAGTTGCGCAGCGTGCGCTCCTTGGTGTCCTTGCCCTTCTGGTGGCCGACCACCATGCAAGCCTGGCCGTTGAAGCGCGCCAGGCCGCCGACGATGGAGAGGTCGTCGGCATAGTGCCGATCGCCGTGCAATTCCTGGAAGTCCGTGAAGATCTCGTTCACGTAGTCCAGCGTGTAGGGCCGCTGCGGGTGGCGCGCGATCTGCGTCACCTGCCAGGGTGACAGGCTGGCGTAGATGTCGCGCGTGAGCTGTTGGCTCTTCTGGCTGAGGCGGTCGATCTCGTCGCTGATGTCGACGGCCGACTCGTTCTGCACATAGCGCAGCTCGTCGATCTTGGATTCGAGATCGGCGATGGGTTGTTCGAAGTCGAGGAAGTGT
>JAEUPH010000228.1 GCA_016790395.1 Rubrivivax sp. | reverse complement strand
GAGCTGGCGCGCCGCTTCGACGAAGGCGCGCGGCTGGTCTCGCTGCTGGGCATCGGCGGCACCGGCAAGACGCGGCTGGCCACCCGCTTCGGCTGGGGCTGGATGGGCGAGTTCCCCGGGGGCGTGTGGTTCTGCGACCTCTCGCCGGCGCGCACCGTGGAAGGCCTGCACAGCGCGGTGGCGCAGGGCCTGCAACTGCCGCTGGGCTCGGAAGACCCGGTGCAGCAGATCGGCCAGGCCATCGCCGGCCGTGGCGAGTGCCTGCTGGTCCTGGACAACTTCGAACAGCTGGCACGCCACGCCGAGGCCACGCTGGGCCGCTGGCTGGACCGCGCGCCGGAAGCCAGATTCCTCGTCACCACGCGCGAGGTGCTGGGCATCGCCGGCGAGGAGGCCCTGGCCGTGGCACCCATGGGGCCGACCGACGCACAGACCCTCTTCAAGCGCCGCGCCGCCGCCGCCAAGCGCGACTTCGCGCCCGGCCCCGACGACGAGGCCGCCATCGCCACGCTGGTGAAGCTGCTCGATGGCCTGCCGCTGGCCATCGAACTGGCCGCGGCGCGCGTGCGCACGCTGTCGCCGCGCGCGCTGCTGGCGCGCATGAGCGAGCGATTCAAGCTGCTGGCCAGCAGCGGCGGCCGCCAGGACCGCCAGGCCACGCTGCGCGCGGCCTTCGACTGGAGCTGGGACCTGCTGCCCAGCGCCGAGAAGATGGCGCTGGCGCAGCTGTCGGTGTTCGAAGGCGGCTTCACGTTGGAGTCGGCCGAGGCCGTGGTGGACTTCGCCGACCTGGCCGACCCGCCGTGGACGCTGGACGCGGTGAACGCGCTGGTCGACAAGAGCTTCATCCGCTCCCTCGGCGAAGACCGCTTCGACCTGCTGGTCAGCGTGCAGGCCTACGCCGACGAGCACCTGCGCACCGAAGGCCGCTTCGCCGGCAGCGGGCCGGCCGCGCTGGTGGCGGCGCAGGGGCGGCATGCGGCCTTCTTCGCCGCGCTGGGGCCGCGGCGGGCGACGGAGAACGCCTGCGTGGAGCTGGACAACCTCGTCACGGCCTGCCGTCGCTCGGTCAGCGTCGGCGACAGCAGCCTCGCCACGGGCGCACTGGACGGCGCCTGGGCGGCGCTGCATCTGCACGGGCCGTTCAAGGCGGCCATCGATCTGGCCCAGGCGGTCACCGCCATGTCGGCCCTGCCGCCGAGACAGGCTGCGCGGGCGCATGCCGTGCTGGGCAGCGCGCTGGACGCCGCGGGCGACCGCGCCCAGGCCGGCCGTCATTGCGAGATCGCGCTCGAGCACGCACGGGCGGTGGGCGATGTGGCCTGCGAGGCCGCCGTCACCATCCGCCTGGCCAGCCTGCACGCCCGCCAGGGGCAGGCCGACCAGGCGCGCGCTGAGCACGGGCAGGCGGCCGCGCTGGCGCGCAGCATCGGCGACGACCTCCTGGCGTGCGAAGCGCTCAACGGCCTGGGTACGGTGGACAGCAGCCAGGGTCGCGTCGCCGACGCCCTGCTGCACTACGGTGCCGCGCTCGCGCTGTCCCGACGCGCCGGAGATCGCCGCTGGGAAGGCAGCCTGCTGGGCAATCTCGGCAACCTGCAGGTCAGCGTGGGGCGGCTGGACGAGGCGCGCGGCCTGTGCGAGCAGGCGCTGCTGATCGCCCGCGAACTGGGCGACCGCAAGCGCGAAGGCAACACCCTGTGCAACCTGGGCATGCTGCAACAGCTGCAGGGCAGGGCCGATGTCGCGGGCACCACGCTGGAGGCCGCGCTGGTGGTGGCCCGCGAACTGGGCCACGCACGGCTGGAGTGCATCGTCCTGGGCAACCTGGGCACGGTGTATGCCGCGCTGGGGCGACCCGCGGAAGCCCTCATGCGCTACGACGCGGCCATCGCCCTGGCGCGCCACATGGGCGACGGGCACACCGAGGGCCAGTTGCTCGGGCACGCCGGCTTGGCGCTGGCCAGACTGACACGCTTCGATGAGGCGCGTGCCAGCCTGGACGCCGGCGCCACGCTGCTGCTTCAGGCTGACGACCGCATGAGCCTGGCCGTCCTCATATGCGCCCGGGCCGAGTGCGAGTGGCTGGCAGGATCGCCGGAAGCGGCCATCGCCGCGCGAGACGAGGCCCAGGCGCTGGCGCTGCAGACCGGCGCCGGTCCGGAGTCCGAACTGGGCGCCGCTCTGGCTCGGTTGACCCAGGTCTTCGCAGTGCCTCGCAGCCCGGATCCTGGCTGACGCTCACTCGTTGTAGATCAGGATGCCAGGATCCGACTCCACGGTCTCCCGGCCGTTCTGGACGCGCAGGGTGTACGGGATTTCGCCGCTGGGCGCCTGGTCGCTCTTCCTGCAACGCACGCCCTGGCCTTCGTTCATCACGCTGCAGCTGAAGTAGCTGCCGGCGTCCCCGAAGTTCACGCCGCCCGCGCCGAAGCGGAAGCCCGGCGTGCGCAGCCACCAGGTGATGGTGGTCTCGCCGGCTGGCGTGCGCATGCCCGAAGGCGACACGCTGATGCGGCCGTCGCTGACCTCGACGTAGATGGTCGGCGTGGGTGCCGACTTCTGCTGCGCGCCGGCCGCGAAAGCC
>JAEUPH010000140.1 GCA_016790395.1 Rubrivivax sp. | reverse complement strand
TCGCCCTGGCTGAAGCCGTCGGTGCGGCGGTCCAGCAGCGGCTTCATGTCCAGCATCTCGGCCAGTGTCCCGGCACGCGCCGCGGCGGCTTCTTCGGTCATGCCGTGCAGCCGCCCGTAGTACACGATGTTCTCGCGCGCCGTCAGCCGCGGATACAAGCCGCGCGCGTCGCTCAGCACGCCCATGCGGGCCAGCGCACGCGCCGGCTCGGTCACGACGTCGATGCCGTCCACGCGCACCTGGCCGGCGTCGGGCGGGATGAGCGCCGCGGCGATGCGCAGCGTGGTGGTCTTGCCCGCGCCATTGGCGCCAAGCAGGCCCGTGATGCAGCCGTCGGCGGCCTTGAAGTGCACGTCGGACACCGCCTGCACGGTGCGCTTCTTGCGCCCCGCGCCTTGCTGGAAGGCCTTCTGCAGGCCCAGTACCTCGATCATTTCGTGCCCTCCCCGGCAGTGACGGGCCGGAAGGCCTGCGGCCGCGGCATCTTCTCGGCGCAGCCGGCTTCGGTCTTGAGTGCTTCGCCATCGTCGGGTTCGTCGATGAAGCGGAAGATGGCGTCACGCATGCAGCCGATGGCCATGACGCCGTGGCCCGCCTGCGGCACCACCACGTGGCGCGCCTTCGCGCCCAAGGCCCGGGTCACGCGCTCGCCGTGGCGCGGCGGGGTCACCGGGTCAGCGCCGCCGGACAGCACCAGCACCGGCGCCGGCGCCGCGGGCAGCGTGTAGAAGGCCTCGGGCACGGTGCCGCGCGGCCACTCGGCGCAGATGCGCCGGTACTGGTCGGCAAAGGCGGTGCCGAAGTCCGCGCCGGGAGCGTCGGTGGCACGCGCCAGGCGCGGGATGTCCTCCGCGCAGACCACCGAGAAGTGCATGCCGGCCTGGAGGCGCCCCAGCCGACCGCCACCCATCGCACTGGCCAGGCCCACCATCGGCCCGAAACGCCCTCGCGAGGCCTCGTCGATGGCCTGCGGCAGTGCCGAGGCCAGCGCCGGCACGTACAGCGGCGCGCGCGCCAGGCCCAGAACCAGCTCGCGCGTGACCGTCATCTTCTGCACCTCGCCCGTCACCGGGTGCGCGACGCTGGCCTCGCGTGGCAAGCTGGCCAGCAAGCCGCGCCAGTTCTGCTGCAGCTGCGGGTGGCGCTGGCGGCAGGCCGGCTCGGCCTCGCAGGCGCTGAACACGGCGTCCAGCGCGGCCTGGTTGTCGGTGGAGAAGGCGGCCGCCAGCACCATGTCCGGCGGCGCCACGCCGTCGATCACCGCGCGGCGCACCTGCTTCGGAAACTGCCGCAGGTACTCCAGCACGGCACGTGTGCCGTAGCTGCCGCCCACGACGTTGATCTGCGCTGCGCCCAGCGCTGCGCGCACGGCGTCGGCATCCTGCATCGCCACCCAGGTGGTGTAGTGACGCAGGTCGCCGTGGGGCAAGGCCTTCAGCTTGGCCAGGCACTCGCGCATCTGGCGTTCCTGGCTGCCGGGGTCGGCCGATTCGGCCAGCGGCGCCGTGGGCGGCGGATCGTCGCAGGCCAGTGGCGCGCTGCGGCCGGTGCCGCGCTGGTCCACCAGCACCACGTCACGCCGGTTCAGCACGCGGCCCTGCATGCGGGCCACCGGCCCGGCCAGCTCGATGGCGCTCTGGCCCGGCCCGCCGGCGAAGAAGAAGACCGGGTCGGGCTTGCGATTGCGGGCCAGCGCCGGCAGCACGGCGTAGTGGATGTCGATCTGCGTGCCCTGCGGTTGGGCCGGGTCCAGCGGGCGCCGGACCACGCCGCACAGGGCGTCGTTCTCCAGGCCGCTCAGGCGGCAGGGCTTGAGGCCAGGGCGGAGCTCGGCGGCGGGCGCCGCGGCAGCGCACAGCGCCACGATCGTGCCGAGCAGGAATGAGGTGGTCTTTCGCATGCGGCGGATTCTGCGTGGCCGCCGCGGCCCTGCAGGCGCTGCCGCGGCGAACGGCCGGCGGCGCGGGCGAATGGCGGCGAATCGCGGATGGACCGCGGTGCCTTCAGGCCAGGCGTTGCTTCAGCTCGCCGCTGGCGATCAGCGCGTTCAGGTCATCGGCGCCACCCACGAGCAAGCCCTTGACGAAGACCATCGGGAAGGTGGGCCAGCCGGTCCACAGCTTGAGCGCCGTGCGCCGGCGCCATTCGCTGAAGTAGTTGCCGATCAGGATGTCGTGGTGGGCCACGCCGGCGGCGTCCAGCGCCGCCCGCGCCTTCTTCACGAAGGGGTTCTGGTGCATGCCGATCACCACCACGGCATGGCGGGCGATGGCGGCCTGCGCCTCGGCCACGGTGGCCGCGTGCCAGCCGGCCACGCGCTCGCGGATGGCCGGGTGCAGCTGGTCTTCAGGCAGAAGCGCGCGGGACGCCGGCACCGCGTCAGGCCTTCTTGGCCTTGAGCAGGCCCTGGCAGGCCGCGCGCTGGCCTTCGGCCGTCTCGACCTTGGCGCACAGCCCGTCCAGCTGGCCCTGCAGGCGCTTGAGCGGCGCCGCCTGCTTGCCGTCGGCGTTCCAGCTGACGAGCTTGGTGCCGGCGCGCTGCAGCGAACGCACGCTGCGGCCTTCGAAGGCGCCACTGTCCTTGGCGGCTTCGGCGAACAGCTGCGAGGCCGTCTTCTCGATGCGCGCGGCGTCCTGCGGCGCCAGGTCCAGCAGCGCCGCCAGGTAGCCGCTGCCCCACTGCACGCGCGTGGCCGGGCCTTCGCTCTTCTCCCAGGCCTGCGCGTACCACTGCAGGGCTTCTTCCTTCTTGCCCAGCTTGCGGGCGTTGCTGCCCAGCTGGCTCATCAGGTAGTAGGCCGAGTGGCTCTTGGCCAGATTGGCCTTGAGCAGCGCGTCGCTCTCGTCCCACAGGCCGGCCTTGCCCAGCAGTGCGCCGACGTAGGTGATGACGGCCTGGCGCTCGTAGCCGTCGGTGATCTCGCGGTCGAAGCGGGCGGACAGCTCGCGCACGTCCTTCAGCAGCGGCTCGGGCAGCTTCACGCGGGCCGCATCCTTGGGCAGCCCCAAGCGCGCCAGGTTGACGCGGGCGTAGAGCGCGCCGACGCGGTCGTTGCGCGACAGCGTGCCGTCGGCCTCCAGGCGCTTGAGCGCCGTTTCGAAGGCGGCCACCAGCGGTGCGCGGGCCGGGCTGTCATCGGCCTCCAGCGTGCGCACGATGTCGTCGGCGCCGTTGGTCAGCACGTCCATCTGCAGGCGCGACTGCGCCGGGTCGGCCAGCACCGCCAGCACCCGCTGCCGCAGCGCGGCATCGGGCTTCACGCCCTGGCCGTCGTCGCTGGCCGCCAGCGCCTTCAGCCACAGGCGCGTGGTGGTCTCGGTGTCGCCTGCCGGACTGGCGATGGCCAGGCGCGTGAGCAGCGCCGGCAGTTCCGCCTTGGGCACCAGCTGGGCCTCGTCGGTCTCCCAGGAATAGAAGGCCAGCAGCTTCCAGTCGCCTGGGGGCAGCGGCTTGGCGGCCAGCGCATCGGCCAGCACGGCCTTGACCGGCCGGCCGCCAGCCAGGCCCTGCTGCAGGATGGCCAGGGCCTGCGGCGCGTCCACCTCGCCGGGCAGGCGGGTGATCTCCTGCATGTCGGTGTTGAAGAGCACCGTGGTCGGGTAGCCGCTGACCTTGAAGCGGCGGCCCAGCTTCTGCGCGCCGGGGCGGTCGCCATCGACGTGCACGGCGACGAAGTTCTTCGACAGCGCCGCGAACTCCTGGCGGTTGAAGAGCGTGGCCTTGAGCTGGTTGCACGGCGGGCACCAGGTGGCACCCCAGTACAGCAGCACCGGCTTCTTCTCGGCCTTGGCCTGGGCGAAGGCGCGATCGATGTCGGCATCGGCGGCGGCGGCTTGCCAGGCGACGTTCGCGGAAGGGGCGCCGGAGGCGGCGAGGGCCACGGGCCCCGACATCGAGAGCCCGAGAACCAGGGCCAGGGCGCCAGCAGCATGCTTCATGCGGTACTCCGGAGAGCGAAACGACAAGAAGCGGATTCTGCGACAGACGAAGGCGTCACGCGGACGCGGGTTTCGTTGAACTGTTGGCCCCCGTCATCAGGCGGTACCGAGCCAGAGAGCGGCCGGCGCCAGACAATCCGAGATTCCCCCAGCACTCAGGCACCGCATGTCCCGCAGTCATCCCCTCGCCACCCTGACCCTGGCGGCCTGCCTGGCGCTGTCGCTGTCCGCGCACGCCACGCCCGAGCGCTCGGCCCGGGACTACGAAGACGCGCTCGCTCGAGATGAGAAGAGCGACTTCGCCGGCGCCGCCCTGCAACTGAAGAATGCACTGAAGGAAGACAACCGGAACCTCGCCGCGCACCTGCTGCTGGGCAAGGTGCTGCAGTCGGCGGGCGAGCTCAAGGCCGCCGAAGCCGCCTACGAGGCCGCCCTCAAGCAGGGCGTCAGCCGCGTCGAAGTGGGTCCCCTGCTGGGCCAGGTCTACCTTCAGCTGGGCAACACGCGCGCGCTGCTGGACACCATCACGCCGGCAGGCCTGCCGCCCCAGCAGCAGGCCGAGGTGCTGACGCTGCGGGGCTCGGCCTATGCGATGAGTGGCTCGCTGGGCGCCGCAACGCAGGCGTTCGCTGATGCGCGGGCCGCCGATCCCAAATCGGCCCTCCCCTACGCCGCCGAGGCGCCCCTGCTGCTGCGCACCGGTGAGCGCGAAAAGGCGCGCGCCATGGCGCTCAAGGCCACGGAGATGGCGCCGGGCAACTACAACGCCTGGTACCAGTACGGGATGATCCTCTTCACGCTCGGCGAACCGCCGGCGGCGCTGGCGGCCTTCGACAAGGCCATCGCGCTCAACGGCAAGCATGTCGATTCCCGCGTCGGCCGGGCCTCGGTGCTGCTGACCCTCAAGCGCCAGCACGAAGCCGAGGCCGAGCTCAAGACGCTGAAGGACGGGAATGTGAAGGAGCCGCGGGCCTCGTTCCTGCGCGCCACCATCGCCAGCAACAAGGGCCAGGCCCAGGTCGCCCGCCCGGAGTACCAGGAGGCGGCCAACCTGATCGACGCCATGTCGCCCAATGTGCGCGCCAACAGCGAACCCCTGCTGATGGCCGGTGCGTTGTCGCACCGCGCGCTGGGCAACAAGGAGAAGGTGCGCGAGTACCTGGAGATCCTGCTCGGGCGCAACGGTCGCCACCTGGCGGCACAGATGATGCTGGCCACGGTGCTGCTCGAGTCGAACGAACTGAACCGCGCCGTGCCGCTCATCGAGGGCCTCATCCGCGCCAACCCGAACGACGCCCAGGCGCTGTACATGATGGGCAGCGTCCACATGGCCAGGAAGCAGTACGCGCAGGCCTCCGAGTTCTTCGAGAAAGCCACCCGCCTGGCCCCCGGCAGCAGCGCGCTGCGCGATCTGTCGTTCTCGCAGTTCGGCCTGGGCCAGGAAAAGCAGGCCCTGGCGAACCTGGAGAAGGCTTACGCGCAGAACCCGAAGGACGTGCGCGGCGCCATCGAGCTGGCGGTCTACTACGCCCGCGCCGGGGACGGCAAGCGCGCGGTGAAGATCGCCGAAACCTTGCTGGCGCAGGACCCGAACAACCTGACGCTGCTGAACTTCCTCGGCAACGTGAAGGGCCGACTGGGCGACCGGAAAGGCCTCAAGGAAGCCTACGAGCAGGCACTGGCCAAGGACCCGAAGTTCAGGCCGGTCGTGCTGAACATGAGCCTGTACGACATGGAGGAAGGCCGGCTGGACCTGGCCCGCACCCGGTTGCGCACATTCCTGAAGGAGCACCCGAAGGATCCGGACGTGCTGTTCCAGCTGGGCCGCCTGGAAGAGTCTGCCTCTCGACTGCCCGAGGCCGTGGCCTACTGGACCGAAGCCGACGGCACGCAGCAGAAGGACCCGCGCCCTGGCTTGGCGCTGGTCAGCCTGCACCTGTCGCAGCGCCAGGCCGACAAGGCGCTGCCGCTGGCCAAGAGCTTGGTGGCGCGCTTTGGCGACGAACCGCAGGTGCAGATGGCGCTGGCGCGCGCTTACTTCGCTCAGGGCGAAGCTGCGCTGGCCCGGCAGGCCCTGCAGGAAGCCGCCGCCAAGGCCGGCTTCGACGTCGATACGCTGCTGCTTGTCGGCCGCCTGCAACTGCAGACCGGCAATCTCGATGCCGCCGCGCACAGCGCCAACAAGGCGCTGCAGGCCATGCCGGGCGAGCCGGCCGCCATGGGCCTGCTGGTGGAAGTGGCGGCACGGCGCGGCAACGCCGCCGACGTCGACAAGGCCCTGGCTGCGCTGCAGGCCAAGAACCCCAACCACCCGGTGACCCTGGTGACCGCCGGCCACATCGCGTTCTCGCGTGGGCAGCCGGCCAAGGCCATCGGGCACTACCGGAGCGTCTTCGACCGCGAACCGTCCACCATGCTCGCCATGACGCTGGCGCAGGCCTATGCGGCCAACCGCGAGCCGCTGAAGGGCGTGAGCCTCCTGGAAGGCTGGTCTCGACAGCATCCGCGCGACAAGGTCGCCGCCCGCGCGCTGGCCGATCTTCAGCTCTTTGCCGGCCAGTCGCAGGCCGCGCGCCAGGGCTACGAGGCGCTGGTCAAGTCCAACCCGAACGACCCCGCGCTCCTGGCAGCCTATGCCGACACGCTGTTCATGCTGAAGGACCCGCAGGCGCTGCCGACCATGGAGCGCGCCTTCAAGCTGGCGCCGAGCAATGCCGCCATCGCCGACGCCTACGGTTGGGCCTTGGTCCAGGCCGGCTCACTGGATGCGGGGGTGCGCGTGCTTCGCGAAGTGCGGCTGCGCGACCCGGCCAATACGCAGGTTCGCTGGCACCTGGCGGCCGCTCTGGCCAAGTCAGGGAAGAAGGCCGAGGCGAAGTTGGAGCTGCAGGCCGCGCTGGCCGGAACGCCACCGCCCCGGCCCACCCCGGAGCTGGACCAGCTGAAGGCGGAGCTGGGCCTCTGAATCGTCCCCTAGAGCGTCGGGCGAATTGACAGTTCCTGCAACGATCTGTGTCAGAAGCCTGAAAATAGCTTGTGAATCAACAACTTGCAAAACTGGCATCCAAAGTGCTTTAACTCTTCCAAAGCCTTTGCGCACAACAGCCAAACCGCTTGGCTGAGGGGCTGGCAAGGCAAGAGCGGTTTGTTACTCTCTTTCCAACGATCACGACAAGTTTCCGAAGGGATTTCCACCATGAAGAAGAGCCTGGTTTTCAAGCTGGCATCCGCCGCCGTTGCGGTGGCTGCCTGCGGCTCCGCAAGCGCTCAACTGACCGACGTGGGCACCTTCGGCACCAGCACCGTCTCGTCGGCCTCGGGCGGCTATTCGCCCGGCCGCCTGATGAAGTGGAACGGTGGCAGCACCTTCAATGCGTACTGCATTGACCCGTACACCGGCACCACGCTGCCCGGCTCGTACACCACGATGGACCTGACCAGCTTCACCAGCGGTGCCGGTTCGGCCTATGCCAACCAGATCGCCCGGGGTGGTGGCTACACCGGCCTCGACACCTCCGCCAACGCCCAGCTCACCGTTCGCAAGGACATCACCGAGCTGTACCAGTGGGCGTACCAGGATGTGCTGACTTCCGGCAACACCGCCAAGGCGGCGGCTTTCGGCCTGGTGCTGTGGGAAATCATCCTGCAGGGCAGCTTCGACGGCGCCAATGCCGGCAAGACCGGGGCAGCGGCCACCGGCAACGGCGGCACGGCGTACGCCAACAACACGTCGGCCAACCCGACGGGTGGCGGTTTCTTCTACACCTCCGGCAAGGACGCGACCGTGGGCAACTACGGCGCCACGGAAGCCCTGTCGACGGACAAGGTGGAGTACTGGTTCAACGCCTACCTGTCCGCCCTGAACAACAACACCTGGAGCACGCTGCTGGTGGGTGCGCAGCAGCTGAACTGGAACTTCACGGTCTACTTCGACAACGTGAGCCCGCTGTCGCAGACCTTCATCACTGCCACGCAGCAGGGCGTGCCCGAGCCCGGTTCGCTGGCGCTGGCTGGCCTGGCGCTCCTGGGCGCCTACGGCACGCGCCGTCGCTTCGCCACGAAGAAGTGATCCTGCGCGCGGCCCAGAGGGGGCCCGCCAGTCAACGAAGGGCCGCTGATGCGGCCCTTTTCCATTGGCGAGCCACCCTTCAGGCCGGGCCCGGCCCGTCGCGCAGGGCCGCTGCCCAGGCCCAGGCCTGTTCCACGATCTCGGGCAGCGGTTCGGCCACCCCCAGTTCGGCAGCGATGGCTTCCACGGCCTCCGCGAGGCTGTTTTCCACGGCATCGAGCAGTGCCAGGCGGGGCGCCCAGGCACCACGCCGCTCCAGCAGCGCCTGGAGGGCCGGCTCCGACAACCTCAACGGCGCCAACGCCTGGGCCATCGGCACCTGCAGCAGCTGCTCGATCAAGGACAGCAGCCCGAGCGTGAAGTGCGCCCCCGGCTGCTCGTCACCACGGGCCCGCGCCACCAGCTCCAGCATGCGACCGCGCGCCAGCGCTGCCTCTTCCAGCGCCTTGGACGCCTGCCGCATCTGCGCCGCGCCCATGAGCTGCACCGACAGCCAGCGGTACAGCTCCGCGCGGCCGAGCAACGTGACGGCGTCGTCCACCGTCTCCACCGCGCGTCGCAGGCCAATGGCCGGGCTGTTGGCGTAGCGCAGCAGCCGGTAGGTCAGCGCCACGTCGCCACGCACCGCCTCGGCGATGACCGAGGTCTCGCGGTCCAGCGCCAGGTGGTTCAGCAGTTCGCAGATGCGGTGCGCCGCAGAACCCAGGTCGCGGCGCGCCACCGGGGCGCCACTCTGGCTCAGCACGCCGCTGGCCAGTGAGAGCCCCGAGCGCAGGCCCTTCTCCAGGTCATCCAGGTGCGCGAAACCCTGCCCCACCAGCACGATGCGCGGCAGCTTCTCCCGCCAGCGCTGCGAAGAGAGCGCCAGCGTGTCCAAACCGCCGGCCGCTGCGTCCAGCATGACGAAGTCGACGGGCGGCGTGGCCGTCGGCGGCCGATCGGTCACGCCGAGCATGGCCCCCTTCGCACGCAGCGCCGTGGCGGCCTCGGGCGGCACCTGGGCGATGTCGTCCACCAACAGCATCACGCCGCTGCCCGCCGCAGACACGACGCCGTGCTTTTCCAGCAGAGCCGCCGGCAGCCTCACCAGCGCCGAGCGCCCACCAGCGGCCACGCCGCTGGCCGCCATCAGCAGGGCCGCGTGGTGCGCGGCCGCAGCCGGCGCATCGGCCTGCGCTGCCAGCCTTCGCTGCACCCCAGCCGGCAGCAGCAACTCGAAGCCGCTCACGCCACCGTTGCGGCCCACCAGCGGCCGGCGCACGCCGAAGCTCGTGGCCCCGGGGCTCAAGGCCACAGGCTGGCCCGTCGTGCTGGCCACCAGCCGGGCCGCAGGCGCCTGCCTGGGCGCCTCGCCGCCCAGGCCCAGCCAGGCTTTCAGCCACGCGATCATGCGGGGGGCGGCGCGAAAGACCGGGAGATCGGCATGGGCGGCATCATAAGGAGGCCCCGGGTGCCGGGTCGCCGCCCAGCCAGCGCTGCCCCTCGTCGTCCGGCGGCGGCTCTGCCACCGCGCGCGCCAACACCATCCACGTCGGAAAACCCAGGCGCATGGCGCGCCGCGGTGCGGGCCGTGCCACCTCCAGCCCCGCTTCGCCCGCCATGAGCACGCCGAAGGCCGCCGGCACCTCGTCGGCTTCGGCAATGCCCTCGCGCAACACGTACCAGCACTGGCTGGCCAGCGCCGCGTAGGCTGCGCCCTTTTCCGGGCGGCGCAGGTCCGACAGCAGGTCGGCGCGGCTGACCTTGATCTCGTGCACGACGGGCTCGACGTAGTCCTCCACGGTCGTGAGGCGGATGGAGAAGACGTCGGGCATGGCCATCGCCCAGGTGGTGACGCCCTCGTCGCCGGCCAGCGGCGCGCGCAGGCTCAGGCCGCGCCAGACGATGCGGCCGGCACGCTGCATCTCGCGCGCCACGCGCGCCACCAGCGCCTCGTGGGCATCGAAGGCCTTCTGGTTGCGCCGGCGGGTCTCGGCCAGCACGGCGATGCCGGCGTCGGTGAGCCGCAAGGTCTCTCGACCCTCGCCGTCCCAGTGGCGGCTCAGCAAGCCGGCGGCCAGCAGCTCCAGCTCCAGCGCGTCATGGCAGGGCCAGCCGGCCGAACGCCACATCTCGCGCAGCCGGCGCCGGTGCGCTGCCGCCAGGCCGGCCGCCACGCTGCACTACTCGGTGACCTGCACGCCTTTGCCGAAGGCCAGGCGGCCCTTGAGCGGCTCGAAGCCGTCGCGCGGCTCGGGATACGACCAGGCCGCGTCGGGCTTGGCGTCACCGTCGACGAAGAGGGTGTGCCACACGGCCTGCCCCCGGCGTGAACACATGGTGCGCGTGTTGCTCGACAGCAGGTACTGCGACTTCACCGCCGCCATCGGAAAGTAGTGCTCGCCTTCGTCGAGCACGGTGTCTTCGCTCTCGGCAAGCACGGTGCCGTTCCAGATCGCTTTCATGCCAAGGCTCCTGCGGGCAAGCGCGGCAGGTTACCACCCCACGCGTGCCGAACGCAGCGTGCAAGCCCGTGCAATTCCCCATGCGCGCAGCGCCGCTACATTGGCCGCATGGACACCCCCGTCACCACCCCCCGCCCTGTCGAACGCCTGCTCCAGGGCCAGGCCACCAGCGACGGCGCCGGCGTGCGCCTGACGCGCCTGTTGACGCAAGACCTGCAGCGCCGGCTCGACCCCTTCCTGATGCTGGACCTCTTCGGCACGGACAACCCGGGCGACTACATCGGCGGCTTCCCCGACCACCCGCACCGCGGCTTCGAGACCGTGACCTACATGCTGCAGGGCCGCATGCGCCACCGCGACAGCGCCGGCAACGAGGGCCTGCTGGTGCCCGGCGGCGTGCAGTGGATGACCGCCGGCCGCGGCGTCATCCACAGCGAAATGCCCGAGCAGGAGGAAGGCGCGATGGAAGGCTTCCAGCTCTGGCTGAACCTGCCGGCGCGCGACAAGATGCGTGAGCCCTGGTACCGCGACATTCCGCTCGGCGAGCTGCCGGTGTGGGAAGCCGACGGCGTGAGCGTGCGTGTCATCGCCGGCCGCAGCCATGGCGTCGAAGGCGCCGTGCAGCGCGAGGACACCCAGCCGCTGTACCTGGACGTGCACCTGGCGCCCGGCGCCGCCTTCGAGCAGCCGCTGCCCGACACGCACAACGCCTTCATCGTCACCTACCGCGGCGAAGTGGCCCTGGCCGACACCGTGTTGCGGCCACGCCGCATGGCCATCCTCGCGAACAAGCCCGGCAGCGACGGCGTGCAGCTGCGCGCCGGGCCCGACGGCGCGCGCTTCATCCTCGTCGCCGGCCGGCCGCTGAAGGAGCCCATCGCCCAGTACGGCCCCTTCGTGATGAACACGCAGCAGGAGCTGATCCAGGCCGTCGACGACTTCCGCGCCGGCCGCCTGGCCTGATGACGTGGACCGCCGGGCGCCGTGGCGCTCAGCGGTCCTGGCGGAACACGCCGGTGGTGCTGCCGGACGCGCCGAGCAGGAACACCGAGTACACGCCGCCCGCCGTGAAGGTACGGTCGGTGGCGGTGTAGAGCGTGCTCGTGGCGGCCACGGCGATGTCGGCCGTGGTGGTGGCCGCCTGCGTCACGTAGCCTGAGGCTTCGCCCGTGGCCACGGTCTCGGACAGGGGCGCGCCGTCGATCGTCATCGACAGGGAACCACTGAAGCCGGAGCTGCCGTTCACCAGCCGCAGCTTGGCCTTGGTGGTGTCCGACAGCGGCGCGTTGTCGTCGGTGAGCCACTTGAACAGCGGCGCCGCCGCCGTGCCGTGCACGAGCAAGGTGTAGTCGGTGCCGGGCACCAGCGTCGGGTTGGTGGTCGAGACGGCGGTGCCCCCCACGGTGACCGCCAGCGTTGGGCTGCCCGAAACGAGTGCGGCGTAGCTCGTCACCACCGGCAGCCCCGAGGCCACCAGCAGCGGGCTGCCGCCCAGCGTCACGGCCATGTCGGTGATGCCCGTGGCCACGCGCACGCGCGCCTGCGTGGCGGCGAGCACGTCGATGCCGCCCTGCTGCCGCAGCAGCAGCGCCTTGGCCAGCACGCCGCTGGGCCCCGGCACCAGCACCAGGGTGACGACTTCCTTGCTGCCGAAGCTGATGCCGGAGACGTCCAGCCTCACGTCGGCCGCCGCCGTGCTGCCCGGCACCGTCGCGCGCACGCGCCAGGTGCCGCTGTTGATGGTGATGAAGCTGCCCACCGCGTCCACCGCCGCCGCTGCCTGCACCGCCACCGAGGCGTCCAGGCTGTCGCCGGCTGCCGTGATGTAGACGTCCAGCGCCCCCACGGCGGGCGCCGCGTTGACGACGCGCACGTAGGTGCGATTGGTGTCCGGTTGGGCGTTGTTCTCGTCCAGCAGCACCTGCTTCAGCGCCCCGGCCCGGCCGTAGGCCAGCACGCTGTAGTACTTGTCGGCGCTGACGCCGGGCGTGAAGCTCAGCAGCGAGGTCGCGGCGCCCGGGCTGTAGAGGGTGAAGACCTTGCCGGGCTTGGCCTCCACGAAGGCGGCGTTGCCGCCGTAGGCCACGCCGCTCTGCCGGGCTTCGTCGTCCACGCGCAGATCGAGCGCCGCATAGCCGGTGCTCGCATTCACCAGGCGCACCTGCGCCTTGGTGCGGTCGGTGCCGCCGCCGCAGCCGGCCAGCAGGGTGAGCAGCAGCGCCGCCAAGGCGGCCATCCATCGGAAAGTCATCGTCGGGTTCTCCGGAACCGGGTTGCTCCCGCGATCATGCCTGCATCGCGGCGCCCCCCTGTTGCTGGCCGGTGAGCGTGTGTCCCGCCATGTGCCAGTCCAGCCAGGTGGCCAGGGGCAGCTCGGCCGCCACGGCGTCCGGGCTGTCGTGCTCGCGCACCCGCAGGCCGCGCTGCAGGTCATGGCTGGAGTCGAACCAGCCGCAGCCCAGGAAGCGATCCTCGGCCGTCGGGGCGGGCGGGCGGGCAGCAGCTTCGGCACGGGGGCGACGGAACGGCCGCCAGAGGCAGCGGGGCAACGGGATGGCGATCATGCTCGGCTCCTGGAACGCGGCGTGTGCCGCATGCCCGGCATGGTCGCGACACCTGCCCTGGCACTCCATCGCCCCGACGGCTGCGTGCAGCGGGCCCCCCGCCGGGGCCCCCGCGTGGGGGCCCCCGCCCGCCGGTGTCGGTCAGACGCCGAAAGGCGGCACGCCGAACAGCGCGCGGTGGGCCCAGAAGGCGAACACGGCGTAGAGCACGAGCCCCGCCACCACGGTGACCAGCGTCGGCCCGAGGCGGCCCGGCGGGTAGACCGTGCCCGCGGCGGCATCGCGCAGGCGCGAGGACCGGTAGTCCAGCACCGCCCAGACCAGGAAGCTGCCGAACAGCACAAGGTCGGCCAGCATGTTGTTGGCCAGCAGGTGCGCCAGGGCCCAGACCTTCACGCCCAGCACCATGGGGTGCTTGAGCCTGGCCTTGATGGCATTGCCGGGCACGTGGGCGGCGACGATGAACACGAAGGCCGGCAGCAGCAGCAGGGCCGCCAGGTGGCGCGTCCAGATCGGCGACGCCCACAGCACCGTGGGCTCCAGGCGCGCCTGGCCATAGCCGTAGCAGAGCATCACGAAGCCGGCCAGCGAGATCAGCGAGTAGGCGCCCTTCCAGGCGTTTTCGCCCAGGCGCGCGCGCTGCGCCGTGCGCCAGCCGTCGGCGAAGATGCGGACCGAATGCGTGCCGAGGAAGAGGACCAGGCCGAGGATCAGCAGCGTCATGTCGGGGAACCGGTGGTTCGAGGTGGCGCCGATTGTGGCGCCGCTATCCTCGGACGATGAACGCGCCCCGCATGCCCCGTCTTTTCTGGGAGGACTTTCCCGTCGGCCACGTCCAGGAGTTCGGCCACACGGAAGTCACGCGGGAAGCGGTGGTCGAGTTCGCCAGCCGCTACGACCCCCAGCCCTTTCACCTGGACGAGCAGGCCGCGAAGGACTCGCTCTTCGGCGGCCTGTGCGCCAGCGGCTGGCACACCGCCGCCCTGGCCATGCGCATGATGTGCGACCACTACCTGCTGGACACCGCCAGCCAGGGCAGCCCGGGCGTCGAGGAGCTGCGCTGGCGCCAGCCCGTGTTCCCGGGCGACACGCTGCGCATGCGGCTGGAAGTGGTGGAGGCCCGGCCCATGGCCAGCCGGCCGGGCGTGGGGCTGGCGAAGATGCTCTGGACGGTCTTCAACCAGCGCGGCGAGCGCGTGATGACCATGAGCGCCTGGAACATGCTGGGCCGCCGCCCCGCCGCCGATCAGGCGCCGTGATGGCCATGCGGGCTGTCGAGGGTGTGCACGCCATCGTGCCGGTTCTCCAGCCACTGCGGGAGCAGTGAGCCGACCACCATGCCCAGCACTGCGGCCAGCAGGCCCGCCAGCTGGCCGGGGAATTCTTCGCCCCAGCCCATGATCTGGGGGAAGGAGGTCACCCACACGGTGATGCCGGCGGCCACCGAGAAGATCGCGCCCTGCGAGGTGGCGCGCTTCCAGTACAGGCCGAAGACCAGCGGCACGAAGGCCCCCACCAGCGTCACCTGGTAGGCCCCGGACACCAGCTCGTAGATCGAGGTGCCCTTCATCATCATGGCGTAGGTCAGCACCAGGGCCGCGAACACCACGATCGTCCAGCGCGTGGCAAAGAGCTGCTGGCGGTCGCTCATGCCCGGCCGCAGGTTCTTCAGGATGTTCTCCACGAAGCTGGTGGACGGCGCCAGCAGCGTGGCCGACGAGGTGCTCTTGATGGCCGACAGCAGCGCACCGAAGAAGAGGATCTGCATCACCAGCGGCATCTTCTCCAGCACGAAGGTGGGCAGCAGGCGCTGGTAGTCGCCCTTGGCCAGCTCCATCGCCTGCTGGCCCATCACCACCACGGCGGCGGCAACGATGAACATGGGCACGAAGGCGAAGAGGATGTAGCTGGCACCGCCGATCACCGCGCCCTGGCGCGCCGTGGGGGCATCCTTGGCCGACATCACGCGCTGGAAGACGTCCTGCTGCGGGATGCTGCCCAGCATCATCGTCACCGCGGCGGCGATGAAGAAGGCGATGTCCTTGAACGAAGGCTCGGGCCACAGGCGCCACAGGTCGCCCGAGGTGGCCAGCGCGAGCACCTTGTCGGCGCCGCCGGCCAGCGTGGCCGAGTAGATGGCGATGATGGTCAGGCCCACCACCAGCACGATCATCTGGATGAAGTCGGTCCAGGCCACCGCCAGGAAGCCCCCCACCACGACGTAGATGAGCACCGCCAGCGTGCCCACCAGCATGCCCATGTTCACGCTCATGGCGCCACCGGTGAGCACGTTGAACACCAGGCCCAGCGCCGTGATCTGCGCCGCCACCCAGCCCAGGTAGCTGAGGATGATGGCCACCGAGCAGAAGACCTCGATGCCCTTGCCGAAGCGCTTGCGGTAGAAGTCCCCGATGGTCAGCAGGTTCATGCGGTACAGCTTGGCCGCGAAGAACACGCCCACCAGGATCAGGCAGGTGCCGGCGCCGAACGGGTCCTCGACGATGGCGTTGAGCCCGCCCTGCACGAACTTGGCCGGGATGCCCATCACCGTCTCGGCGCCGAACCAGGTGGCGAAGGTGGTGGTCACCACCATGATCAGGGGCAGGCTGCGCCCGGCGATGGCGAAGTCGCTGGTGTTCTTGACGCGGGTGCCGGCCCAGACGCCCAGGGCCAGGGTGCCCAGCAGGTAGAGCACGACGAAGGTGATCAGCATGAGGGCCTCATGTCGATGGACTCGGGGCGCGTGGGTGACGCTGCGATGAAAAAGCGGCGGGAGTGTAGCGGCGGCGCGCCACTCAGGCCGGCCGCGATAATGGCTGCAATTTCCACACCGGGGCTGCTCCGATGCTCGTTCGCGTGTCCATGTTCCTGATTGCGCTGGTGCTGCTGGCTGCGCTGTACTTCTGGGCTGCACTGAGCTGGAGCTTCTCCACCGGCGACCGCGCCGGCTGGGTGCAGAAGCTGTCCAAGAAGGGCTGGATCTGCAAGACCTGGGAAGGCGAGCTGGCGCTGGTCTCCCTGCCCGGCACCACGCCCGAGAAGTTCACCTTCACGATCTGGAACGACGAGACCGCCGAGAAGGTGAACAAGGTGATGGGCAAGCGCGTGGCGCTGCACTACGAAGAGAAAGTCGGCCTGCCCGGCAGCTGCTTCGGCGAGACGCGCTACTACGTCACCGGGGTCACGGTGGCCGAGGAGATCCAGCTCACGCCAGGGGTCATCGTGTCCTCGCCGCAGACGCCTCCGGCGCCTGCGGCTTCGGCGGCCTCGAAGTAGAGGCCCGGCAGCGCTTCAGCTGCCGTACCAGATCACCTTCTTGCGCATGCCGACCCAGTTGTCGTAGTTCTTCGCGAACAGGTCTTCGATGCGGTTGCGCTTGACCTTGAAGGTCGGCGTGATGATGTCGTTGTCCACCGTCCAGGCCTCGGTCATGAGCACGATGCAATCGAGTTGCTCGTGCGGGTCGAGCAGCTCGTTGATGCCCTTGATGTGCGCGGCCAGCGTCGACTCCAGCTCGGCCTTGCCGGCGGCGTCGCGCGACTTCTTGATGGCTTCGGCGTTGAGCATGGCCAGCGCCAGCGGCTGGCCGAGGTTGGCGCCCGTGACGCAGCAGGCCTCGATGGCCGGGTGCATCACCAGCTTGTCCTCGATCGGCGCGGGCGCCACGTACTTGCCCTTGCTGGTCTTGAAGAGGTCCTTCACCCGGCCGGTGATCTTCAGCCGGCCTTGCGCGTCCACCGCGCCCTTGTCGCCGGTGTGCAGGAAGCCGTCGTCGGTCATGGTCTGGCGCGTCAGCTCGGGCTCCTTGTAGTAGCCGAGCATGGTCCAGGGCGCCTTGCACTGGATCTCGCCGTTGCTGGGGTCGATGCGGCACTGCACCGCCTCGTAGGGCCGGCCCACGGTGCCGAAGCTGACGGGGTCGCCGTCGGTGATGTGCGTGGCGCCCAGGTTCTCGGTCATGCCGTAGCCCTCGGCCAGGCGCAGCCCGAGCCGCGTGTACCACTGCAGCAGTTCCAGCGGCATCGGCGCGGCGCCGCCGGCGGCGAAGATGCAGTCCTGCAGGCCCAGCGCGGTGAGCACCTTCTTGCGCACGATGCCGCCCAGGATGGGGATCTTGAGCAGCCGGTTCAGCTTCTGTGGCGGCATCTTCGCGCTGATGCCCTGCTGGAACTTCACCCACAGCCGCGGCACGGAGAAGAACACCGTGGGCCGGGCGCGCTGCATGTCGGAAGTGAAGGTGTCCAGGCTCTCGGCGAAGTACACGTGCATGCCGCTGGCCAGCTGGCCGTGTTCGACGAGCGCGCGCTCCACCACGTGCGACAGCGGCAGGTAGCTCAGCATGCGGCCGTTCTCGCGCACCGGCACGCGCTGCAGGCCCTGCTGCACGGCGTGGGCGAAGTTGCCGAAGCTGTGCATCACGCCCTTGGGTGCGCCGGTGGTGCCCGAGGTGTACATGATGGTGGCCAGCTCCCCGGCGTCGCGCACCGGGTGGCCCTGCATGGGTTGCGCCTGGCTCACCAGCTTCTCCCAGGCGGGGTAGCTCTTGGCGGCATCGGCGGGCGCCAGCGGCAAGCTGATGCAGGGCAGGCCGGCCGGGATGCCGGGCTTCATGCCTTCCCAGCCGTCGAGCTTGCCGACGAACAGCAGCTTGGACTCGCTGTGCTCGAGGATCTGGCGGATGGTGCCGGCGGCGAGCGTGGGGTACAGCGGCACGGACACGCCGCCAGCCATCCAGATGGCCCAGTCGGCCATCAGCCAGTGCGCGGTGTTCTTCGAGAGCATGGCCACGCGGTCGCCAGGCAGGATGCCTGCGGACTTCAGGTGGCTGGCCATGCGCCGCACCTGGTCGAGGATCTGGCGCCAGGTGTAGTCCTGCGTCTGTCCGCCACCGATCGGCTGCGTGAGCACCACGCGGTCCGGTTGGGTCTTCTCCCAGTGGTACAGGCGCTGCAGCGCCAGGGCGTCGTCGGAAACGTTGGTGGCCATATCGGTGGAGTCCGGATAGAAGAACCCCCGAGGCTAACCAAGCCCGGCGAACCCAGACAGGCGGGCTTTCCTCAACACCCTCCGTTGGGGGTGACCCGCGCCGCGATCAGGCTTCCACCTGCTCCAGCCGCTCCTGGGTCTGTCGTGCGGCGCGCAGCACGAGCTGGGCGTCGAGGTCGGCCGATTCACTCACGGCCGCCACGGCTTCTTCCAGCACCTCCGGCGCGGCCATCAGCGCGTGGGCCACCACCGACAGCGCGCACACCGGCCGCCGGGCGGGCGCATCGGGAAGCTGGTAGGTGACCTGGGCTTCGACGTGGTGCCGCACGCTGGCCACGGCCGCCGGCCCCAGGCCCCAGCTTTCGCACAGCGCGGCGCCCAGAGCGTCGTGGCTGACGCCGAAGCCGGTGTGCTCCAGCAGCAGGAGCTCGGTGTCGCAGGAGGTGGCGCGCAGCATCGCGCCGTAGTGGTCGCGAGCGTGGCGGAACAGCACGGCCTTCCCGCATTCCTCGAAGAGACCCGCCGAGTGGGCGGCCCAGGAGTCCAGCGACAGCTGGGTGGCCAGGCGGCCCATCAGCAGGCCACGGCGGGCAGCGCGGTCCCACAAGGGGTCCAGTTCGGGGGCCGGCGGAAAGGCCGCGCGCAGGCCCATCTCGAAGGTGATGGCGGCCACCTCGCGCATGCCGAGGTAGGTGATGGCCTGGTGCACGCTCTGCACGCGCCCCTTCAGGCCGTAGAGCGAAGAGTTCACCGCCTTCATCACGGCAGCGGCCAGCGCCATGTCGCGCTCGATCAGCGACGCCGCAGCCTGCATGTTGATGTCGGGCGCGGCAATCAGCAGCGACAGTTCCACCAGCGCCTGGGGCTGGGAAGGAATGTCGATGTCCAGCTTGCGCAGTTGGGGATGGACGGGCATGGCAGGCACACGGCATTCGGGGCGGTGGCCCATGCTAGGCAGCGGACGCGACCGCCATCCCGCAAGCAGCGCCCCAATCACCCCCTTGTTCCGCCCCGGAAAACAAAAGGCGCCCGTCGGGGCGCCTTGAAAGCCGGCCGATCTGCGCGGCCAGTCTGCATTCGGTTCGGATGTCTGTCTTCAGCTTGTCTCCTCAAGCCCCCGCGTGCCGGCACCTCTCGGGTGCCGCGTCGAGAGGCGGGACTGTAGCCAGACGTGCCGGGCCGGCCCATCCGGGCTAACCCGCCGCGGGCGAGTTGTCCTGGACGATCCACTCGGCGGCACGCTCCGCGATCATCAGCGTGGGCGAGTTGGTGTTGCCGCTGGTGATGGTGGGCATGACGCTGGCGTCGGCGATGCGCAGGCCGGCGATGCCGTGCACCCGCAGGCGCGCGTCGACCACCGCGCCGTCGTCGGGCCGAGGTCCCATGCGGCAGGTGCCCACGGGGTGGAAGATGGTGGTGCCGATGTCGCCGGCCAGCCGCGCCAGTTCCTCGTCGGTCTGGAACTGCACGCCGGGCTTTACCTCCTGCGGCCGGTACTTCGCCAGTGCCGGCATGGCGGCGATGTGCCGCGTCAGGCGCAGCGATTCGGCGGCCACCTGGCGGTCTTCGGGCGTCGACAGGTAGCGCGCCTGGATGCGCGGCGCGTCCTCGGGCCGCGGCGAACGGATGTGCACGAAGCCGCGCGACGTCGGATTCAGGTTGCAGACGCTGGCCGTGAAGGCGTCGAAGGCGTGCAGCGGTTCGCCGAAGGCGTCCAGCGACAGCGGCTGCACGTGGTACTCCACGTTGGGCCAGGCGCGCTCGGGCGACGAGCGCGTGAAGGCGCCCAGCTGCGAAGGCGCCATGCTCATCGGCCCGCTGCGGCGCAGCAGGTACTCCAGGCCGATCTTCGCCTTGCCGAAAGCGCTGTTGGCCAGGGTGTTGAGCGTCTTCACCCCTTGCACGGAGAACACGGCCCGGATCTGCAGGTGGTCCTGCAGGTTCTCGCCCACGCCCGGCAGCCCGTGATGCACCTGCACGCCAGCGTCGCGGAGCACCTCGGCCGGCCCGATGCCCGACAGCTGCAGGATCTGCGGCGTGCCCACGGCCCCGGCGCACAGGATGACCTCCCGCCTCGCGTTCACCTCCACCGGCGCGCCGCCCCCGGCCGGCTGCACCACCACTCCGGTGGCGCGTCCGCCCGCCAGCACCACGCGCGCCACCGTGGCGCCCGTCCACACCTGCAGGTTGTCGCGCGGGAGGGCCGGTCGCAGGAAGGCCTTGCTGGTGTTCCAGCGCACGCCGGTCCGTTGGTTGACCTCGAAGTAGCCCACGCCCTCGTTGCTGCCGCGGTTGAAGTCCTCGGTGGCCGGGATGCCGGCCTCCCGCGCGGCGGCGGCGAAGGCGTCCAGGATCTCCCAGTTCAGGCGTTGCTTCTCGACGCGCCACTCCTGGCCGGCGCCGTGGAACTCGTCGGCGCCACGCCAGTGGTCCTCGTGCCGCTTGAAATAGGGCAGGCAGGCCTCCCAGCGCCAGGCCTCGTCGCCGGTGACCGCGGCCCATTGGTCGTAGTCGCGCGACTGGCCCCGCATGTAGATCATCCCGTTGATGCTGCTGCAACCCCCGAGCACCTTGCCGCGCGGGTAGCGCAGCTTGCGGCCGTTGAGTCCGGCGTCGGGCTCGGTGAAGTACAGCCAGTCGGTGCGCGGGTTGCCGATGCAGTACAGGTAGCCCACCGGGATGTGGATCCAGTGGTAGTCGTCGCGGCCGCCCGCCTCGATCAGCAGCACGCGCTGGTGCTTCTGCGCCGACAGGCGGTTGGCGAGCAGGCAACCGGCCGTGCCGCCGCCGACCACGATGTAGTCGTAGGGGTCGATGTCCTGGCTCATCGCGTCACGTGGCTGGCCAGCACGGGAAAGAGCTTCACCAGGCCGTCGGCCAGCAGTTCCACCGCCATGGCCGCCAGGATCAGCCCCATCAGCCGCGTCATGATGTTGATGCCGGTGCGGCCCAGCACCTTGGCGATGCGGCCGGAGGCCGTGAACACCGCGTAGGTGACGAGGCCGATCACCACGCCGTAGATCACCAGCACGCCCAGCTGCCACAGGTGGCGCGTCTTCTCGGCGTAGATCACCATCGTGGAGATGGTGGCCGGCCCCGTGAGCAGCGGAATGGTGAGCGGCACCACCGCGATGCTGGCGCCGGCGTCCACCTTCTCGTTGCCGTCGTCCACGTCGCTGGGCTTGCTGTCGGCCTGCTCGGCGTTGAGCATGGCCAGCGAGCTGATCAGCAGCAGGCAGCCGCCACCAACCTGGAACGAAGCCAGCGAGATGCCGAAGAACTCGATGATCTTCAGGCCGGCCAGCGCGCTGAGGGCGATCACCAGGAAGGCCGTGAAAGCGCTGATGCGGATGGTGCGCTGCCGCTGCTCGCGGCTGAAGCTCTGCGTGAAATGGATGAAGAACGGCACCACGCCGATGGGGTTCACGATCGCCAGCAGAGCGATCAGGGGCTTGAGGAGGTCCATCGGGGCAGGGTTGGGGTGGCTGGCGGGCGAGTGTCGCGCGGGCGCTTCACCGACCGGGCCAGGACCCCTCGGCGCGAAAACAACACTTGACGCTCGGGTACTTTACATGCGTGCTCCCCCGGTGAGGTAATAGGGAGTCTGTGTCTGGATGCCGCACCTTTCGCCTGTTTGGGTATCGCAGGGTTGAGCTCCGCATGGTTTCTGAAGTTCTATCGAGGGCTCCCCGTGGGAAACAAACTTTACGTAGGTAATCTGGCTTACTCGGTGCGCGACGACTCGCTCCAGCAAGCTTTCGCTCAGTTCGGCAACGTCACGTCCGCGAAGGTCATGATGGACCGCGAAACCGGCCGCTCCAAGGGCTTCGGCTTCGTGGAAATGGGCTCGGACGCCGAAGCGCAAGCCGCCATCAACGGCATGAACGGCCAGCCCCTGGAAGGCCGCGCCATCGTCGTCAACGAGGCCCGTCCTCGTGAAGAGCGGCCCGGCGGCTTCGGCGGTGGCGGCGGCAGCCGCGGCGGCTATGGCGGTGGCGGCGGCGGTGGTTACGGCGGCGGTGGTGGCGGCGGCTACGGCGGCGGTGGCGGTGGCGGCGGTGGCCGCAGCCCCTACGGCGGTGGTGGCGGCGGTCGCAGCCCCTACGGTGGCGGCGGCGGTGGCCGCAGCGGCGGTGGCGGCGGCGGTGGTTACGGCGGCGGTGGCGGCGGCAGCCGCGGCGGCTACTGAGCCAACAAGCCTGGGCCGGCGGACGCCGGCCTGAAGGACGAACGGGTGCCCAGCGGCACCCGTTGTCGTTTGAGGCGCCGAAGGACTAGGCGCCTGCGCCGCGTCGGGGCTTGCGGCCCTTGCCGGCCAGCAACCGGTCGAACAGCGCATTGGGCAAGACGCGCAGCAGCTTGGCCACCAGGCCCATCTGCCACGGAATCACGCGGTAGCTGCTGCCGGCCAGGATGGCCGCGAAGGCCCGATCGGCGAAGGCCTCGGGCGCCATCAGGAAAGGCATGCGGTAGGGGTTCTTCGCCGTCAACGGCGTCGCGATCCACCCCGGCACCAGGGTCACCACCCGAACCCCGCTGCCGCGGCACTCGCCGCGCAGGCTCTCGCAGTACGCCACCACGCCCGACTTGCTGGCGCAGTAGGCGCCATGCCCGGGCAGGCCCCGCACCCACGCCACGCTGCCGATACCGACGAGGCGCCCCGAGCCGCGCTCACGCATCGCCTTGACGAAGGGGTGGAAGGTGGCGGCCGTGCCGGTGAGGTTCAGCGCCAGGGTGTCGTGCATCACGTCCAGGTCGTCACGCTCGGCCGTGTCCATGCCGATGCTGACGCCGGCGGCGGCGATGACCACGTCCGGCAAGCCCTGGCGCGCGATGCACTCCTGCCCGGCCTGCACGGCCGTCGCGATGTTCGAGACGTCGGCCCCGTAGATGCCCACGCGCTCCGGGCCCAGCCCCTGCGCCGTCGCCCAGGCCTGCATCTCCGCCGCGCGCCGCGCCACCAGCGCCAGGCGCCAGCCGTCGTGCGCGAAGCGCGCTGCCAGGGCCTGCCCGATGCCGCTGGAGGCGCCGGTGATGAAGACCAGGGGTGCCGTCATCGCGCAGCCCGCCCGGCCGGCGGCGTCCTTGGCACGAGCCGCGCACGCACGGCGCCGGCCAGCTCCAGGCGGCCCGCGCCATGGTCGTACTCCAGGCCGCCGGCGGTGATTTCGCTCGTGCCCAGGCGCACCAGCACCGGCTGGTGGCTCTTCACCCTTTCCGTCACGAAGAAGGCGTGCAGGAACTCGCCCCGCATCAGCAGCGGCTGGCCGGCGCGGTCCTGGCTGACGACTTCGGCGCCCCCCACCAACTGCAGCTCGCTGCCGTCGCCGTTGCCGATGGCCCGGCGGGCGCGAGCCTCCGTCACGCGGCCGTCGGCGGCGACGGCGCGGATCTGCGCGTGGTCGATCTCGATGCGGTCGGTGGCCGGGAAGTGCCGCATGTGCGCGCCTTCGATGCGCAGCTTCAGGCGGCCCTGGGCGTCGAAGCGCTCCAGCGCGAACTGTTCCATCGTGTAGTCGGGCTCGGCGCTCACCGGCCGCTCTTCGGAGACCGTGCTGCCGCGCGGCGAGTGCTTCACCAGCCACCAGCTGGCCAGCGCCAGCAAGGCCATCACCAGCAGGGGCAGGTAGGCCGAGAGCGTGTCGCGCAGGCGCAGGTGCCAGGGCACGCGCACGCGCGGTGGCGCGCCGCGCGCCGGCCCCAGCGAGATGGGCACGTCCGGCAGGTCCGGCAGGTGCAGCTCGACGCTCATCGCAGGGGCGCGCTCAGCGCCCGTCCAGCGTGCGGGACTGGCTGTCCAGCAGCGCGGCGTAGCGCCCGCACGCCATCAGCAGCAGGTCGCAGAACTCGCGCGCCGCGCCATGGCCGCCTGCCAGCGCGGTGACGTGGTGCGCCACGGCCTTGACCTCGGCGTGGGCGTTGGCCGGTGCGCAGGCGAAGGCGGCGCGGGTGAGCAGCGGCAGGTCGGGCCAGTCGTCGCCCATCACGGCGACGTCGGCCCATTCGACACCCAGCGCGGCCAGCAGCGGCAGTGCCGCCGCCAGCTTGTCGTGCGCACCGAAGGCGGCATGCACCACGCCCAGGTCGGCCAGGCGGCGCCGCACCGCCGGCGAGTCGCGCCCCGTGATCACCGCCGGCACGATGCCGCCCTGCGCCAGCATCTTGATGCCATGGCCGTCCAGCGTGGCGAAGGCCTTCACGGTCTCGCCCTGTTCGCCGATGTAGATGCGGCCGTCGGTGAGCACGCCGTCGACGTCGAAGATGGCCAGCTTCACGCCCAGGCCGCGGCCCTGCGCGCGCAGCAGGGTCTCGGGGGGGAACTGCAGCGCCGGCACTCAGATCACCTTGGCGCGCATGAGGTCGTTGGAGTTGAGAGCGCCGACGAGGCGGCCTTCACCGTCCACCACCAGCACGCTGGTGATGCGGTACTGCTCCATCACGCCGGCGGCGTCCACCGCCAGCGCCTCGTCGCGCACCAGGCGCGGCGAGCGGTGCATCACCTGCTCGGCCATCAGCGAGCGCAGGTCGGCGCCGCGCTCGATGAGGCGGCGCAGGTCGCCATCGGTGAAGATGCCCAGGGGCTGGCCGTCGTCACCCACCACGGCGGCGAAGCCCAGGCCCTTGGCCGTCATGGCGCGCAGCAGCTCGGTGAAGCTGGCACCCGGGCCGACGGTGGGCAGCGCATCGCCGCTGCGCATGAGGTCGCGCACGTGCATCAGCAGCTTGCGGCCCAGGCTGCCGCCGGGGTGCGAACGCGCGAAGTCCTCCGGGCGGAAGCCGCGCGCGTCCAGCAGCGCCACGGCCAACGCGTCGCCCAGGGCGATCTGCGCCGTCGTGCTGGCCGTGGGCGCCAGGTTCAAGGGGCAGGCTTCTTCGTCGACGGCGCTGGACAGCACGATGTCGGCATGGCGCGCCAGCGACGAGCCGGGCTTGCCCGTCATCGCCACCAGCGTCACGCCCAGGCGCCGCATGGCCGGCAGGATGGCGCCCAGTTCTTCGCTCTCGCCGCTGTTGCTGATGGCCAGCACCACGTCGCCGCCGATGACCATGCCGAGGTCGCCATGGCTGGCTTCGGCCGGGTGGACGAAGAAGGCCGGCGTGCCGGTGGAGGCCAGCGTGGCCGCGATCTTGCGCCCCACATGGCCGCTCTTGCCCATGCCCATCACCACCACGCGGCCCTGGCAGGCGAGCATGGCCTGGACGGCGGCGGCGAAGGCGTCGCCCAGCCGGCCGGTGAGCGACGAGAGCGCCCGGGCCTCGATCTCCAGGGTGCGCACGGCCATGTCCAGCGCACGCCGGCCGTCGAAGTGGGGGGCGTCGTTCATGGCTGCAGCAGACCGTCGAATAGCATCGGACGATTGTAGGCAGCCCCACCCTAGCGCGCCCTTGGCCACCACCCTCGAACTGACCCTGCTGTACCTGTTCGCCGCCGTGATCGGCGTGGTGGCCTGCCGCTCGCTGAAGCTGCCGCCCATGCTGGGCTACCTGGTGGTGGGCGTGCTCATCGGCCCCAACGCCCTGGCCCTGGCCAAGGACAGCGCGGGCGTGCGGGTGCTGGCCGAGTTCGGCGTCGTGTTCCTGATGTTCGTCATCGGGCTGGAGTTCAACCTGCCCAAGCTGCGCAGCATGCGCACGCTGGTGTTCGGGCTGGGCCTGTCGCAGGTGGCGCTGACCATGCTGGCCACGGTGGCCGGCCACTTCCTGCTGGTGTGGGCCTATGCCGCCTTCTTCGACGGCGCGTGGCAGATGGGCTGGCAGGGTGCGGTGGTGCTGGGCGGCTCGCTGGCCATGTCGTCCACGGCCATCGTGGTGAAGCTGATGTCCGAGCGGCTGGAGGTCGACAGCGAGCACGGCCGCCGCGTCATGGGCGTGCTGCTGTTCCAGGATCTGGCCGTGGTGCCGCTGCTGGTGCTGATCCCGGCGCTGGGCGAAAGCGGCCGCGACATGGCCTTCGCGCTCGTGCTGGCCACGCTGAAGGCCGGCCTGCTGCTGACCCTGCTGCTGGTGGGCGGCCAGCGCGTCATGCGCTGGTGGCTCACGCAGGTGGCGCGGCGCAAGAGCGAGGAGCTGTTCATCCTCAACCTGCTGCTCATGACCCTGGGCCTGGCCTGGCTGACCGAGCACGCCGGCCTGAGCCTGGCGCTGGGGGCCTTCGTCGCCGGCATGCTGGTGGCCGAGACCGAATACAAGCACCAGGTGGAAACCGACATCCGGCCCTTCCACGACGTGCTGCTGGGCCTGTTCTTCATCACCATCGGCATGAAGCTGGACTGGCGGCCGGTGATTGACCAGTGGTTCCTGGTGCTGGCGCTCACCAGCGCGCCGGTGCTGGCCAAGTTCGCGCTCGTGGCCGCGCTCACCTGGGCCTTCCGCGCCACGCCCGGCGTGGCGCTGCGCACCGGCCTGTACCTGGCGCAGGCCGGTGAGTTCGGCTTCGTGCTGCTGACACTCGGCGCCGACAACGGCCTCGTGGCGCCGCAGTGGATGAGCCCGGTGCTGGCGAGCATGGTGCTGTCGATGCTGGCCACGCCGTTCCTCATCATGTACAGCAACCGCATCGTCAACCGGCTGTCCAGCAGCGACTGGATGATGCAGTCGGTGGCGCTGACGACGATCGCCAAGAAGGCCATCGCCACCGAGGCGCACGTGATCATCTGCGGCTACGGCCGCAGCGGGCAGGCGCTGTCGCGGCTGCTGTCGCAGGAGCGCATCCCCTACATGGCGCTGGACCTCGACCCCGACCGCGTGCGCCAGGCCGCCGCCGCCGGCCGCAGCGTGGTGTTCGGCGACGCCGCGCGGCTGCAGAGCCTGATGGCCGCGGGCCTGGCCCGCGCCGCGGCGGTGGTGGTGAGCTACAACGACACGCCCTCGGCGCTGAAGATCCTGCGCCTGGTGCAGGAGCACGCGCCCAAGGTGCCGGTGATCGTGCGCACCATCGACGAAGCCGACATCGACAGGCTCAAGGCCGCCGGCGCCACCGAGGTGGTGCCGGAGGCCATCGAGGGCAGCCTGATGCTGGCCGGCCACGCACTGGCGCTGGTGGGCGTGCCGATGAAGCGCGTGATCCGCATCACGCGCGACGCGCGCGACGCGCGCTACGGCCTCTTGCGCGGCTACTTCCACGGCGCCGACGACGACACCGTGGAGGAGCTCGATCAGGCGCGCCTGGCCAGCGTGACGATCCCCGAAGCGGCGCGCACCGTGGGCCACGCGCTCGACGACCTGGCGCTGCACGCCATGGGCGTGACGGTGGTGGCGCTGCGCCGCGCCGGCGGTGGCGCGCGCTTGCCGCAGCCGGGCGAGAAGCTGCAGGGCGGCGACACGCTGGTCATCTCGGGCCTGCCCGAGCCGCTGGCACTGGCCGAGGCCAAGCTGCTGGGACAGGGTTGAGGGCGTAAGCCCCGGGCGCAATGCCCACACTATCAATGATGGAACTTTGATAGCTTTTGCGCACAGGCCGCGCGCTGCGAATCATCGCGCGCTCCGTCAACCCTCCCACCTGCTGTACCCCATGTTCGACCGCCGCCGCTTCCTCACCTCGGCCCTGGCCGCACCGCTGGCCTACGCCGCTGGCTCCTTCGTGCCCGCCTGGGCGCAGAACGCGCCCAACCTGGGCACGCCTACGCTGCCCAGCCCCGGCTTCCGCCGCATGAAGCTGGGCGACGTGGAGATCGTGTCGCTGATCGACGGCATCGCGCGCCGCCCGCTGGGCGAGGAGTTCGTGAAGAACGCGCCGATCGCCGAGGTGCGCGCGCTGCTGGCCTCGCAGGGGCTGCCCACCGAGTACATCGACATCCCGTTCACGCCCTTCCTGGTGGTGGCCGGCAACCGCCGCGTGCTGATGGACACCGGCCTCGGCGACTGGGGCGGCCCCACCACCGGCAAGCTGCTGGAGAACCTGCGCGCCGCCGGCTTTGCGCCCACCGACATCGACACCGTGCTCATCACGCACTACCACGGCGACCACATCAACGGCCTGCGCAACCGCGCCGGCGAGTTCGTGTTCAGCCGCGCCAAGGTCATGGTGCCGGCACCCGAACATGCCTTCTGGATGGACGACGCGCGCCTGGCCGCCGCGCCCGAGGCGATGAAGGGCGCCTTCAACAACGCGCGCCGCACCTTTGCGCAGATGCCGGCCGAGATGCTGGTGCGCTTCGAGCCCGGCACCGAGGTGGCCCCGGGCATCAAGAGCGTGGCCGCCTTCGGCCACACGCCGGGGCACACGCTGTTCGAGCTGAGCTCGGGCGGCCAGACCTTCAGCTACGTGGGTGACCTCACCAACGTGCCGGCGCTGTTCGCACGCAACCCCGATTGGGCGGTGACCTTCGACATGGACGCCGAGGCCGCCCGCAAGACACGCCGCGCGGTGTTCGAGCGCGTGGTGGCCAGCAACGCGATGGTGGGCGGCTTCCACTTCCCCTTCCCCGCGTTCGGCCGCGCCGTGGCCCAGGGCAACGGCTATGCCTTCCAGCCCGTGGCCTGATCGCCGCCGGGCGCTCGGCGCCGGCGCTGCGCTGCTGGCCGGTGCGTGGCAACCGGCGCGTGCCGACGAACGTGTGCGTGACTTGCTGCGCGCCGGCGGCGTGGTGGTGGCCTTCCGCCACGCGCTGGCGCCGGGCACCTTCGATCCGCCCGGCTTCACGCTGGGCGACTGCAGCACGCAACGCAATCTCAGTGAGGAAGGCCGCGCGCAGGCGCGGCGTGTCGGCGCGTGGTTCAAGGCCGGCACGCTGGTGCCGGCGCGTGTGCGCTCGAGCCCGTGGTGCCGCTGCATCGACACCGCCACACTGGCCTTCGGCGGCGAGCCCGAGCGCTGGGCGGCGCTGGGGTCGCCACGCGGCAGCAGCGAGCAGACGAACGTGGAGTCGCTGCAGAAGCTGCGCGCGGCGCTGCGCGCGGTGGCGGCAGCCCGCGGCGGCAACCCGCGTTTCGAGGCCTGGGTGACCCACATGTTCGTGCTGTCGGCGCTGACCGGCGAGAACTCGGCCTCGGGTGAAGGCCTGGTGCTGGCACCCGGCCCGGGCGATGCGGTGCGGGTGCTGGCGCGCCTCTCCATCTCGTAGCAGCATCGCGGCATGAACGCAGCGGCTCCCACCAAACCCACCGACCTCACCGAGCTCACCCCCGCCGAGTACATCCGCCGCCACATCCGCACCGTGCCCGACTTGCCGGCGCCGGGCGTGCAGTTCCGCGACATCACGCCGCTGCTGTCCAACCCGCGTGTGTTCCGCGTGCTGATCGACCAGTTCGTGCACCGCTGGTTCGGTGCCCGGCCCAGCGTGGTGGCCGGCCTGGACGCGCGTGGCTTCATCCTCGGCAGCGTGGTGGCCTATGAGCTCGGCGTGGGTTTCGTGCCCATCCGCAAGAAGGGCAAGCTGCCCTTCACGACCGTGGAAGAGACCTATGAGCTGGAGTACGGCAGCGCCACCGTGGAGCTGCACACCGACGCCGTGAAACCCGGCGACCGCGTGGTGCTGATCGACGACCTCATCGCCACCGGCGGCACGATGATGGCCGGCCGCAAGCTGCTGGAGCGCCTGGGCGCCACGGTGGTGGAGGGCGCCGCCATCGTCGACCTGCCTGAGCTCGGCGGCTCCAGGCGGCTGCGCGAGTCGGGGCTGCCGCTCTTCACGCTGGTGGATTTTGAGGGCCACTGAGTGCGGCCCGGGCCAGCGCCACCAACACGGTCAGCGCCGTGCCGAGCGGCACGGTCCACAGGAACGACAGCTTCGCGCCCATCACGAGGCCCAGCATCACCACCACCGACACCGTGGCGCCGGTGATCACGTCGCGCCCGAGCACCTTCGTGCCCGCCAGCACATAACTGCCCAGCAGCGCGCCATAGGTCACCGAGGCGATCGACAGCGCCAGCACCACCACCGGCGTGTCGCGGCCACTGGCAAAGGCGTGGAAGCCGAGCGCGCCGCCGATCAGCAGCAAGCCCCACAGCAGCGAGAACCAGCGGCCCATCTGCAGCAGGTGTGCGGCATCCCTGTCGCGGCCGCGCCAGCTGGCGTACAGGTCATAGGTGAACGACGAGGCCATGGCGCTGATCGAGGAGCTGATGGTGCTCATCGCCGCAGCCAGGATGCCGGCGATCACCAGGCCCGCCAGCCCTGCGGGCAGCTGCGTGATGACGAAGCGCGGGAACAGCTCGTCGCCCGGCGTGCCGGCCGGCGCGTGGCCCGCGGCCCAGAGCGCCGTGCCCACGGCCAGGAAGAGCGCGAACTGCGCGATCACGAGCACGCCCGAGCCGACGAGCGCAACGCGTGCGTCACGCAGGCTGCGCGTGGCCAGCAGGCGCTGCACGACGATGTGGTCGGTGCCATGGCTGGCGGCCGAGAGCAGCGCGCCGCCGAGCAGGCCGGCGAAGAAACCAAAGCGGGCGTCGAGGCTGAAGTCGAACAGCCGCAGCTTGCCGGCTTCCGCTGCGCGTGCCCAGGCCACCGCCGGATCGCCCACCAGCTGCAGCGCAACATACAACGCAGCCACGCCGCCGGCCACGTACACGGCCAGCTGCAGCACGTCGGCCCACACCACCGCGCGCAGGCCCCCGGTGAAGGTGTAGAGCAGCGTCACGCCGCCCATCGCGACGATCGAGAGGGCCACGTCCCAGCCGGTGACGAGCGCGAGCGGGATCGCGCCGGCGAAGATGCGCACGCCGTCGGCGAGGAAACGTGTGGCGAGGAACACCGCCGCCAGCGCGCGCCGCACCGGTGCGCCGAAGCGGGCTTCGAGCCGCTGGTAGGCGGTCTGCTGCGTGCCGTCCACGTAGCCGGGCAGCAACCAGGCCGCCACCACGATGCGGCCGAGCAGGTAGCCGAAGGCGAGCTGCAGGAACGTGAAGTCACCGCGCGCCGCGATGCCGGGCACCGAGATCACCGTCAGCGCCGAGGTTTCGGTGGCCACCACGGAGAGCATCACGGCCCAGGCCGGCAGGTCGCGCGCGCCGAGGAAGTAGTCGTCGGCGCCGCCGGCGTGGCGGGAGCGGCGGGAGCGGCGGGTGGCCAGCGCACCGACGCCGAGTGTCAGCAGCAGGTAGCCGGCGATGACGGCGAGGTCCAGGCCGCTCAAGCCACGCTCACTTGCCGATGCAGAAACGGCTGAAGATCTCGCCCAGCAGGTCTTCGTTCGTGAACTCGCCGGTGATCTCGCCCAGGGCGCCGTGGGCCAGGCGCAGCTCTTCGGCCAGCAGGTCGAGCGCGGCATCGCGCTGCGCGGCGTGGGCCTGCGCGAGCGCGAGGTGTTCGGCGCAGCGCCTGAGCGCCTGCACGTGGCGTGTGCGCGCGATGAAGAGCCCTTCGGGCGCCGCCTGCCAGCCGGCCTGGGCGAGCAAGGCCTGGCGCAGCGCGGGCAAGCCGTCGCCGCTCCTGGCGCAGATGGCCAGGCCCCCTTCGGGTGCAGAGCCCGGTGCCGCGAGGTCGGCCTTGTTCCAGACGTCGATGACCTGCACACCCGCCGGCAGTTCGGCGGCGATCGCCGCCTCGCCGGCTTCGTAGGCCGCCTCGCCGCGGCGCGAGAGGTCGTGCAGGAACAGCACGACATCCGCACCGCGGATCGCCTCCCAGCTGCGGCCGATGCCGATGCGCTCCACCTCGTCGGCCGCGTGTTCATGCTGGCGCAGGCCGGCGGTGTCGGTGATGTGCAGCGGCACGCCCTCGACCTGGATCGTCTCGGCCACGCGGTCGCGTGTGGTGCCGGGGATCGGTGTGACGATGGCCAGCTCGGCCCCGGCCAGCGCGTTCAGCAACGAGCTCTTGCCCACGTTGGGTTGCCCCGCCAGCACCACACGCAGGCCTTCGCGCAGCAGCGCGCCCTGGCGCGCACGGGCCAGCGCCGCGGCGATGGCGGCGGCCATGCCGTCGAGCTGCGCGCGTGCGCCGGCTTGTTCGAGGAAGTCGATCTCCTCCTCGGGGAAATCGAGCGTGGCCTCGACGAGCATGCGCAGCTTCACGGTGCGCTCGGCCAGCTGCGTGATCTCGGCGGAGAAGGCGCCCGAGAGCGAACGCGCCGCCGAACGCGCCGCGGCTTCGGTGCTGGCGTCGATGAGGTCGGCCACGGCCTCGGCCTGGGCGAGGTCGAGCTTGTCGTTGAGGAAGGCGCGTTCGGTGAACTCACCCGGCTGGGCCAGGCGGAGCTGGGGCATCGCCTGCAGGCAACGCGCCAGCAGCAGCTGCAGCAGCACCGGGCCGCCGTGGGCCTGCAGTTCGAGCACGTCTTCGCCGGTGTAGCTGTGCGGTGCCGGGAAGTGGATGGCCAGGCCGCGGTCCAGTGTCTCGCCGCCCGCGCCCCGGAACGGCAGCAGCGTGGCCACGCGTGGCACCAGCGCACGGCCGCAGACAGCTTCGATCAGCGGCGAAAGGTCGCGCCCGCTGGCGCGCACGATGCCCACCGCGCCGCGCCCGGGGGCGCTGGCGATGGCAATGATGGGCGAGTCGGAAAAACGCACAGGTGACGGATCAAGCTTCCCGCCACGGATCCGGCTCCGCCGGTCCGCCGGCGGACGGCCCCCTCGGGGGTACCGAGCGCTAGCGAGGTTGGGGGCCTAATGTATGGCGCGGGTGGAGCGGCGCGGGGCTGGTGAGGGCCCCGCGTCTGTGACTCCTGAGCCGGCTGGACTGCAGCCGGGTCGCCCGCATGGCACGCATGTTCGGCCTGCCGGGGCGGCTTCTCAACCCCCGTTCAGGTGTCGTCTCCGCTGCCTGCGTGACGTTTCGCGCGTTGCTGCGCTGCACCCAGGCCGCTGCGGCGCTACTGCACCCCGAGGCTGCGGTTGATGTACCACTGCTGCGCGATCGACAGGATGTTGTTCGTCAGCCAATACAGCACCAGGCCGGCCGGGAAGAAGAAGAACATGAAGCCGAAGGCCAGCGGCATGAACCACATCAGCTTGGCCTGCATCGGGTCGGCCGGCGTCGGGTTCAGCCACACCTGGAACAGCGAAGAGGCCGTCATCAGCACCGGCAGGATGAACCACGGGTCCTTGGCCGCCAGGTCGGTGATCCAGCCGATCCAGGGTGCGTTGCGCATCTCCACGCTGGACAGCAGCACCCAGTACAGCGCGATGAAGAAGGGCATCTGCACGAAGATCGGCAGGCAGCCGCCCAACGGGTTGACCTTCTCCTCGCGGTAGATGCGCATCATCTCCTGCTGCATCTGCTGCGGCTTGTCCTTGTAGCGCTCGCGCAGCTCGGTGACCTTGGGCGCCACCGCCTTCATCTTGGCCATGCTGCGGTAGGCGCTGGCGTTGAGCCAGTAGAAGGCGATCTTCAGCAGCACCACCAGCGCCACGATGGCCCAGCCCCAGTTGCCGATCATCCCGTGCAGCTTGTCCAGCAGCCAGAACAGCGGCTTGGCCAGCACCGTGAACCAGCCGTAGTCCTTCACCAGCTCCAGGCCCGGCGCCAGCGCGGCGAGCTTGTGTTCTTCCTGCGGGCCGGCGAAGAGCGTGGCCTCGTGCGCCTTGGTGGCGCCTGCCGCCACCTCGCCCAGCGGCAGCACCATGGCCACCGTGTAGTGGTTGTCGGCCACCTTGGCGGTGCGGAACTCGCGCGCGCCGCTGCTGGGCACCAGCCAGGCGCTCGCGAAGTAATGCTGCACCATCGCCACCCAGCCGTTGTCGCCCGCGGCTTCGTGCTTGGCGCTGCCCTTGGCGATGTCCTTGAAGTCGATCTTCTCGAACTTCTTGGCCTCGGTGTAGATCGC
>JAEUPH010000127.1 GCA_016790395.1 Rubrivivax sp. | reverse complement strand
CCGGCCGTGCTGGCCGCCGACTGGGCGCAGTCGCTGGGCCTGAAGGTGGGCCACGTGGCCGACCTGGGCGAGGACGCCCCGCCCGAGGCCTACGTGCTGGCCATGCAGGCCGCGGTCGCCAACCGCGACGCCGACGGCGTGCTGATCCTGCACGCGCCCAAGGCCGGTGTGGACACCGACGCCATCGCCGACGCCGTGGCCGCGGCCTTCACGCCGACCGCCAAGCCGGTGCTGGGCTGCTGGCTGGGCGAAGCCAGCGTGCGCCCGGCGCGCGAACGCATGGCGGCACGCAAGATGCCCGTGTTCCGCACGCCGGAAGGCGCGGTGGACGCCTTCCACAGCATCGCCAGCTTCTACAAGAACCAGCAGCTGCTGCAGCAGACGCCGCCGCCCCTGGTGGGCGGGCTGGCGCCGGACACCGAAGGCGCGCGCCTGCTCATCGAGGGCGTGCTGGCCGAGCGCCGCAACGTGCTGACCGAGATGGAGAGCAAGGCCCTGCTGGCCGCCTTCCACATCCCGGTGACGCGCACCATGCTCGCACGCACCGCCAACGAAGCCATGCTGATCGCCAGCCAGCAGGGCTTCCCGGTGGCGCTGAAGATCGACTCCCCTGACATCAGCCACAAGAGCGACGTGCAGGGCGTGGTGCTCAACGTGCACAACGCCGCCCAGGTGCGCGACCGCTACAACGAGATGCTGGCCGCGGTGGCGCGCGCCGTGCCGCAGGCGCGCATCAACGGCATCACGGTGCAGCCGATGGCCCGGCCCGAGCATGGCCGCGAGGTCTTCGTGGGCCTCACCACCGACGAGGCCTTCGGCCCCGTCATCACCTTCGGCGCCGGCGGCACGATGATCGAGCTCATCGCCGACCGCGCGATGGAGCTGCCGCCGCTGAACCAGTTCCTGGCGCGGCAGATGATCACGCGCGCCCGCGTGGCCGAGATGCTGGGCGAGTGGCGCGGCGCCCCCGCGGCCGAGCTGGGCGCGCTGGAGACCGTGCTGCTGCGCGTGAGCGAGATGGTCTGTGCGCTGCCCCAACTGCGCGAGATGGACATCAACCCCATCATCGTCGACGAGCACGGCGCCGTGGCGGTGGACGCGCGCATCGTGATCGAGAACTCCGGCACCTCGCCGGGCACCTACGGCCATCTGGCCATCCTGCCCTACCCGTCCGGCCAGGACCGCGAATGGCCGCTGAAGGGCGGCGGTGCCTACACCATCCGGCCCATCCATCCCGACGACGCCGAGATGCTGCAGGCGCTGGTGCGCGGCCTGTCGGCCGAAAGCCGCTACTTCCGCTTCGCCAGCCAGATGCCCGAGCTGCCGACGCGCATGCTGGCGCGCTTCACGCTGATCGACTACGACCGCGAGATGGCCCTGGTGGCCGTGGTGAAGGAACGCAGCACGGCCGACGACGGCACGGTGAGCGAGACCGAACGCATCGTCGGCGTCAGCCGCTACATCACCAACCCGGACGGCACCAGCTGCGAGTTCAGTCTGGTGGTGGCCGACGACTTTGCGGGCAAGGGCCTGGGCTCGCGGCTGATGATGTCCATCATCGAGTCGGCGCGCAGCAAGGGCCTGAGCGAGATCATCGGGCTCATCCTCAGCAACAACCAGCCGATGTTCAAGCTGATGAACAGCCTGGGCTTCACCCTGGGCCCCTTCCCGGAAGACCCGGACTTCCGCATCGCGACGAAGGCGCTGTAGGCGCAGGCGCGGCTCAGCCTGCGCGCGTCCACAGCATCGACCAGTTCAGCGCCCAGCTGCGCCCGCCGTCGCGCGAGCTGGCCTGCTGCCAGCGGCAGCCGCGCGCGCTGACCTGGTCCCACACGCCGCGGTACTTCACCGGCTTGCCGTTCTCCTCGTCGTCGGCCTCGAAGAGACCGGCGCCGCCTTCGAAGGACCCGTTCATCCCCGGCAGCGTCACCACGCCGGACTTGCCGCTGACCCAGTGGTCCACCCAGAGCTGCTGCTTGAGGTCCAGCAGGCGCAACCCCATGCCGCTGAACTTGCGCGCCGGGATGCGCAGCTCCTCGACGCTGCAAACCCCACCCAGGATGCCGAAGCAGCTGGCTTCGCCTTCGAACTCGTCCCAGCGGCCGTCGTCCAGCAGGCGCAGGTTGTGGATCTTCCAGTGGCCGCTGAGGAAGTCGAAGTCGCCCGGCTTGCCCGGCGTGCGCTGGCGCGGCGAGGGCCCCGTCATCGTCGGGCCGGGCGTGGGCGCCGTCGGGCCACCGGCGGCCCGGACTGACACCGAGACGCCTGCAGCGACCACCAGCGCGGTGGCGGACTGCAGGCAGTCGCGGCGTTCGGGGGACAGAGGATCCATGCACGTTCTCCGGGTGTTCGGGATGCGCCATGCTGCATCCGGCCAGTTGACAATCCTTGTCATGATTTCCGAGGCCTGCCGATGCGCGCCAGCCGCCTGTTGTCGATCCTGATCCTGCTGCAGCTGCGGCCGCGGCTCACGGCCGAGGCGCTGGCGCAGGAGTTCGAGGTTTCGGTGCGCACCATCCACCGCGACATCGACGAGCTCTCGGCCGCCGGCGTGCCCGTCATCGGCGACCGCGGCCCCGGCGGCGGCTTCCGCCTGCGCGAGGGCTTCCGCACGCAGCTCACCGGCCTGCTGCCCGACGAGGCCCAGGCGCTGCCGCTGCTGGGGCTGCCCGGCGCGGCGCGCGAGCTGGGCCTGGGCAGCGCGACGCAGCGTGTGCGCGGCAAGCTGCTGGCGGCCCTGCCCGGCGAGACGGCGGCGCTGGCCGGGCGCCTGCAGGACAGCCTGCACGTCGACCCGCTGGGCTGGTACCAGGACACCGAACCGGCGGCGCACCTGCCGGCCCTCATGCGCGCCGTGCTGGACCGGCGTCGCGTGGCCCTGGAGTACGAGAGCTGGAAGGGTCTGCGGCGCTGGCAGGCCGAACCGCTGGGCCTGGTGCTCAAGGCCGGCACCTGGTATGCCGTGGTGCGCCAGGGGGCGCGCACGATGACGCTGAAGGTGGCCGCCATCCGCACGCTGGCCGTCACCGAAGCCGGCTTCGACCGGCCGGCCGGCTTCGAACTGCCGAAATGGTGGCAAGCCTCGCTGCAGCGCTTCGAGCGCGAACTGCGGCCACTGACGGCCACGCTGAAGGCATCGGCCGAGGCCCGTCGGCGCCTGGCCGAACAGGGCAGCTACGCGGCCCGGGCCGTGGCCGCCGCCGTGCCGGCGCAGCCGGCCGGCTGGGCGACGCTGACCCTGCCGATCGAAAGCCACGAGCAGGCCGCGCGCCTGGTCCTGTCGCTGGCGCCCGAGGCCGAAGTGCTGGCGCCGCCGGCGCTGCGCGAGCTGGTGGCGCGCTGGGCGCAGCGCATGGCCACGCGTCACCGCCAGCGCGAGCGCGGCGCCGGCTGAAGGCGCATGGTCTCCAGCGGGCCGGCCAGGCGCCGCGCCAGCGCCGCCTGCACCTTGCCGCGCCAGGCCGCCTGGCGTGCTTCGATGAAGGCGTCGCAGGCCGCCCGGCTGGCAAAGCGCTGTACGCTGACGAACACCGGCCCTTCATGCACCGGCTGGCGCGGAAAGGCATTCGGGCGCGTGTCGCTCACGAAGCTGGCGAAGGGCGCCACGCCCAGGGCCGACAGCGTGGGCGCCACGGTCGCGTCGAAGAAGGCCGGAAAGGCCGCCGCATGCTGCGGCGCCAGCGGGTGGACCGTGATCACGAACACCGGGGCCGGCGCGGCATCGGCGGGCGGCAGGCCTTCTTGATGCGACCGCAGCAGCAGCGCCGGGGCGACGTCGGCGATGGTGGCATTGGCGGCCTCCCGCCCGGCCACCCAGGCCGCGCTGCCATAGAAGTTCGCGAGCGCGGGGCCGCGCTGGACGGCGTCCGGGAAGGCGCGGATCCAGACCCAGCGGTCGGCGTCGTCGAGGTCCCGAAAGCTGCCCACGATGCGTGTGCCTCCGGCCTCGTAGGCGTCCTGGAACACGCTCTCGAACATGGCCAGCAGCGTGTCGCGACGGCCTGGGCGCATGCGGTAGCGGCGCAGTTCGAACAGCGTTGGGGCGGCCTCCGCAGCCAGGGCGGGCGTGGTGGCGACGGCGGCCAGGAAGCGTCGGCGGGTGGGCATGCGCGCAGGGTGGCACCGCCTACCTGCCAGGGCACGTCATGTATTCAGCGCCGCACTCACTTCGAAGCCGGTGCCAGCAGGCGCTGCAAGGCCTCCTCGGCGCGCTGGCGCGCCGGCGCGCAGGCGCTGCCGCCGCACTGGGCCAGCACCTGCTCGGCCAGCACCTTGGCCTCGCTGCCGGGGGTGCGGTTGTCCACCAGCTGCCAGGCCAGCTGCGCACGCGCCATCGCCAGCGCCGGGTCGGCGCTGCGCGCCGTGCCCTGCAGCAGGTCCACCGCCTCGCGAAGCACGGCCTGGGCGGTGTCGCCCTGGCCGAGGTCGCGGAAGCGCAGCGCCAGCTCGGTGAGCACCTGGCCGCGCAGCACGGGCCGCCCGTCGAAGCCGGTGCGGGTCTGTTCCAGCGCGCGCTGCAGCCGCGGCGCCAGCAAGGCGGGGTCGACCGCGGGCGTCGCGGCGCTGGCAGCGCCTTCCACCGGTTCGGCTTCGCCCAGCGCCTCCATCACGAAAGCGCGCGCGAGGTTGGAACGCTCGGCCTGCTGCTGGCTCTGGCGGAAGTGGTTCACGGCCATGCTCAGCACGGTGGCCAGCAGCAGCACGCCCACGGCACCGCCGGCCAGCGCCAGCCGGTGCCGGCGCGCGAACAGCGTGGCGCGGTGCAGCGCGGTGGCATGCCCGCCAGGCACGGGCCGGTGCTCCAGCACGCGCTGCAGGTCTTCCACGAAGGCCAGCAGGTTGGGGTAGCGGTCGGCCGGCGGCGCGTGCAGCGCGCGGTGCAGGATGGCCTTCAGGTCCGGCCCTGGTGAACTGCCTTCCAGCACCTGCTCCAGCAGGTGCGCCAGCGCGCGCAGGTCGGCCAGCGCGGTGACCGGCACCAGCAGCCGGCCCTGCCCCCAGTCCAGCAGCACGATGCGGCCCTCGTCGTCCACGCGCAGGTTGCCCGGGCGGATGTCGCCATGCGCCAGCAGCTCGGTGTGGGCGTGCGCCACCGCCTGGCACACGGGCAGCAGCAGTTGCACGCGCTGCGCCGCGCTCAGGCGCCGCCGCCGGGCATGCTGAAGCAGGGGCACACCCTCCACGCGGCGCATGACGCGGAAAGGACGGCCGCGCTCGTCGATGCCGGCGTACTGCAGGCGCTCGACGTTGGGGTGCTCGGGCATCGACACCAGCTGCCGCTCGGCCGCGGCCTCGTCGGCCGGCAGCATCAGTGCCACGGTGACCTTGGCCGCGCCTTCGCCGCGTTCGGCCAGCCACAGCGTCTCGGGGCCGGGCGTGCCCAGCTCCTGCAACAGCCGGTACGCGCCCACGCGCTCGCCCTGGCGCGACGGCGGCTTCTTCACCGGCTCCAGCCGCTTGGGCGGCGGCGGCGGCAGGTCGGGCCGCGGCTGCGCGATCTGCGCCAGCCGCTCGCGCAGGCGCGGCACCAGCGGCTGCTGCGCCGGCGGCAGCTGCTCGACGAAGTCTTCCAGCTCGGTGGGCGTGAGCGTCTGCGCGTGGTCCAGCAGGCGGCTGAGCACCCGCACCTCGACGGCGGAGAGCTTGCGCGGCGCGGCGGTCGAAGGGTCCATCAATCGGCGAAGAAAGCGTCCATGGCGGCGTTGAATTCTGCCGGCAGCTCGAAGTAGGGCAGCGCACCGGTCTGCAAGACGCTGACACGCCAGTTCGGCCGGCCGGAGATCATGGCCAGGCCGCGGTAGTCGGTGAAGTCGCCGCGCACGCCGTGGCTGGCCCAGACGGGCTGGCCCAGCGCCTCGTAGATGCTGTGGATGTCGGCGCTGAAGAGGCCGCCGCCCAGGAAGCTGAGCGGCGCGAAGCGCGCACCGGGCTCGCGCGCCGTGGCCACGGCGTACTGGTACATGGCCTCGTCGATGGCCTTGCCGCCCCAGGTCTTCTCGAGGAAGAAACGCACCACGCCCGGCCGCGTGAGCTGCTTGAACAGGCCCTGCGCCCAGAGCGGGTGGCTCAGCACGCGGTGCAGGCCGGGCACGGCACGCGTGCTGCCCGGGGGCCCGCGGCGCACGGCGTTGCCGTTGAAGCCGGTGGGGCTGACCAGCGCCAGGCGGCGGAAGTCAGCGGGCTGCTCCACGGCAGCACGCGCCAGGAACTCGCAGCCCAGCGACACCGCCAGCGCGTCCACCGGCGCCGGGCCGCAGCGGGCCTGGATCTGGCGCACGGTGGCGTGCAGCGCGTCGGTCATCAGGCGCGGGGTGTAGAGGCGATCGATGCGTTCGGAAAAACCGTAGCCCGGCAGGTCCGGCGCGAACACGGTGCGCGTGCGGCGGGCATGCTCGTACAGCGGCCGCACCTCGGCCGCCGAGGCCGCCGCGTTGACGCTGTGCACCAGCAGCAGCGGCGGGCCGCTGCCGTCGACGTAGCAGTGCAGGCCCTCGTAGCGCAGGCGCTCGCCCGGCAGCGCGGCGGGCAGCGTCATGTGCCCAGCATCACGCCGGTGCCGCGCGCCACCTGCAGCAGCGGGTCGTCCGCGGGCACCGGGCGCGTGTGGCCGGCGATGGCGTCGATCGAGTGGCTGACGATGGTGTCGCCTTGCAGCGCCACCATGCGGCCGAACTCGCCCTTGAGCACCAGCTCCGCGGCATGCCATCCGAAACGCGTGGCCAGGATGCGGTCGAAGGCGGTGGGCGTGCCGCCACGCTGCGTGTGGCCCAGCAGCGTGCTGCGCACCTCGCTCTGCACCAGCGGCTGCAGCCGCTGCTGGAGCCAGGCACTGACGCCGCCCAGGCGCAGCGGGTCGGGGCTGCCGGCGATGCGCTCGCGCACCGTCAGGCCTTCACCTTCGGCGCGCGCACCTTCGGCGATGCAGATCAGCGTGTGCAGCCCGGCGGCCTCGCGCCGGCGCGCGTGCGCGGCCACGGCCTCGACGCTGAAGGGCAGCTCGGGCAGCAGGATGACGTCGGCGCCGCCGGCCAGGCCGCCTTCCAGCGCGATCCACCCGGCGTAGCGGCCCATGGTCTCGACGATCATCACGCGCTGGTGGCTGCGCGCCGTGGTGGCGATGCGGTCCAGCGCCTCGGAGACCACGGCCACGGCGCTGTCGAAACCGAAGGTGCGGTCGGTGGCGGGCAGGTCGTTGTCGATGGTCTTGGGCACGCCCACCATGGGCAGGCCGCGGTGCGCGAAGCGGTGGGCGATGCTCATGGTGCCGTCGCCGCCGATGACCACCAGCGCGTCCAGGCCCAGTTCCTTCGCGTAGGCCAGCGCTTGCTCGCTCTGGTCGCGCCCTTCGAAGCGGAAAGGGTCGCAGCTGTTGTGCGTGCCCAGGATGGTGCCGCCCTCGGCCAGGATGTCGACCACGCTCTCGGGCGTGAGCGTGCGCGAGCGGCGGATGAGCAGGCCGTGGAAGCCGCGTTCGATGCCGGTGACCTTGGCCGCGCCCTGGCCCACCAGGGCCAGCGTGACGGCGCGGATGACCGCGTTGAGGCCGGGGCAGTCGCCGCCGCCGGTGAGGATGCCGATGTGCATGGGGCTAGATCTTCAGGATCTTCGGAACAGGGTTGGGACGCAGGCGGAAAGCATCCGGCATGCCCGAACCGAGCAAGGGGCGCAGGTAGAGCCTGAACTGGTCGGTGACATCGGTGCCCGAGGCCGAGATGAACTCGTCTTCCATCGTGCGCGTCTTGCCGGCCACGGCCGACAAGGGCTGCAGTTCATAGTCCACCGAGTAGAAGCCGGTGCGGCGGATGGCCACCGAGCCGCTGCCTTCGCCCCACATGGCGTACTGAACGGCCTTCTCGCCCACCTCGCGGGCCTCGCGCGCATCGACGTCGCTGACGCAGCCGACGAAGCTGCGCTGCAGGTAGCCGAAGGTGTCGCCGCGCACGCGCTTGATCTTCAGCCTGGCCTTGATCTCCTCGCAAAGCAGATCCGCCAGCGCGCCGCTGCCGCTGAGCTGCACGTTGCCATGGGCGTCTTTCTCCACGTCGGCGGCGAGCTTGGTGATGATGGGCGCACCCTCGGCGTCGTGGATGCCTTCGCTCACCGCGATGACGCAGCGGCCGTGCTTGTCGTACATGGCCTTCACGTCGGCCAGGAAGCGGTCGATCTCGAACACGCGCTCGGGCACGTAGATGAGGTGCGGGCCGTCGTCGGGGAACTTCTTGCCCAGGGCGCTGGCGGCGGTGAGGAAGCCCGCGTGGCGCCCCATGACCACCCCCACGTAGACGCCGGGCAGCGCCGCGTTGTCGAGGTTGGCGCCGGCGAAGGCCTGGGCCACGAAGCGTGCCGCCGACGGGAAGCCCGGCGTGTGGTCATTGCCGACCAGGTCGTTGTCGATGGTCTTGGGGATGTGGATGGCGCGCAGCGGGTAGGCCGCCTTCTGCGCCTCCTCGGCCACGATGCGCACGGTGTCGGCGCTGTCGTTGCCGCCGATGTAGAAGAAATGCTCGATGGCGTGCGCCTTGAGCACCTGGAAGATCTCCTGGCAGTATTTCAGGTCTGGTTTGTCGCGCGTGCTGCCCAGCGCGCTGGCCGGGGTGCCGGCCACCATCTCCAGGTTGTGGCTGGTCTCGCGCGTGAGGTCCACCAGGTCTTCGTTGACGATGCCGCGCACGCCGTGGTGGGCGCCGTAGACCAGGCTCACGCCATGGTGGCGGCGTGCCTCCAGCACCACGCCGGCCAGGCTCTGGTTGATGACCGCCGTGGGGCCGCCGCCCTGGGCGACGAGGATCTTGCCGGATGACATGCCACACACCTCCTGCGTGGCATGGTACCCCGGGCTGCTGAAGCGCTCAGGCCAGCGGCGGCGGCACGATGAGGATCTGCAGCGCCCCGCCCTCGCGGGCCTCGAACTCGCGCATGCGCTGGATCAGCGATGCCGTCAAGCGGTGGCCCTTGGTCAGCATCAGCACGCCGCGCGTGGACACCAGGTCGGCCGCCAGCACCATGCCGGGTTCCAGCATGCCGCTGGCGACGCGCAGTTTCGGCGCCGGCGCCTTCGGGACCTCGGGCTCGGTGATCTGCAGGAAGACGTCCAGCACCTCGGGGCTGAACTGCGTGCCGCGCGACTGTCGCATCAGCGTGCGCGCTTCCTGGGCGCTGAGCCGGGCCTCGACGATGTGGCCCTGCTGCAGGTCGTCGAAGGCATCGGCCACCGCCAGGATCTGCGCGCCCACCGGGATGGCGGCACCGGCCAGGTGGTCGGGGAAGCCGTGGCCGTCCCAGCGCTCGTGGTGGGCGCGGATCAGCGGCAGCACGGGTTGCATGTCGTCCAGCGCCATCAGCGACTGTTCGCCCGCCTTGGTGTGCTCGCGGAACAGCGCGGTCTCCTCGTCGGAGTAGCGCGCCATGGGCTTGGTCAGCAGCCGGTCGAAGCTGCCGATGAGGCCGATGTCGTGCAGCAGGCCGGCCACGAAGACGTCCAGCGTTTCCGCTTCGGACAGGCCCATGGCACGCGCCAGGTCGCGCGCGGTCTCGGCGACGCGGCGGCCGTGGCCGGCGAAGCGCTCGCCGCGCAGTTCCAGCAGGTTGCTGAAGACCTTGATGGACTTCAGGTGGTTGCGCTGCAGCTTCTGGTTGGCCTCGCTGAGCTCGGCCGTGCGCGCAGCGACGCGCTGCTCCAGCTCGGCGTTGAGGGTCCTGAGTTCCTCGTTCTGCTGCTGCGTCAGCGCCTCCAGGCGCAGCTTCTCGCGTTCCAGCGCCAGCCTCTCCACGCCCTCGCGGACGGTGGCCAGCAGCTCGGGCTCGTCCCAGGGCTTGGCCAGGTAGCGCAGGATGCGGCCGCGGTTGATGGCGGCCACGGTGGAGTTCATGTCGGCCTGGCCGGTGAGCAGGATGCGCACGGCCTGCGGCCAGCCGGCGTGCACCTGCTCCAGCAGCGCGGCGCCGTCCATGCCGGGCATGCGCATGTCGGAGATCACGGCGTCCACCGGCCAGCCGCGCATCGTCTCGAGCGCCGCTTCGCCACCGGTGGCCAGCAGCACCTGGTAGCCCGCGGCACGCAGCACACGGCGCAGCGCCGAGAGGATGTTGCTCTCGTCGTCGACGCACAGCACTGTCCACGGTCCGCCCGGCGGTGCCGACAGCCCGTCCAGCAGCCGCTCCGGGGCGTTCACGCCGCGGCCTCCGCCGGCTGGCTCACCGGCACGGTGACGCGGAAGCGCGTGCCGCGTCCGGTTTCGCTGTCCACCTCCATGCGGCCGTGGTGCTTCTGCACGATGCCGTAGGACAGCGAGAGCCCCAGCCCCGTGCCCTGCCCCACGGCCTTGGTGGTGAAGAAGGGGTCGAAGATGCGGCCGAGGTTCTCCTTCGCGATGCCGCAGCCGTTGTCCTCGATCTCCACCCACACCTCGCCGCCTTCGGTGCCGGTGCGCACGTGGATGGTGCCGCGGCCCTTCTCGCCGCCGGGCATGGCGTGCGCGGCATTCACCAGCAGGTTCATGAACACCTGGTTCAGCTCCGACGACAGGCATTGCACCTGCGGCAGCTGGCCATAGTCCTTCACCACGTCGGCCTTGTACTTGATCTCGTTGTTGACGATGTTCAGCGTGCTGTCGATGCCGCGGTGCAGGTCGGCCCATTCCCACTCGCGGCGCGCGTCGACGTGGGAGAAGTCCTTCAGGTCCTGCACGATCTTGCGCACGCGGCTGATGCCCTCGCGCGATTCGTTCATCAGCTGCGGCACGTCCTCCTTGAGGTAGTCCAGCTCGATCTCCTCGCGCAGCGCCGCCAGCCGCCCGGCCGCCGGCGTGCCGGCCAGCAGGGGCTCGGCCTCCTCGTAGGCGGCCAGCATGCGGAACAGCTCGGCGAGGTACTTCTCCAGCGTGCCGAAGTTGCTGAAGACGTAGCCCACGGGGTTGTTGATCTCGTGCGCCACGCCGGCGGCCAGCTGGCCGATGGAGGCCAGCTTCTCCGACTGGACCAGCTGGTCCTGCGCGCGCTGCAGCTGGCTGTTCAGTTCGGTCAGCGAGCCGTTGGTCCGGCGCAGCTCGTCGAGCTGGGCGTGGTAGGGGCAGCAGTCTTGGCAGTTCTTGTCGTCCATGATTCAGGCAGCCAGGGGTTCGGGGGCGATGCCGAGCGCCAGGCTCAGCTCGGCGACGCCGCGCTCGGCGGCGCGCAGCACGGGCAGCAGCACCCGCGGCGGCAGCGCGATGCGCTCCCAGGCGCCGGCGTCCAGCGGCGGCACGCGTTCGTGCGGGTCGGCGTTGAGGTCCAGCGCATGGGCCACGGCATCGGCCACATGCACCACGTCGGACAGGCTGGCGCGGCCGTCGGCAGCCGCCACCGGCGCGTGGTGCAAGGCAATGGCTTGCGCCACGCCAGGGGGAAAGTGCCAGTGCAGCGCCACCATCGCGCCCACCCGCACGTGGCTGGTGCCCAGCAGTTCTTCTTCCACTTCGGTGATGCCCTGGTCGGCGTCCTGCGCCAGGCGGATGGCGGCGCGCAGTTCGCCGGGGAAGTGCGCCACCAGCGTGAGGCGGCCGATGTCGTGCAGCAGCCCGGTGACGAAGGCGAGCTCGGCGTCCATGTGCAGCGCCTCGGCGATGCCGCGGGCCGCGAAGGCCGCGCCCAGCGCATGGCGCCAGAAGGCCGCCGTGGACAGCGGCGAGCCGGCCCGGGCCTGGGTCTGCGTCGCCAGCAGCGCCACGGTGAGCAGCGAAGACAGCGTGCGCCGCCCCAGCAGGTGCACGGCGTCGCGCAGGTGCGTCACGCGGCCGGGCACGCCGTAGAAGGCCGAGTTCGCCAGGCGCAGCGCACGCGCCGCGAGCGCGGGGTCGTGGCCCAGCAGTTCGGCGCAGGCCTCGCTGCCCTGGGACTCGTCGCGAAGGGCTTGCAGCGCGTCGAGCGTCGCCTGCGGCAAGGGCGCCAGGTTGCCCAGGCAGCGTTGCAGGGCCTCCGCGGGGATGTGTGACGCGCGCTCCAGGATGGGCATCATCGCAGGGGCTCCGGCAGCGGCGGTGTCGCCTCGCTGCGCAGTTGCTGGACGATGTGTTCCAGCGGGTGGATGAGGCCGCGACGGCGCGAACCGCGGAAGAGGTGCGCGATGCGGGCCTCGCGGGCCTGCGGCTGGGGGGGCGTGCCGGCAGGCGGGCCGGGCAGCGGTGGGGCAACGGTCTCGTTCATGGCACGGGAGCGGGTTCAGCAGGCAGGCACAGCAGCAGGCGGCCGCGCTCGCCGTGGCGCGCCGGCAGCTCGCGCGCGAGCAGGCGGATGAGGTGACCGTCGACGACGCTGACGGGGCAGGCCACCGAGGCACCCGGTGCCAGCGCGGCCGTGGCCTCCGGCGGCAGCAGCGCCGCCACGCGGTCGCCCAGCAGGGCGGCCACGCCGGGCAGCAGGCGCTCGGCCTCGCGGTTGGCAAAGCCCAGCGTGCCGTCGGCGTCCAGGCCCAGCACGGCGGCGGGCAGTTCGTCGAACACGTCGCGCATGCTGCTGGCGCTGGCTTCCAGCAGCTCGGCCTGCGAGCGCTGCTGCGCCAGCAGCCGGCCCAGCTGCTCGTTGACCTGGGCGAGGTCGGCATTGGCGCGGTCGACGCGGCGCGCCAGGCGGCGGTTCTCGTCGGCCAGCTCCTTCTGGCGAAAGGCCTCGGCCACGTGGCCGCGCAGGCGCTCGTCGTCCCAGGGCTTGGTGAGGAACTTGTAGATCGCGCCTTCGTTGACGGCGTCGATGATGGACTGCAGCTCGGTGTAGCCCGACAGCACCATGCGCAGCGTCTCGGGGTAGAGGTCCTTGGCGCGGTGCAGGAACTCCACGCCCGTCATGCCGGGCATGCGCTGGTCGGAAACGATGACGTCCACCTCCTCCTCGGCCAGGCGCTTGAGCCCTTCGGCGGCGCTGGTGGCGGTGAGGATGCGGTAACCGTCGCGGCGCAGCAGGCGCTTGAGCGCGGCGAGGATGTTGTCCTCGTCGTCCACCAGCAGCAGCGTGCGCGGGCGCCCGGTGCTGACCCGGCGCACGTAGCGGTCGGGCAGACGCCGGCCCTCGCGCACCAGCGCGGCCAGTTCATCGGCGGTGACGGCGGGGCTGAACCAGTAGCCCTGGATCTCGTCGCAGCCGGCGGCCACCAGCAGGCTGAGCTGGCCTTCGGTCTCCACGCCCTCGGCCAGCGCCCGCATCTGCAGGCCGTGCGTCATGTGGATGATGGCGCGCGTGACGGAGACGTCCTGTGCGTCGGCCGTCACGTCGCGCACGAAGGAGCGGTCGACCTTGACCACGTCGATCGGCAGCCGTGACAGGCTGCTGAGGCTGGAGAAGCCGGTGCCGAAGTCGTCCAGCGAGATCTGGATGCCGATGGCCTTGAGCGCGCGCAAGGACGCGGTGGCGCTGGCCACGTCGGTCATCACCATGCTCTCGGTGAGTTCCACGCCCAGCCAGCCGGGGTCGGCGCCGGTCTCCACCAGCAGGGCCTGCACCTGGCCCGCGATGTCGGGCCGCTGCAGCTGGCTGGCCGCCAGGTTGACCGAGACACGCAGCCGCCGCAGCCCCGCCTGGCGCCAGCGGGCGGCGTCGGTGCAGGCCTGGCGCAGCACCCAGTCGCCGACGACGCCGATCAGCCCCGAGCGCTCGGCAATGGGGATGAACTCGCCCGGCTGCACCAGGCCCAGCTCGGCCGAGTGCCAGCGCAGCAGCGCCTCGGCGCCGCAGACCTGTCCGCTCACCAGGTCCACCTGCGGCTGGTAGTGCAGGACGAACTCGTCCATCTGCACGGCGCGCCACAGCGCGGCCTCCACCTGCATGGCGCGGCGCGCGCGCGTGGTGCTGTCGGGCCGAAAACGCGCCACGCCCTGGCCTTCGCGCACGTCCAGCCGCGCCGTCTGCGCGCACTCCAGCAGCGCGGCGGGCGCATCGGCGTCGCCAGGGAAGAAGGCCACGCCGATGCGGCATTGCGGGTAGACCTCGGTGGCGCCCAGGCGCACGGGCCGCTCCAGCCGGCGGCACAGGTCCAGCGCCTGTACCAGCAGCGCCTCGCGTGAACTGCCCTGCGGCAGTTCCACCAGCAGCGCGAACTCGGTCTCGGCCAGGTGGGCGGCCAGCGCGCTGGACAGGCTTTCCTCCCGCAGGCGCGAGGCCAGGGCCATGGCCAGGGTGTCGCCGGCGCCGAAGCCCATGTTGCTCTTCACTTCGGCGATGCGCGGCAGGTCCAGCGCCAGCACGGCGTAGCCGGGGCCGTCGGGGCTCCACTGCGCGGCGTGCATGGCGGCGTCGATCTGGTCCAGCAGCCAGGCGCGGTTGGGCAGTCCGGTGACGTCGTGATGGGTGGTCAGCGTCTCGATGCGCTGCGCCGCCTCCACCTGGGCCGTGATGTCCTGCAGCAGCGCCACGCCGCGGCCGTCGCGCCCCAGCAGGCCGCGGTGCAGCACCACCAGGCGCTGGCCGGCGGCCGTCACCAGACGGTGCTGGAACTCGAAGGGTTCGTCGACGACGGCATTGCGCCAGATGCCGGCCACATAGGCACGCTCTTCCTCGGGCACCCAGTCCAGCGCGTCCAGCGTGCTGGCGGTGGGGGCGTCCGGGCGGGCGCCGACCAGCTGCAGCAGACCGGCAGAAATCTTCAGCGCACCGTCGGGCCACTGGATCTCGAAGCTGCCGGCGCGGCACAGCGCCTCGGTGCGCGCCAGCATGCTGGCGTTCCAGCTTGCGCTCTCCAGGGCCCGGGCCAGGGCCTCGGCCGGCAGCGCTTCGCCCGGCCGGACAGGGCAGGACGGCAAGGCGGGTTCGTCGGACGTCATGGTGGGCCGATGCGGTGAGCGGGCCCGTTGCACGCAGGCCCCCGTGCACCGGTTATCGGCGCGGCCGCCTGAGTCTTGAGAGCTTCTGTTTCAGGATGCTGCGGCCACGCCACAATTCAGACCCCTCCCCGCCTGAGCTGGCATGCAAGTCACGATCTTCGAAACCCCTGTGGTGCGCCATGTGATGCGCGGGCTGTCCCGGGTGTTCCTGCGGCTCAACGGCTGGACGCTGCGCGGCGAGCTGCCGCCGCAGGCCACGCGCTGTGTGCTGATCGCCGCGCCGCACACCAGCAACTGGGACCTGCCCTACACGCTGATGACGGCCTTCGTGCTGAAGCTGCACATCCGCTGGCTGGGCAAGGCCAGCATCTTCCGCTTCCCCTTCGGCGGCGTGATGCGCTGGCTGGGGGGCATCCCGGTGGACCGCAGCGGGCCGCACGACCTGGTGGCCAGCGCCGCCGCATCGCTGCGTGCCGCGCGGCAGCCCATGCAGCTGGTGGTGCCGCCCGAAGGCACGCGCGGCCGCACGCGGCACTGGAAGACCGGCTTCTGGTTCATCGCGCAGCAGGCCGAGGTGCCCATCCTGCTGGCCTACATGGACTATCACAAGAAGGAGGCCGGCATCGGCCCGGTGCTCACGACCAGCGGCGACGTGCAGGCCGACCTGGCCGAGGTGAAGGCCTTCTACGCCGGCGTGCGCGGGCGCAACGCCCACCAGTTCGACGCCGAGTAGTCAGAACCCGACCACCTGCACCTTCATGCCGCGCGAAACAAGCAGCGCGCGGGCCTTGTCGGCCTCGCTGCGGCTGCCGAAGGGCATGCCGACGACGCGCCAGTCGTCGCCCTCGGGCAGCACGTCCACCTGCACGCCGCGGGCGTCGATGGCGGCCAGCAGCGACTTCATGGCCACGCGCGTCTGGTCGGCCTCGGCCCGCGTGCGCAGCGGGCGCGTGGACAGGGCGAAGGCTGGCGGTGGCGGCGGCGCGGCGCTGGCCGGGGCACGCGGCGCCGCCGGGGCCTGCGGCGGCGGCGGCGGCGGGGCCTCGGCGACCACCGCTGCGGCGGCGGCGGACGCCGCGGCTTCGGCGGCGGCAAGGCGGGCGTTCAGCCGCGGCTTGATCGACGGCATCTGGATGCGGCCCAGGCGCGGCTGGCCGTCGTCGGCGGCCGGCGCGGGCGCTGGCGCCGCCACGACCAGCGCCGACGAAGCCGGTGCTTCCGGCAACTGGGGCGGGCGCGACGCCGAGGCGGGCGCCGCCGGGGCTTCGACCGGCCCGGAGGCCGCCGGCACGGGCGGCACCGCCGCCAAAGCGGCCACCGAGGCCGCGGCGGCCGGCGCCAGTGCTGCGGCCGATGCCGCCGGCGCGGATGCCAGCAGCGGGGCCGGCTCGCCGTCGTGCGGCCCAAGCGCGATGCCGGCCGCCGCCAGCACGACCAGGGGCAGCGCCACCAGGGCCACGCGCTGCGGCTGCATGACGCGGCGGCCCAGCACCTGGGGCTTCGCCCCGCCACCGATGAGCACGCGGCTCTTGCGGGTGCCGGTCTCCACCACGGCCGTCATCAGGTACAGCGTCAGCGGGGCCTGGCCTTCGGCACGCACCGTGCGCAGCGGGCCGTCGGCCGGCGCGCGCGCCAGGGCCTGGGCGTGGGCCCGCGCGAAGCGCGCCACCTCGCGCGGCGAGAGGGGGTCGATGAAGTCCTCGCTGAAGGCCGGCTTGAGCGTCTTGCGGTCGAGCGCCAGTTCCAGCACCACCGGCGGTTCCTGGGCCTGCCGGGCACGCTTCTCGGCACGCTCGCGCAAGGTGCCGGCCGCCTCGGCCTCGGGCTCCGCGGCCGCGTCTGCCACGGTGGCGGCGCCGCCACCGCTGAAGGGCAGCGCGACATAGCCGATGGCGTGCACGTGCGACGCACCGATGCGCCGCGCCAGCGGGTGGCGGTTGTGCCAACCCACCACGCGGGCAGCAACGTCGGCGAGGCGCAGTTCTTCCATGGTCGCTGCCGATTCTGGCGACCCCGGCCCGGCGTCAGGTGCGGAGAAGCGGGCGCGCAGCGGCGCTTTTCGCGTTCAAGCCGGCATCACGGTGCCGGCGAGCTGGCCCAGGCCGATGCGCACCGCGCCCGGTGCGGCGCAGTAGGCGTGCAGGATCACGGTGTCACCGTCTTCGAGGAAGCTGCGCGTCTGGCCATCGGGCAGCGTCAGCGGCGCCTTGCCACCGGCGCTCAGCTCCAGCAGCGAGCCCCCCTGCCCCGGCCCCGGGCCGCTGAGCGTGCCGGTGCCCAGGAGGTCGCCCACCTGCAGGTTGCAGCCGTTGCTGGTGTGGTGCGCCACCATCTGCGCCGGCGTCCAGTAGGCGTCCAGCATGTTGCTGTGCGACAGCCGCACCGGGTTCAACCTGGCAGCGCGCATGGCGGCGGTCTGCAGCCACACCTCCAGCCGGATGTCGAAGGCCCCGGCGGCGCGGTTCCAGGCCGAGTCCAGGTGCGGCAGCGGCTCGGGGTCGCCCTCGGGCCGCGTGCAGGGGCGACGGAAGGGCGCCAGCGCGTCCAGGCTGACGATCCACGGCGACACGGACGTGGCGAAGCTCTTGGCCAGAAAAGGCCCCAGCGGCTGGTACTCCCAGGCCTGGATGTCGCGCGCCGACCAGTCGTTGAGCAGCCCGATGCCGAAGAGCCGGTCTTCGGCGTGCGCCATGTCCACCGGCGTGCCCAGCGGGTTGTCGGCGCCCACCCACAGGGCCAGCTCCAGTTCGTAGTCCAGGCGCTGGCTGGGGCCGAATCGCGGCGGACCGTCGGAACTTCGCGTCTGCCCGTGCGGGCGCCTGACGGCGCCGCCGATGCCGATGGAGGACGCCCGGCCGTGGTACGCGATGGGCACGTGCTGGTAGTTCGGCATCAGCGGCTGGTCGGGCCGGAACAGCGCGCCCACGGCGCGGGCGTGGTGGATGCCGGTGAAGAAGTCGGTGTAGTCGCCGATGCGGCAGGGCAGTGCCATCTGCACCTCGGCGCGCGGCACCAGGCACATCTCCAGGAAGGGACCCTGTTCGCTGCCCTCGGCCAGCGCCTGCGACAGCGCCACGCGCAGCGCCTTCCAGGCCGGACGCCCCATGCGCATGAAGCCGGCGATGTCGCCCGCGGCCAGGGGTGCCAGCAGTGGGTAGATGTCGCCCAGCCAGGGGCACTGCTCGCTGGCGAGCTTCAGGTCGAGCACCTGATCGCCGATGGCCACGCCGGCGCGCGGGGCCTGCGGCGTCTCGCCTTCGGCTGCGCGGCGGCGGAAGCGGCCCAGCGGCAGGTTCTGGATCGGGAAGTCGGCGCCCGGCGCGTTGGCGCTGGCCACCCAGCTGCGCAGGTTCGGGTCGTGCGTGGCGTCCAGCAGCGATGCGGCTTCGGTCATGGGCTCAGGGCTTGAAGGTGTCGGCCAGGCCGCCCCAGCAATCGGCGTAGGCGCGGTCCAGTGCCTGCCCGCCCTCGCCCTGCAGGGCCCAGGCGGTGGGCTTCATGCGCCAGCGGCTTTCCAGCATGAAGGCCAGGGTGTCGTCCAGCTTGTGCGGCGCCAGCGGCGTGCTGCTGGCCTTGTCGAACGCGTCGGTGTCCGGCCCGTGCGGCACGTGCGTGTTGTGCAGGCTCATGCCGCCGGGCCGGAAGCCCTCGGGCTTGGCATCGTACTGGCCGTGCACCAGGCCCATGAACTCGGCCATCACATTGCGGTGGTACCAGGGCGGGCGGAAGGTGTCTTCCATCACCATCCAGCGCGGCGCGAAGGCCACGAAGTCGCAGTTGGCCACGCCGGCGGTGTCGCTGGGGCTGGTGAGCACGGTGAAGATGCTGGGGTCGGGGTGGTCGTAGCTGATGCTGCCGATGACCATGAACTTCGCCGTGTCGTACTTCATCGGCGCCAGGTTGCCGTGCCAGGCCACGACGTTGAAGGGCGAGCTCTTCGCGCGCGTGGCCCACAGTCGGCCGCCGAAGCGGCGAACGATGTCGCAGGCGCCCACGTCGTCGTCGGTGGCGGCCACCGGCGCCAGGAAGTCGCGCGGGTTGGCCAGGCCGTTGCTGCCGATGGGGCCCAGCTCGGGCAGGCGGAAGGGCGCGCCGTAGTTCTCGCAGACATAAGCGCGTGTCGGCCCGTCCACCGCGATGCGCCAGGCCAGGCCGCGCGGTAGCAGCAGCACTTCGCCGGGCACCACGTGCAGGCGGCCCAGCTCCGTCGTCACGTGCAGCGCGCCCTGTTGCGGGATGACCAGCATCTCGCCGTCGGCGTTCACGCAGGCGCGCGCCATGCTGCGGTTGCAGCGCACGAGGTGGATGCCCAGGCCGCTCTGCGCTTCCACGTCACCGTTCACCACCACCGTACGCAGCCCGTCGATGAAGTCCGCCGGCGCCTCGGGCACGGCCACCGGGTGCCAGCGCAGCGGGTCGGGCGGAGGCTGTTCGCCCTCGGCGGCGCCGGTCTTCCAGAAGGCGTGCGCCAGCGGCTCGTAGGCGCCGGCCACGACGCTGGGCTGGCGGCGGTACATCCAGGTGCGGCGGTTCTCGGCACGCGGCGCGGTGAAGGCGGTGCCCGAGAGCAGTTCGGCGTACAGGCCCAGCGGCGCGCGCTGCGGGCTGTTGCGGCCCTGCGGCAGCGCGCCGGGCACGGCCTCGCTCTGGAACTGGTTGCCGAAGCCGGCGAGGTAGGACGGTTCGCTCATGCGGTGGTCTCCTTGTCGATCACGCCCACGCGGGCGGCGGCAATGGCCTGGCGCAGCACGTCCAGGTCGCCGACATGGTTGGCCAGCAGCAGCACGAGCCGCGCGCTCATCAGCTCGCTCTGCGCGTCGCTGAGGCCGCGGTGGCCGTCGACCAGCATCTCGTAGAAGCTGTCGCCGGCGCTGTAGGCCTGGCGCTCGCGCTGGCCGGGCCGGCCGAAGTTGGACTGCACCTTCAGCGTGTTCATGGGCGCACCTCCTGGGCGGTGGCGCGCGCCAGGGCGGCGCGCAGCTTGTCGATGTCGAAGGCGCGCCAGCGGGCGGCCACGTGCTGGTCGGGCCGCAGCAGCACGCAGCTGCCTTCGCGGGCCCCGAAACGCTGCGCCGCCAGGCCCGTGGCGGGCAGGCGCAGCACCGGCACCGGCGCCTCGGGCCCGGGCGCGGCGACGTCGCTGAAGAGCAGCAGCACGAACTGCGGCGGCAGGCGCTCGAGCAGCCAGCCGTCCGGGCCGCCGTGGCCGGGCAGCAGCGCGTCGTCGGCCGGCGCGCCGGGCAGCATCCAGCCGTCCCAGGGCTCTTCATCCGGGGTGTTCAGCGGCGATTGCACCAGCGTGGCCGGCACCGACAGCCGCCCGCTGTTGACCAGCCCGCGCGCGAAGGGCTGCTCGGCCGCCAGCGAGAGCACGGCGTCGCGCAGCACGCGGCTGGCGCGTGTCTTGGGCGTCATGAAGTCGGTGCTGCGCGTGCTGTTGAGCAGGTTCTCGTCGGCGGCGTAGCCGCGCTCGGCGTCGTAGCTGTCCAGCAGCGCCTGCGGGGCCAGGCCGCGCAGCACGAGGTCGAGCTTCCACATCAGGTTGTCGGTGTCCTGGATGCCCGAGTTGGCCCCCCGCGCGCCGAAGGGCGAGACCTGGTGCGCCGCGTCGCCCACGAAGACCAGCCGGTCGTGGCGGAAGCGCTGCATGCGGCGGCACTGGAAGGTGTACACGCTGCACCACTCCAGCTCGAAGCCCAGCTGCGCCATGCCCTGCCCGTCCAGCGCGGCGCGCACGCGCGGGGCCACGCGCTCGGGCTGCTTCTCCGCCTCGGGGTCGGCGTCCCAGCCGAGTTGGAAGTCCAGCCGCCACACCTTGTCGGCCTGGCGGTGCATCAGCGCGCTCTGGCCGCCGTGGAAGCGGGGCTCGAACCAGAAGCGTCGCTCGGTGCGGTCGGCGGCGAAGGGCTCGCCGTCCAGCAGCACGTCGGCGATGAGGAAACGGTCCTGGAAGACCTTGCCCTCGATGTCCAGGCCCAGCTGGCGGCGGATGGGGCTCTTCGCACCGTCGGCGACCACCAGCCAGTCGCAGCGCAGCATGTAGGGGCCGTCGGGCGTGTCCACCTGCAAGGTGACCCCGTCGGCGTCGGGCTGCACCTGGGTGACCCGGTGCTTCCAGCGCAGGTCGATCAGCGGCAGCCCGGCCGCGCGCTTCACCAGGATCTCCTCGAGGTGGTACTGCTGCAGGTTCACCATGCCCGGCCGTCGGTGGCCGGGTTCGGGCTGCAGGTCGAAGGCGAAGACCTCGCGGTCGCGGTGAAAGGTGCGGCCGACGTTCCAGGTGATGCCCTTGGCCACGACGGCGTCACCCACGCCCAGGCGGTCGAGGATCTCCAGCGTGCGCTTGGCATAGCAGACGCCGCGCGAGCCGATGCTCACCGTGTCGTCCTCGTCCAGCAGCACCACGGGCTGGCCGCGCAGCGCGGCGTCGATGGCTGCGCACAGGCCCACGGGCCCGGCACCCACCACCACCAGCGGCACGGCGGGTTGCGGCTGCGGCGCCGGCCGGTAGGCGAAGCGCGGCCAGGTGTAGGTCTTCAGCATGGCCGACGGCTCAGGACTCCAGCGCCTTCCACATCTCGATGTCGCGCTCGGCCGTCCAGATGCGGGGGTCGCGGTGCGCGGTGGCCTCGTCGTAGGCGCGCGTCACGTCGAAGGGCATGCAGTGGTCGAAGATCACCCAGTGGCCGTACTTCGGGCGCACGGCCTCCAGGGTCTCGCGGTACACCGCCTTCAGGTCGCGCCCCTGCTGCGCACCGGCCTTGACGGCGCCGAAGACGTCGCGGATGAAGCTGCGCGTGCCCTCGATGCCCGCGGCCACCTGGGCTTCGCCCTTCAGCGCCGCACCACGGCCCGGCACCAGGGCCATGGGCTGCAGCGCCGCCACGTTGTCGAGGGTCTGCGGCCAGTCGGTGAAGTAGGCGTCGCCGGCGTAGGGCGTGGCGTCGTACTCGACGAGGTCGCCGCTGAAGAGCGTGCGCTCCTGCGGCAGCCACACCACCGTGTCGCCCTTGGTGTGGCCGCGGCCCAGTTGCAGGACCTGCACCTCCAGCTTGCCCAGCCACAGCGTCATCTTGCCGGTGAAGGTGATCGTCGGCCAGGTCAGGCCTGCAGGCACGCTCTCGACGTTGCGGAACAGGCGCGGGAAGCGGCCGATCTCCGAGGCCTTGTCCTGTTCGCCGCGTTCACGGATGAGCGCGAGCGTGTCCTCGCTGGCGATGACCTGTTCGGGCGCATAGGCCGAAGCGCCCAGCACGCGCACCGCGTGGTAGTGGCTCAGCACCACGTAGCGGATGGGCTTGTCGGTGACCTCGCGGATGCGGCGGATGACGTCCTGCGCCATCACCGGCGTGGCCTGGGTGTCGATGACCATCACGGCGTCGTCGCCGATCACGACGCCGGTGTTCGGGTCGCCTTCGGCCGTGTAGGCCCAGGCGTGCGGGGACAGCTGCGTGAAACTGACCTGCTTCTCCTGCAGGTCGGCCTGGCTGGCGAAGGCCTTGCCCGGGGTGGTCGGCGCGCTCGACATCGTGTCTCCTGTGCGGGGCGTTTCGGCGCATGCTAGCGCGCGCAGGGCGAGGCTCAGGTGGCCGGCTTCAGGTGCACGTGCGGCTGCCGCGGATCGCCGTGGTGGTGGTGCTGGTGCAGTTCCACGCTGATGAGGTTCAGCTTGCCGTGGTGCACGCCGCGCTCGGCGCAGACGCTGTCGGCGAACACCTGCACGCCGCCCGCCGGCCCGCGCAGCAGCACGGTCTCCAGGCAGTGCTCATGGTCCAGGTGCACGTGCATCACCGACAGCACCAGGTCATGGTGCGCATGGTGCATGCGCGTCAGGCGCTCGCCCAGCTCGCGCTCGTGGTGGTTGTAGACGTAGGACAGGCTGGCCACGCAGTCCAGGCCTTCCGGCGCCTTCAGGCGTGAGCGTTCCAGCTCGGCGCGGAGGAGGTCGCGCACGGCCTCCGAACGGTTGGCGTAGCCCCGCACGGCGATCCACTCGTCGAAGGCGTGGGCCAGGTGTTCGTCGAGCGAGATGGTGAAGCGTTCCATGCAGCAGGCCCCGGACAGTTGGCGTCGATTGTGCGCCGCCCGAGAGCCAATAATGCGTCGCAGGCGCCCGGCACCGGCCCGGCGCGAGGGAGCCTCCCCACATGGTCACCGATGCGGAGCTGCGCGCGGCACTCAGCCGCGAACGCATCCGGCTTCATCTGAAGGTCCTGCCCGTCACGCTGGTCACCAGCCTGGCCGTGGGTGCGCTGCTGGCCTTCGCGGTCGGCGCGTCGCAGCCGGTGTGGGCGGCCGCCTGGTGCACGGCGCTGGCGCTGGCGCTGGCCGCACGGGCCGCCGTCGGCGCTGCGCAGCACCACGACACCGAAGCCGTGGCGCATGCCGAGGCCTGGCTGCGCCGGCATCGCCTGGCCTTCCTGGGCCATGGGGCGGTCTGGGGCCTGCTGGCCCTGGCGACCGGGCAGCCCCCGTTGAGCGACAGCGCCGAGCTGGCCGTGTTCGCGCTGGCGGCCATCACCGCGGGCGCCTTCGTGCACGCCACCTTCGACCTGCGCGCCTCGGTCGCCTTCGCGGCGCTCCCGGTGCTGGGCATGGTGCTGGGGGCGCTGCGTGCGCCGGGGACACAGGCCACCGCCATGTGGCTGCTGGCCCTGGTGATCGTGGCCGTGGGCGTGGTCGGCGCACGGCGCGGCCAGCGCACGCTGGGCGAGGCCATCCGCCTGCGCCTGGCCGCGCAGCAGCGCGCCGAGGAAGCGCGCGCGCAGGCCGAACGGGCCGACGGCGCCTACCGGCAGCTGGACCACCAGCACCAGCTCATGAAGGACCTGCTGCAGAACACGCGGCAGGGTTTCTGGTTCATCGACACCGACGCCCGCACCACCGACCTCAACCCCGGCATGGCGAACCTGCTGGGCCGTCCGCGCGAGGACGTGCTCGGCCGCCGCGCTCACGAGTTCGTCGCTCCCGAGGCCCTGCCCGAGCTGGAACGGGAGCTTCAGCAACGCGCACGCGGCGAGCTGGGCCACTACGAGGTCTCGCTGCTGCGGCCCGATGGCACGCGCGTGCACTGCCTGTGCCAGGCTTCGCCGCTGCGCGACGCCGACGGCCGGCGCATCGGCTCGGTCGGGCTGTGGACGGACATCAGCGAGCGCCGGCGCGCCGAGGCCACGCTGCGTGGCTACGAGCTGGCGGTGAACTCGATCACCGAGGTCGTGTCCGTCGTCGACACGGACGAACGCTACCTGCTGGTCAACGAGGCCTGGACGCGCTACACCGGCGTGCCGCGCGAGCAGGCGCTGGGCATCCCTGCCGTGGTGGCCGCACCCACCGTCGTGGCCCCCGAGCGCCGCCGCGCGGTGCAGGACTGCGTCGCCACCGGCCGGGTGCAGGTGGCGCGCATCCGCGACATCTGCGAAGGCCACGAGCGACTGCTGGAGACCACCTACTACCCGCAGACCGGCGACGACGGGCGTGTGCAGACCATCGCCATGGTCACGCGCGACATCACCGTGGCCGAGCGCCAGCGCACGGCCCTGGAAGCGCGCGAGGCGGCGCAGCGCGCGCTGCTGGACGCCTTCCCCGGCCACATCGCGCGGCTGGATGCCAGCTTCGTGTTCACCTTCGTCAACCGGCGCCTGGCCGCCCTGCTGGGCCTGCCCCCCGAAGACCTGGTCGGCCGGCCCGTGGCCGAGGTGCTGGGGCCGCGGCGCGCCGCCCGCGTGCAGGAGGCGGCCCGGCGGGCGCTGGCGGGCGAAACGGTGGATTTCGAGATGCACCGCGTGCAACGTCCGGGCGGCCCGCCGGTGGACCTGCACGTCACGCTGGTGCGCGGCAGCGACCCGCAGACGGCCGCCACGGCGCTCTACGGATTCGCCGTCGACATCACGGCGCGCAAGGAGGCCGAGGGCGCGCTGCGCGAGAGCGAAGCGGAGCTGCGCGCGCTGCTCGCAGCCTTCCCGGGCTACATCACGGCGGTGAACCGCGACAACCGCTACATCTACGTGAGCGATCGCTCGGCGGCCGTCTTCGGGCGCCCGGCCTCCGACCTGATCGGCCTGCGCGTGGACGAGGCCCTGCCTGGCGAACGTGCGATGCAGGTCTGCGCCCAGCTGGACCGCGCCAGGGCGGGCTGGCCTTCGGTGGCCGTGCGCCACTACGTCGATCCGGCCGACGGGCGGGTCATCGTGATGGAGATCACGCACGTGGCCGGGCCCCTGCAGGCCGACGGCCGCCGCACGACCTACGCCTTCGGGGTGGACATCACGGCCCGCCACCGCGCCGAAGAGGCGCTGATCGCAGCACGCGACGAGGCGGAGCGCGCCAACCGCGCGAAGTCGGAGTTCCTGTCGCACATGTCGCACGAGCTGCGCACGCCGATGAACGCCATCCTCGGTTTCGGCCAGCTGCTGCAGAGCGACCAGCGCCCGCCGCTGGCGCCGCAGCAGCAGGGCTGGGTGGAGGAGATCCTGCGCGGCGCCGGACACCTGCTGGAGCTGATCAACGAGATCCTGGACCTCGGCCGCATCGAGGCCGGCGAGATGAAGCTCGACCGCGTGCCCGTGCCGCTGGCGCCGCTGCTGGGCGAGGGTCTGGCGCTGGTGCAGGGCCTGGCGGTCTCGTTCGGCGTGCCGCTGCGCCCGCTGCCCGAAGGGCTGGACGGCCTGGCCGTGCAAGCCGACCGGCGGCGCCTGAAGCAGGTGCTGCTGAACCTGCTGGCCAACGCCATCAAGTACAACCGCCCCGGCGGCGACGTGCTGGTGGCGGTGCAGGACGAAGGCAGCACGCTGCGGCTGTCGGTGCGCGACCGCGGGCCCGGCCTCACGCCCCAGGAGCAGGCGCGCCTGTTCCAGCCCTTCGAGCGCCTGGCCGCCTCGCGCTCGGGCATCGAGGGCACGGGCATCGGTCTCGCGCTGAGCCGGCGCCTGGTGCAGGCGATGGGCGGCGAGATCGGCGTCGACAGCCGGCCGGGCGAAGGCAGCGACTTCTGGCTGCGCCTGCCGCGTGCCACGCCCGGGGCCGCGATGCCGGCCCTGCCCGCGCCGCGCGCGCCGGCGCCGGAGCCGACCGCCGGCCTGCACACCGTGCTGTACATCGAGGACAACGAAGTCAACGTCGCGCTGATGGCCGCGATGCTGGAGCGCCTGCCCGGCGTGCGCCTGCTCAGCGCGCTGCACCCGCACGAGGGGTTGAAGCTGGCGCAGCAGGCGCGGCCCGCGCTGGTGCTGCTGGACATGCAACTGCCCGAGATCGACGGCTTTGGCGTGCTGGCGCGCCTGCGCGCCGACCCGGCCACGCAGCACGTGCCGGTGATCGCCGTCAGCGCCAACGCGCTGCAGGGCGACATCGACGCCGCTCTGGCCGCCGGCTTCGACGAGTACCTCACCAAGCCCGTGCCGCTGGACGACCTGCTGGCCACCGTGCGGCGGCGCCTGGGCGGCGGCTGATCAGGCCGGCGGCTGCAGCGTCAGCGCCACGGTCACGGCCTCGTCGGCATCGTCGCGCGGCAGGGTCTCGAAGCCCAGCCGCGCCGCCAGCGCCAGCATGCGCTCGTTGCGCGCCAGCACCGTGCCCACCAGGCGCCGCGTGCCACGCCCGCGGCAGTAGGCGATGAGCTTGTCCATCAGGCGCCGGCCCAGCCCGCCGCCCTTGATGTCGCTGCGCACGATGATGGCGAACTCGGCGTCCTGGTTGTCGGGGTCGGCGATGGCGCGGGCCACGCCCAGCGTCTCCTCTCCGCCGTCCGCCAGCGGCGCGGTGGCCAGGAAGGCCATCTCGCGCTCGTAGTCGATCTGCGTCAGCCGCGCCAGTTCGCTGTGCTCGATGCTGCGGCGGCTGTAGAAGACGCGCATGCGCACGTCCTGGGGCTCCAGCTTCGCCAGGAAGGCCAGGTGCTGCGGTTCGTCCTCGGGGCGGATGGGGCGCAGCGTCACCGTGCGGCCCAGCGCCTCGAAGCGCTCCTCCAGACTGGCCGGGTAGGGCCGGATGGCGAAGTGCGCGCGCCCGCCCGGCGCCGCGGCCTGCACACGCACGCGGGCGTCCAGCGCGATGACGCCGTCGGCGTCGGCCAGCAGCGGGTTGATGTCGATCTCGGCGATGCGCGGCTCGGCGGCCAGCAGTTCCGACAGCGCGATCAGCACACCGGCCACGGCCTCCACGTCGGCCGGCGGCACGTCGCGCCAGCCCTGCAGCAGGCGGAACACGCGTGTGCGCCGCATCAGGCTCAGCGCCAGCGGCCGGTTCAGCGGCGGCAGCGCCACGGCGCGGTCGGCCACCACTTCCACCGCCGTGCCGCCCTGGCCGAACAGCAGCACCGGGCCGAACAGCGGGTCGATGCCGGCGCCCAGGATGAGCTCCAGCGCACGCGGCCGCCGCACCATGGCCTGCACGGTGAAGCCGGTGACGGTGGCGTCGGGCCGCAGGTGCGCGGCTCGGCGCAGGATGGCCGCGGCCGCGCCCAGCAGCGCAGCGTCGTCCTGGATGTCCAGCGCCACGCCGCCGACGTCGCTCTTGTGCGTGATCTGCGGCGACAGCACCTTCAGCACCACCGGATAGCCGATCTCGCGCGCCGCCGCCAGCGCCGCCGCGGGCTCGGGCGGCACCGTGCGTGTGCCGGCCACGGGCAGGCCGCAGGCGGCCAGCAGCGCCTTGGCCTCGGGCTCGGTGAGCCACTCGCGGCCGTCGGCCAGCACATCGTCCACCAGCGTGGACACCGCGGCCATGTCGGCCGCCGGCACGACGGCGGCCACCGGCGTCTGCATCAGGTCCTCCTGGTTGCGGCGGTAGTCCACCAGCATGGAGAAGGCGCGCACGGCGGCTTCGGGAGTGTCGAAGCTGGGGATGCCGGCGTCGTGGAAGATGCGGCGCGCCTCGCGCACGGCGGCGTCGCCGAGCCAGCAGCCGAGCAGCCGGCCCGCTGCGTCTTGCGCCAGCGGCGCCACGGCGCGGGCGATGTCCTCGCTGGGCACGATGGCCGTCGGCGCCTGCATGAAGAGCACGGTGCCGCTGTCGGGGCTGGACAGCAGCGTGCGCAAGGTGTGCACGTAGCGCGTGACCGGGGCGTCGCCGATGATGTCCACCGGGTTGGCGCGGCTCCAGTTGGGGGGCAGGCCGGCCCCCAGCGCGTCGCGCAGTGCGTCGGTCAGGGGCGCCAGTTCGAGCCCCGCGGCAGCGGCGGCGTCGGCCGCCATGACGCCGGCGCCACCGCCGTTCGTGACCAGCGTCAGGCGTGACAGCGGCGCGGCCTCGCCGGCCATGCGGCGCAGCGCTCCGGCACGCGACAGCGTCTCGGCAGCGCCGAACAGGTCCTGCAGCGTGTCCACGCGCAGCATGCCGGCGCGGCGGATGGCGGCGTCGAAGACCAGGTCGGAGCCGGCCAGCGCACCGGTGTGCGAGGCCGCGGCGGCCTGGCCCGCGGCCGAGCGGCCGGCCTTGACCACCAGCACCGGCTTGTTGCGCGCCGCGGCACGCGCCGCCGACATGAACTTGCGCGCGCCTTCGATGCTCTCGATGTAGAGCAGGATGGCCCGCGTGCGCGCGTCGCTGCCCAGCCAGTCCAGCAGGTCGCCGAAGTCGATGTCGGCATGCTCGCCCAGCGAGATGCAGTGCGAGAAGCCGATGCCGCGGCCGCGCGCCCAGTCCAGCACCGCCGTGACCAGCGCGCCCGACTGCGAGACGAAGGCCAGCGAACCCGGGGCTGCGGCCACGTGGGCGAAGGTGGCGTTGAGCCCGGCGTGCGGCGCCATCGTGCCCAGGCAGTTGGGGCCCAGGATGCGCAGCAGGTGGCGCCCTGCGGTGTCCAGCAGGACCTGCTTCTGCGCGGGCGTGAAGCCGGCCGTCAGCAGCACGGCGGCATGCGTGCCGCGCCGGCCCAGGTCGTCCAGCAGGCCGGCTACGGTGTCCGGCGGCGTGCAGACGATGGCCAAGTCGGGCGTCTCGGGCAGGCTGGCGACGTCGGGGTAGGCCCGCACGCCGCCCACCTGGCGGTGCCGACGGTTGACGGGCCAGCAAGGGCCGGCCAGGCCGCCGGCCTGCACGTTGCGCCAGACGGTGGCGCCCACGCTGCCGGCACGGTCGCTGGCGCCGATGACGGCCACCGAGCGCGGCTCGAACAGCGCGTCGAGGTGGCGGATGCTCATGGTCCGCAGTGTGCAACAGCGCCACGGCTGACCCGCCGCAAGCCGGCCGCCGCGCCCCGGGCGTACGCTTCGCCCGGGCGCGCCCCGCGCCAAAGGAGATGGCGATGAAGATCCTGCTGCCGGTGGACGGTTCGAAGTCGGCGCTGGCGGCCGTGGCCCATGCGCTGGGCCTGCGCGCGGCCGGCCTGGACGCCCAGTTCCTGCTGGCCAACGTGCAGGAGCCGCCCTCGCTGTACGAGGTGATCGTGGCGCACGATGCCGACGTCATCGACCAGGTGCGCCGCGACGCCGGCGCCGACCTGCTGCAGGCCGCCGAAGCCCTGCTGGACGCCGCCGGCGCGCCCTACGAGAGCGTGGTGGCCGGCGGCCAGGCTGCCCACGTGCTGGTGGACCTGCTGGAAGAGCATGGCTGCGACGCCGTGGTGATGGGCGCCCACGGCGTGGGCGGTGGCGACGGCGCCGAACCCGGCCCGGTGGCGCAGGCCCTGCTGCGCCACAGCCCGGTGCCGGTGACGCTGGTGCGCGCCTCGGAAGTCACGGAATCGTGAAGGCCAGCGCCGGCACCGCCGCGGTGGTGTCGATGGCCTGCGTCTTCAGCACGCCCGCGCTCGCGGCCTCCACGGTGTAGCGGCCGGCGGCCGCGTGCACGGGCGCCCAGGGCAGCGACACCGGGTTGGCCACGTAGGCCAGGCGCACCGGCGCTTCCTGCGGCAGCACGATGCCGAAAGCGCCGCTCAGCGCGTCCACCGGCGCCCAGGCCACCTCCACCGTGGGCCCGCCGGTGAGCGTCTGCAGCGCGCGCACCGTGGCCGTGGCCGGGCTGACCGTGCCGGCCACATTGCGCAAGGGCAGCGCCAGTGCCGGCGGCACGATGGGCAGCGTCTCGCTGTTGACGAAGGTGAAGGCGGTGCTGACCACCGGCACGCCGGTCATCACGGCGGTGACGCGGCCGTTGGCGGCCACCACCAGGTCGTAGCTGCCGGTGGGCACCGGGTACAGCACGAAGCGGCCCGTGGTGGCGTCCGGCGCGGTGGCCTTCACCGGCAGGCCGGCCCGTTGCACGGAAACCTGGGCGCCCGCCGCCGCCACCGCCGGCGACACCCAGCCGATCACGCGCTGGCCGGCATCGGACAGGCGCGGCACCACCGTGATCACCGGCTTCAGGTTGTACTGGCCCGAGTTGCCGCGCCTGACGACCGACTTGCAGGCATCGAAGTCGATCACGAAGTCGGCCACCTGGTCGGCGGCGACGTCGATGGCGATGTCGGTCTTCAACCCGCTCTGCTGGGCGCTGGGCGTGGTGAGCGCGGTCTCGCTGCCGCCGGTGGGCGTGACGCTGTTGGCGAAGGGCGCGGCGTTGCCGTTGGCCGCCAGCAGCAGCCGCATCTGCGTGTAGCGGCCGGCCGGCAGCGCGGTCTGGCCCAGTTCCTCCAGCACGCCGTTGCTCAGGGCCAGCAGGTCCACGCGGCGTGCCGGGTTGAGGGCGATCTCGGACCAGCCGGTGTCGCCGTCGGCCGCCGAGCTGCTCTGGTGCACGCGCACGCGCTCGATGGTGACGTGGACATGGTCGTAGCCGCAGGCCGGCGCGTCGGTGAGCGCCAGCTTGAGCGTGCCCTGGGTGCGGCCAGTGCCGCTGATGCCGCCGCCGTCGCCGCCCCCGCCGCCGCAGGCCGTGAGGGACAGGAGCGCCGCCAGCGCGGCAGGCAGGAATCGGGGCAGGAGGTTCATGGTGCACGTCCTTCGTCCGGGCCGCGCCCGGACGGGTCTTCGAAGTAGTAGATGCCGACGCCGACGCGAGCCTTGGGGCCCCCGTCGCTGCCGTCGTCGCGCGTCGCCAGCCAGCGGTCCAGCTTCTCCAGCAGCGCCTGCGCGAAGGTGGCGCTCCAGCGGCGGAAGGTGGGCAGCACGTCGACCGGGATGCCGTCGTACATGACCTTGCGCTGGAAGAAGGGGTCGGTGGCGCCGTGCTCGATGTTGTGGTCGATGGTGGCGGCGAGGTCGGCGACGTCGGTGCCCAGCATGCGCAGCTTGTCCTCGGCGCTGCGCTGCGGCACGTAGCCGCGCGCCACGGGCTCGATGAGGCCGTCGTCGCGCTGGCGCACGGCGCCGATGCGCAGCAGTTCGTCCAGCACGGCGCGCGGCGGCATGTCGCCGCTGTGCCGGCGCGCGAGTTCGGCGAAGCCGTCCTCCCCCTCGGGCGACAGCGCCCGGGGCGCGGCATCGGCGGCCAGGAAATCGGGGTCACGCACCCAGGCCGTCAGCACGCGCACGGCGCGGTTGTGGCGCTCCGCCGGAGCCTCACGCCCGGCCGCCGCGCCGGCCAGGCGCCGCTGCACCTCCTTGCGCGTGAGCCCGGTGAGGATGGAGGCGCGCGAGATCGAGGGCTTGCGCCCCTCGATGCCGAAATCGCGCATGGCCGTTTCCACGTAGACCTGCTTGGCGATGTCGGCGAAGGCGGCGTAGGGCATGCCGTGGCGCAGCAGCACCCGCACCACCGGGCGCAGCAGGCGCGCCAGGGCCCGCTCGAGGGTGCGCGACGGTTCCGGTTCGGCGGTTGAACTCATGATTGGGAAATTTATCCCAAATTTGGTTGATCGGACGGGTCCGTCGGTTTCGATCTGTCGCCCCCTCTGAAGTCGGACCCGTCAAACGTATCCAGCGGCAACAATAGGCCGATGGTCACCACCGGCCTCGCCGCATGAACGCCCCTCGCCGCTGGGTGCGCGTGCTGCGTTCGCGGCCGCGCCTGTGGCTGGCCCTGGGCGTGGGGGCGGCGGTCTACGCGGCGCTGCAGCTGGCGGGGATGGCCGAGCCGGCCTCACGCGCGCTGTGGGCCTGGAACGCCTGCGCCGCGTTCTACCTGCTGGCCGTGGTGCACATGGCCTTCGGCGCCACGCCGGCGCGCATCGAGCGCCGCGGTGTTCGCCAGGCCGACGGGCGCGTGCTGGCGGTGGCGGTGGTGGTGCTGGCGGCAGTGGCCGTGCTGCTGGCGGTGTTCTCGCAGCTGGCCAGCGTGAAGGCCCTGCCCGGGCCGCAGAAGCTGCCGCACGTGGCGCTGGCGGGGCTGACGGTGGCCAGTTCCTGGCTGTTCACGCACACCGTCTTCGCCGTGCAGTACGCGCACGACTTCTACCTCTCGCGCGCCATCGGCCGCGATGATGTGCTCATCTTCCCCGGCACGAAGGAGCCGACCTACGGCGACTTCATGTACTTCGCCTGCGTCATCGGCACCTCGGGCCAGACCGCCGACGTGGCCTTCAACGGCCGCATGCTGCGACCGGTGGGCACGCTGCACTGCGTGCTGGCCTGGGCCTTCAACGTGTGCGTGCTGGGGCTGGCGATCAACGTGGCCGTGGGGCTCGGGTAGCGGGCCGAGGTGCGGCAGGTGCCCGGGCGCGGGCGGTGGGCGGCATGGCCATCAGGAGCGGCGGGCGGGGTTGGCATGCGGGGCTGAGGGCTGGTTGCGGCCACAAGC
>JAEUPH010000218.1 GCA_016790395.1 Rubrivivax sp. | reverse complement strand
CGGTGGGGAGGAACAGGATCGCGAAGTCGGTCGTGTGCGGCGGCGCGACGTACTTGTCGCGGATGCGCCGCGCCTCCTGCCGCAGGCGCTGCTCGATCGCCTTCGCCGCCGCCTCCAGCGCCGGCGCGTCGGCGCGCTCGTGCGCTTCGAGCAGGCGCTCGTAGTCTTCGCGCGGGAACTTCGCGTCGATCGGCAGCCACACCGGCGCCGCCCCCGGCGTGCCGTCGCGCCCGGGCATGCGCACCGCGAACTCGACGCGCTCGTTGCTGCCCGGCTGCGTGGCGACGTTGGCCGCGTACTGCTCGGGCGTGAACACCTGTTCCAGCAGCGCGGCGAGCTGCACCTCGCCGAAGATGCCGCGCGTCTTGACGTTGGCCAGCACCCGGTTGAGCGAGCCGACGTCGCGCGCCAGCACCTGCATCTCGCCCAGTCCCTTGTGCACCTGCTCCAGGCGTTCGGCCACCTGGCGGAAGCTCTCGCCCAGGCGCTGCTCGAGCGTGGCGTGCAGCTTCTCGTCGACGGTGGCGCGCATCTGTTCGAGCTTCTTCTCGTTGCCCTCCTGCAAGGCGGCCAGGCGCGCATCGACCGCCTGGCGCACCTCGGTGAAGCGGCGCTCGTTCGCTTCGGCCAGGCGCGAAAGCTGCTCGGCCAGCGTTTCGTTCACGCGCCGCAGCAGCGCGTCGGTGGCCTGCTGCATCAGCACGAGCTGGGTGCGGAACGAGTCGATCTGCTCGTTCTGGGTGCGCGCCACGTCGCCGCCCTGCGCCAGCAGCATCTGCTGGAAGTTGGCCAGGTCGGCGCGCGTGCCCTGCCCCTGGCGGCCCAGTTCATCGCGCAGTTCGCGTTCGAGCCGTTCGACCTCGGCGGCCGCACCGCGGCCGGCGGGCCGCAGCACCAGCCACAGCAACAGCACGACGTTCAGCGCGAGGGCGAGCGCGAAAGCGAAGACAGTCCACTGCGGCACGGTCGCCATTGTCTCAGGCGGGCGGGGCGCGATTGCGCGCCGGCACCGGCGCCGCATGCCGGCGCGGCCCACCCTGCGGCACGCCGCGGCTGCGGTCGGGCGAGCCGCGCAGGACGGTCAGCGTGGCGGCAGCACGCCGCCGAGGAGCACCTGCGGATTGACCGGCGCCGGCGGCCGCCCGCCGGTGAGCGCGGCAATCAGGTTGTCGGCGGCGAGTTCGGCCATCGCGCGCCGCGTGGCCACGGTGGCGCTGGCGATGTGCGGTGTCAGCACGACGTTGGGCACGGTGAGCAGGTCGGGGTGCACCTTGGGCTCGCCCTCGAACACGTCGAGCGCCGCGCTGGCGATGCGCCGCTCGCGCAACGCGTCGGCCAGCGCCGCATCGTCGACGATGCCGCCGCGCGCCACGTTGGTCAGCGTCGCCGTCGGCTTCATCAGCGCCAGTTCGGCGCTTCCGATCGCGTGGTGGCTCTGCGGCGAGTACGGCAGCACGAGCACGAGGTGGTCCGCTTCTGCGAGAAGCGTGGCCTTGTCGACGTAGCGCGCGGCGAGCCGCCCTTCGAGTTCCGCGTCCAGGCGGTTGCGGTTGTGGTAGATCACCTTCATGCCGAAGCCATGCGCCCCGCGGCGCGCAATGCCCTGCCCGATGCGGCCCATGCCGAGGATGCCGAGCGTCGCGCCGTGCACGTCACTGCCGGTGAACATGTCGTAGGCCCAGCGGTCCCACTCCCCGCGGCGCAGGAAATGTTCGCTCTCGGTGATGCGCCGCGCCGCGGCCATCATCAGCGCGAAGCCGAAGTCCGCGGTCGTCTCGGTCAGCACGTCGGGCGTGTTGGTCGCCAGCACGCCGCGTGCGGTGCACGCCGCGATGTCCAGGTTGTTGTAGCCAACGGCCATGTTGGCCACGACGCGCAGCGACGGGCTGGCGGCGAGCACGTCGGCGTCGATGCGCTCGCTGCCGGTGGTGAAGGCGCCGGCCTTGCCGGCCAGGCGGGTGATCAGCGCCGCCTTGTCGAAGATCTCGTCGGCGGGGTTGTCCTCGACCTCGAAGTGCCGGCGCAGGCGCTCGACGACCTCGGGGAAGACGGCGCGCGCGACGAGGACGGCCGGGCGGGAAGGGGCGGGCGGTGAGCTCATGGCGGATGGGGAACGGCGAAGCCGGTACGAGGGTCGGTCATTGTTCCGTCGGCCGCGGCGCCGGCCAGGCTCGGCGCCGCGCCGGCCTGCCACCGCTGCCAAGCGGCGAAGGCAAGCTCCACCGTGCGCCTTTGCAGCGCCACCGTGGTGGCGATGTCACGGCCATACCCGCCGGCCATCGTCACCGCCACCGGGATGCGGCGCTCGCCCAGTGCGGCCAGGACGTGCCGGTCGCGCTCTGCCAGCCCTTCGGCGCTCAGTGCCAGGCGGCCCAGCCGATCATCCGCATGCGGGTCGGCACCGGCCAGGTAGAAGGCGAGGCCCGGCGGGTGGTCCGCCATGCGCTCGAAGGCCATGGACAGCGCCTGGTTCAGCGCGTCGAGGTAGGGGCGGTCGGTGCAGCCGTCGGGCAGTTCGACGTCGAGGTCGCTGGCTTCCTTGCGAAAGGGGAAGTTCCGCTGGCCGTGCAGCGACAGGGTGAAGACGCTCGGGTCGTCGCGGAAGATCGCCGCGGTGCCGTTGCCCTGGTGCACGTCGAGGTCGACGACGAGAACGCGCAGGCCGCGCCCGGGCGGCACGCCGGCGGCGCGGCCGCCGGGCCGCCTGTGGCGGTGCTGCTCGGCCTGCATCAGGCGCGCGGCCACTGCGACGTCGTTGAAGACGCAGTAGCCTGAGCCTTTGTGCGGGTAGGCGTGGTGCGTGCCGCCGGCCAGGTTGGCCGCCACGCCCTCGCCGGCCAGCAACGCGGCGCGCGCGGCCTGGATCGTCGCCCCGACCGAGCGGCGTGCGCGCTGCACCATCGCCTCGGACCACGGGAAGCCGATCTCGCGTTGTTGGGCGACGCTGGTCGTCCCCTCGACGACAGCGCCGATCCAAGCCGGCTCGTGCGCCAGCGCCAGTTCGCCGTCACTTGCCGGTTCGGCTTCGCGCAGGCGCACGCCGGGCAAGCCCTCGCGTACCGCGTGCCGCAACGCCGCGTAGCGCCCCATCGGGAAGGGGTGGCCCGCCGGGAGGGGCAGGACGAAATGGTTTGAATGGAAGGCCAGCACGGCGGCCGATCTTAGGCGGGCGCCCCTAGATTGTTGCGGCGCAGCAAAAACCGCTTGCATCCGCTCGCCCGCTCCCTATACTGCGAAGCATGTTGCAGCGCAGCAATTCCGGAGTGAACCGGAGCAGCGAGGCAGCCGGTTGAACCCTGTCATCACCCACCAACACCGCTCAGGAGCCATCATGACCTACACCGCTGAACAACTGCTGGCCGCCCAGAAGGCCAACGTCGACACGCTCTTCGGCCTGACGAACAAGGCCTTCGAAGGCGTCGAGAAGCTCGTCGCCCTGAACCTGCAGGTCGCCAAGACCTCGCTGACCGAAGCCGCCGAGACGGCCCAGGCCGCGCTCGCCGTCAAGGACGCCCAGGAGCTGTTCGCGCTGCAAGCCAGCCTGCTGCAGCCCAGCGCCGAGAAGGCCGCCGCCTACAGCCGCCACGTCTACGAGATCGTCGCCGGCACGAACGCCGAAGTCGGCCGCGTCGCCGAGTCGACCGTCGCCGAAAGCCAGAAGAAGGTCCTGGCGCTGGTGGACAACGCGATCAAGAACGCCCCGGCGGGCACCGAGAACGCCGTCGCGCTGGTGAAGTCGGCCGTCGCCGCGGCCAACAACGCCTACGAGAGCGTCACCAAGGCCGCCAAGCAGGCCGGCGAAGTGGCCGAGGCCAACTTCCAGGCGATGACCGCCACCGCGGTGCGCGCCACGCAAACGGCCACGGCCGCCAAGGGCAAGCGCGCCTGATCTGAACTGGAGCACCCGCGCCGCCGGAACTTTTCGGCTGCCGCGCTGTCAACCGAAAGGCGTGCCGCCGCAAGGCGGTGCGTCTCTCGTGTGGAAGGTTGTCTCCTCGGCACCAGCGCTCCAACGCAATTCGGTGCCTTTGCGAAGCCCGGTCCTCGGACCGGGCTTTTTTTCGCCTGCGTCGCGGCGGGGCTCGCCCTCAGCGGCTCAACGCGGCGATCTTCGCCCTCACCTCGGCCAGCATCTGCGCGGCCACCTCGCGGCCGGCGCGAATGGCGCGCACGCGGCTGCTGAAGTCCGAACTGGCCACGCCGACGAGCGTGGGGCTGAGCACGATGTCGGCCTCGCGCAGTTCGAGGCGATTGATGCTGCGCATCATGATGGCCACCGTCTGCATCAGCAGCCTGAACGAATCGCTGGTGGAGTTGCCTTCCGGCGGCGAGGAGATGTCGATGGCGATCACCATCTCGGCGCCCATCTGGCGCGCGTAGCGCACCGGCACGGGTGACACCAGGCCGCCGTCGACGTACTCGCGCTCGCCGATCCTGACCGGCTGGAACACCGCCGGCACGGCGCTGGAGGCGCGCACCGCGACGCCGGTATCGCCGCGCTGGAAGAGCACCGGCGCACCGCTGTCGAGGTCGGTGGCCACGATGCCCAGCGGCAGTTTCATCTGCTCGATCAACTTGCCCCCGGTCTGCTCGCGCACGTAGCGGGCCAGCGCCTCGCCGCGGATCACGCCGCGCGACGGGAACGCCCAGTCGGTGATCGCGCCCTCGTCCATCGTCAGCGCCGTCGCCGCCAGCTCCAGGCCGCTGCGGCCGCTGGCGTAGAGCGCCGCCACCAGGCTGCCCGCCGAGGTGCCCACCACGAGGTCGGGCTTGATGCCCGCTTCCTCGAGGATCTGGATGACGCCGATGTGCGCAAAGCCGCGCGCTGCGCCGCCGCCCAGCGCCAGTCCGATGCGCGGCGGCCGCAGCGGGCGCGAAGCGGGGGGCGGTGCCGGGGCTGGCGGCGCGGCCGGGGTGGGCGGCGCGGTAGGGGGCGAGATGGGGGGCGCGATGGGTGGCGTACCAGGGGGCACGGACGGCGACACGCCGGGCCCGCTGGCCGAAGGGGCGGTCTGGCAACCGGCCAGCGCCCACGCGCCCAACGCCCCCAGCACGACGGCTCGCCGGCCCGCGGTGCCGCTCGGACTGACTCGTTTCATCCCCGCATTCTAGGTAGGCCGCCCCGCCCCGCCGAGTCTCTAATTTCGAATCCACATATGCAATTGACAACAAAGTAGTTCCAGAAATGAGAGCCCCTTCCTAGAGTTTCTGCCCAGAGCGCAGAACCGGCACTCATCCTTGGACCCCCTCTTCCTCGTCCTCAGCGGCTTCGTGGTCGGCGCCCTCGTCGGCCTGACCGGCGTCGGGGGCGGCTCGCTGATGACGCCGTTGCTCATCGGGACCCGGGCGCGCTCGGCCTTGTGCGTGTCGCTCGCGGCTGCCGGCCTGAAGGTTCTGGCCTGAGCCGCGCGTGCTGCGCACACCGCGTCTGCGAAGCGAATCGAAACGCCCCCCGACCAACCCGCCGCCCAGCGCGCCTGACCGCCGATGTACCGCTACACCGCCTTCGACCGCCAGCAGGTGCGCCTGCGCGCGGCGCAGTTCCGCGACCAGCTCGAGCGGCACCTCGCCGGCGAGTTGTCGGACGACGACTTCCGGCCGCTCAGGCTGCAGAACGGCTGGTACGTGCAGCGGCACGCGCCGATGCTGCGCGTGGCCATCCCCTACGGCGAGGTGTCGGCGCGCCAGTTGCGCCTGCTGGCCCGCGTGGCGCGCGAGTTCGATCTGCAGGACCAGGGCCTTGCCGCGGAGCGCGGCGGCTACGGCCACTTCAGCACCCGCCAGAACATCCAGTTCAACTGGATCCCGCTGGCCCGTGCCGCCGACGTGATGGAGATGCTGGCCGAAGCCGACATGCACGGCATCCAGACCAGCGGCAACTGCATCCGCAACATCACCACCGACGCGCTGGCCGGCATCGCGCCCGACGAGGTCGTCGATCCGCGCCCCTACTGCGAGGTGCTGCGGCAGTGGAGCACGCTGCACGCCGAGTTCGCCTTCTTGCCGCGCAAGTTCAAGATCGCCATCAGCGGTGCGCGCGAGGACCGCGCCGCCACCGGCTGGCACGACATCGGCCTGAGCCTCGTGCGCGACGACAGCGGCGCGGTGGGTTTCGCCGTTTCCGTGGGCGGTGGCATGGGCCGCACGCCGCTGGTGGGCATCCCGGTGGCGACCTTCGTGCCGTGGGCGCAGATCCTCGTCTTCATCGAGGCCATCGTGCGCGTCTACAACCTCTATGGCCGCCGCGACAACGCGTTCAAGGCGCGCATCAAGATCCTCGTCAAGGCCGAGGGCGAGCGCTTCGTCCGTGCCGTGCAGGAGGAGTTCGCGGCGCTGCTGGCCGACCCGTCGACGCAGCTCATCCCGGCGGCCGAACTGGCGCGCGTGGCGGCCAGCTTCGTCGATCCGGTGCAGCCGCTCGTCACCGGTCCGGTGGCGTCGATCGCCCTGGGTGCGACCGACCAGCCACCGGCCTTCCGTCGCTGGCTCGGCCGCAACGTGCACGCGCACCGGCTGCCGGGCTACCGGGCGGTGACGTTGTCGCTCAAGCGCGCCGGCCACGCACCGGGCGACGCCACCGCGGCCCAGCTCGAACGCGCCGCCGACCTGGCCGAGCGCTTCAGCGCCGGTGAAGCGCGCGTCACCCACGAGCAGAACCTGCTGCTGCCGTGGGTCCGTGAGGCCGACCTGCGCGAGCTGTGGGAGGCCGCACGTGCGGCGGGCTTCGCCACGCCGAACATCGGCCTGCTCACCGACATGATCTCCTGCCCGGGCGGCGACCTGTGCGCGCTGGCCAACGCGCGCTCGATCCCGATCGCCGCCGCGATCGCCGAGCGCTTCGACGACATCGACCAGCAGCACGACATCGGCGACATCGCGCTGCACCTCAGCGGCTGCATCAACAGCTGCGGCCACCACCACAGCGGCCACATCGGCATCCTCGGTGTCGACAAGGACGGCATGGAGTGGTACCAGGTCAGCGTCGCTGGTGCAGACGGCAGCACGCTCAGCGGCAAGGCCGTGCCGGGCAAGGTGATCGGCCCCAGCTTCGCGGCCGACGAGGTGCCCGACGTGATCGAAGCCGTGATCGACGTCTACCTGCGCGAACGCCACAGCGGCGAGCGATTCATCGACACCGCGCGACGGCTGGGCCCGCAGCCGTTCCGGCAGGCCGCTGATGGCGTGCGGCGCTCAACCGCGGCCGCGCACTGAAAGGCTGCCATGCACTTCATCCCCGCCCAGGGCCCCCTGCCCGAGAACGCGCTGGCCTTCGACAACACCACGGACGTGCTGGCCCAGGCCGCGGCTCTGCCGGGCCGCACCACCGTGCTGCTGAGCTTCCCCAAGTGGACCGACGGCCGCGCCTATTCGCAGGCAACGCTGCTGCGCGGCCGGCTCAAGTTCACCGGCGACATCGTCGCCACCGGCGACGTGCTGGTGGACATGCTGCCTTTGCTGGCGCGCTGCGGCTTCAGCGCCGTGCAGCTGCGGGCCGACCAGAACCTCGAGTCGGCACGCCGTGCGCTCGGCTTCTTCGGCCGCCACTACCAGACCGTGCCGCCCGAGCGCAGCGCTGGAGCTTCGGCATGAGCGCCATCGAACGGCACGCCCGCGCCGAGCCGGGCTTGGAGCGGCGTGTCGATCATGCGCTCGCGGTCCTGCGCGAGGCGGCCGACCGCCACGCCGGCCGCATCGTGTTCACCACCAGCCTCGGTGCCGAGGACATGGTCATCACGGACCTCATCGCCCGCCATCGGCTGCCCATTCCCCTGGCCACGCTGCAGACCGGCCGGCTGCACGCCGAGACGCTGGCGCTGATCCCGAGGCTGGAAGCTCGCTACGGCGTGCAGCTCGAGCAGTGGCAGCCACGCCAGGAGGAGGTGCTGCACTTCGTGCGGCAGCACGGCGAGATGGCCATGCGCGACAGCGTGGAACTGCGCAAGGCCTGCTGCGCGATGCGCAAGCTGGAGCCCCTGGCGCGCGCCCTGGCCGGCCGTGACGCCTGGGTCACCGGCCTGCGCCGCGAGCAAAGCGGTGCGCGTGCCGAGGTGCCTTTCCTCAGCCTCGACGACCAAGGGCGCGAGAAGGTGGCACCGCTGGCCGACTGGAGTTGGGGCGACGTCTGGCACTACATTGACGATTTCCACGTCCCGTACAACCCCCTCCATGACCAGTTCTTCCCCAGCATCGGCTGCGAGCCCTGCACGCGCGCCGTGGCGCTGGGTGAAGACTTCCGCGCCGGACGCTGGTGGTGGGAGAACGAAAGCGCCAAGGAATGCGGACTGCACGTGACCGCGATGCCCAGGAAGGAAACGGCATGAACGCCGCCACCAACATCGAACACCTGCTGCCAGGGCTGGACCACCAGCACCTCGACGCCCTGGAGGAAGAGGCCATCTTCATCCTGCGCGAGGTCGCCGCCGCCTTCGAGCGCCCTGCCCTGCTCTTCAGCGGCGGCAAGGACAGCTGCGTGGTGCTGCGGCTGGCCGAGAAGGCCTTCAAGCAGCACGTGGCGGGCGACGACTTCGCCGGCCGCCTGCCCTTTCCTCTGCTGCACGTGGACACGGGGCACAACTTTCCCGAGGTCATCACCTTCCGCGACCAGCGCGTGGCCGAGATGGGCGAACGCCTGGTGGTGGGCAGCGTGGAAGAGAGCATGCGCCGCGGCACGGTACGCTTGGCGCACCCGCTGGAGAGCCGCAACGGGCACCAGACGGTGTCGCTGCTGGAGGCCGTCGAAGAGCACCGCTTCGACTGCCTGATCGGCGGCGCGCGGCGCGACGAGGAGAAGGCACGCGCCAAGGAGCGCATCTTCAGCCACCGCGACAGCTTCGGCCAGTGGCAGCCCAAGGAGCAGCGGCCCGAGCTCTGGACGCTGTTCAACACGCGCATCCGCCCTGGCGAGCACTTCCGCGCCTTCCCCATCAGCAACTGGACCGAGCTGGACGTGTGGCTGTACCTGGCGCGCGAACGGATCCCGCTGCCGGGCCTGTACTACAGCCACGAACGCCAGGTGGTCCGCAAGAAGGGCCTGCTGGTGCCGGTGACCGACGTGACGCCGCCCCAGGAAGGCGACGTGGTGGAGACGCTGCCCGTGCGCTTCCGTACCGTGGGCGACATGACCTGCACCTGCCCCGTGGAAAGCGCGGCCGCCACGGCCGCCGACATCGTGGCCGAAACCCTCACCGTGACCATCAGCGAACGCGGCGCCACGCGCATGGACGACCGCACGTCCGATGCGTCGATGGAGCGCCGCAAGAAGGAGGGCTACTTCTGATGGCCACCGCACAACACAAGGCCCTGCGCTTCATGACGGCCGGCAGCGTGGACGACGGCAAGAGCACGCTGATCGGCCGCCTGCTGTTCGACAGCCGCGCCATCCTGGCCGACCAGCTGGACCACCTGCACGCGCGCGCCAAGGGCGAGCCCATCGACCTGAGCCTGCTGACCGACGGCCTGGAGGCCGAACGCGAGCAGGGCATCACCATCGACGTGGCCTACCGCTACTTCGCCACGCCGTCGCGCAAGTTCATCATCGCCGACGCGCCGGGCCACGAGCAGTACACGCGCAACATGGTCACCGCAGCCGCAGGCAGCGACGCCGCCGTGGTGCTGGTGGACATCACCAAGCTGGACCTGGCCGCGCGCCCGGTGCCGCTGCTGCCGCAGACACGCCGCCACTCGCTGCTGGCCCAGCTGCTGCGCGTGCCGGGCATCGTGTTCGCCGTCAACAAGCTCGATGCCGTGGCCGACCCCGGCCCCGCCTTCGCCGCCGTGAGCGAAGCGCTGAACGCTTTCGCGAAGGAAGCCGGCATCGAAGTCGCGGGCATCGTGCCGGTGTCGGCCCTGCGCGGCGACAACGTCACCGAACCGCTCGACGCGCCCTGGTACACCGGCCCCAGCCTGCTGCAACTGCTGGAGAGCCTGCCCACGGCCGAGGAGCGCACGGCCGGCCCGTTGAGCCTGCCCGTGCAGTACGTGGCCCGCGAAGGCGACGGCACGGGGGACCAGCCGCGTGTGCTGTGGGGCCGCATCGCGCAGGGCGCGGTGAAGGTGGGCGACGAGATCCAGGTCTTCCCCAGCGGCCAGAAGGCCATCGTGGCCGGGCTGCGCCGGGCCGGCGAGAAGGTCGGGTCGGCCACGGCGGGCCAGTCGGCCGGGGTGGTGCTGGACCGCCAGCTCGACGTCTCGCGCGGCGACTGGCTCAGTACCCCGGGCACGCTGGCCGCGACGCGCCGCTTCACGGCCACCCTGGCCTGGCTGGACACCGAACCCGCGACACTGGGCCGCAAGTACTGGGTGCGCCACGGCAACCGCTGGGTGCAGGCACGCCTGGTGGAGGTCACGAGCACGCTGGACATCCACACGCTGCAGCCGCAGCCTGCACACCAACTGCACGTCAACGAGATCGGCCAGGTGGTGGTGGAGGTGCAGCAGGCGCTGCCACTGGCACCCTTTGCGGACAACCGCGTTGGCGGTGCGCTCATCGTGGTGGATCCTGCGAGCCACCGCACCAGCGGCGCACTGCTGGTGCGTCAGCACGAGGTCGAGGGGTGAATCGCACGGGCCGCGTGGTCTTCGTCGGCGCCGGGCCGGGCGCATCCGACCTCATCACCGTGCGCGGCGCGCAGCGCCTGGCCGAGGCTGAGGTGGTGCTGTTCGACGCCCTCACCGACCCCGCGCTGCGCCAGTTCGCGCCACAGGCGAAGTGGATCGACGTGGGCAAGCGCGGCTTCGGCCGGGCCACGGGCCAGACCGCCATCGATGCGCTGCTCGTTCAGCATGCCCGCGCCGGCCGACAGGTGGTGCGACTGAAGGGCGGCGACCCGGGCGTCTTCGGCCGCCTGGAGGAAGAGCTGCAGGCCCTGGCTGCCGCCGGCGTCGAGTGCGAGGTGGTGCCCGGGGTGACGGCCGCCCTCGCAGCGGCGGCGGAGATGAAGCGCCCGCTGACGCGCCGGGGCCATGGCCGCAGCGTGAGCCTCACCACCGCGATGACCCAGCAGGGCCGCTTGCAGGCCGGTGCCCATGCCGACACCGAGGTCTTCTACATGGCCGGCCGACAGCTCGGCGCCCTGGGTCGCGCACTGCGTCGGAGCGGCTGGCCGGCAGAAACGCCCGTGCTCGTGGTGTCGCGCGCCGGCTGGCCCGACGCCCTGGGCAGCGGGCACACCGTGGCCGCGCTGGCCGAGGCTGCCGTGCTGCACGCCGGCCGGCCGGCCGTCGTGACCGTGGGCGCCGGCGCCCTGGCCATCGGTCCCCATGCGCACCACAAGCTTGAGCGCGCGCAAGTCGGCGCCCCCGCTTCCACACCGTAAAATTCGGTGCTGGTGCGGGCCGCGGCCAGCCCCGCGAACTCGACCCCCTCCCACACCGGACCGTTCATGACCCACGTCGTCCTCGACTCCTGCATCCGCTGCAAGTACACCGACTGCGTCGATGTCTGCCCCGTCGACTGCTTCCGCGAAGGCCCCAATTTCCTCGTCATCGACCCCGACGAGTGCATCGACTGCGCGGTGTGCATTCCCGAGTGCCCGGTCAATGCCATCCTCCCCGAGGAAGACGTGCCCACCGACCAGCTGTCCTTCATCAAGCTGAATGCCGAGCTCTCGCGCAACTGGCCCAGCATCACCAAGCGCAAGGCGCCGCTGCCTGACGCCGACGAGTGGAAAGACCGCAGGAACAAGATCGGCGAGCTGAAGAAGTGAGTGCCTCAGCGCGCTGACGCTCGATGAACACCGAACCCATACAGACCGACGCGGTGATCGTCGGCGCCGGCCCCGTAGGCCTTTTTCAGGTCTTCGAACTGGGGCTGCTGGAGATCAAGGCGCACATCATCGACAGCCTGCCGGTGCCCGGCGGCCAGTGCGTGGAGCTCTACCCCGACAAGCCGATCTACGACATCCCGGCCGTGCCCGTGTGCACCGGCCAGGAACTCACCGACAACCTGCTCAAGCAGATCGAGCCCTTCGGCGCCACCTTTCATCTGGGCCAGGAGGTCACCACGCTGGCCAAGCGCGAGGACGGCCGCTTCGACGTGGCCACCGCCAAGGGCACACGCTTCATCAGCAAGACGGTGTTCATCGCCGGCGGTGTGGGCTCGTTCCAGCCGCGCACGCTGAAGGTGGACGGGCTGGAGAAGTTCGACGGCACGCAACTGCACTACCGCGTGAAGAACCCGGCGCAGTTCGCAGGCAAGAACCTCGTCATCGTGGGCGGCGGTGATTCGGCGCTCGACTGGGCGCTGAACTTCGTGGCCGATGGCCCCAACAAGGCCGAGAGCGTGATCCTGGTGCACCGGCGAGACGGCTTTCGCGCCGCACCCGCCAGCGTGGCCAAGATGAAGGAACTGTGCGAAGCCTACGAGATGCAGTTCGTCGTCGGCCAGATCACCGGCTTCGAGGAAGCCGAGGGTCGCCTGCAGCGGCTGAAGCTCACCGGCTCCGATGGCGTGACCCGTCTGCTGCCGCTGGACATGCTGCTGGTCTTCTTCGGCCTGAGCCCGAAACTCGGCCCCATCGCCGAGTGGGGCCTGGGGCTGGACCGCAAGCAGATCGTGGTGGACACCGAGAAGTTCGAGAGCAGCATCCCGGGCATCTTCGCCGTGGGCGACATCAACACCTACCCGGGCAAGAAGAAGCTCATCCTGTCGGGCTTCCACGAAGCGGCGCTGGCGGCCTTCGGCGCTTCGCCCTACGTGTTCCCCGACAAGCGCGTGCTGCTGCAGTACACCACCACCAGCCCCAAGCTGCACAAGGTGCTGGGCGTGGAGTCGCCGGTGTTCGACTGAAGAGCCTGGCGCCTCTGGCTGAACGGCCCGCCTCGTGCGGGCCGTTCTTGTTTGCAGCGCGCCACAGTGGCTTTCGGCCAGCCTCTATCATCGCGTCCGGCTTGCGGGCAACCGCGGGCCACTTCGCTAGGGGTGTTGGTGCCGACGCAAGACGGCTCCGACTGAGACAGTCCCTTTGAACCTGATTGAGGTAATCCTCGCGCAGGGAAGCAGCTCGATACCGGGCGCCCGTTCCGGGCGTCGCGTTCTCCGGCCCGCTCACCTGCCATCGACTGCAAGGCACAGGATGGCACACCACCACACCACTCTCCACCGCATCGCCGCGGCCGCACTCGTTGCTGCTGCAGCGCCGGCCACGCTCGCCCAGCAGAGCGCCGGCACTTTCACCATCACGGGCAAGAGCGCCACCACGCCCAGCACGCTGGCCGGCTTCGGCGATGTACCGCTTGGCAAGCTGCCGATGCAGGCCAGCGCCTACGGCAACACGCTTCTGGCCGACGCCGGCTTGCAGAGCCTGGGCGCGCTGACCGCGCTGGACGCCAGCGTGGGCGATGCCTACAACGCCGCCGGCTACTGGAGCATCGTGGCCGTGCGCGGCTACACGCTGGACAACCGCTTCAACTACCGCCGCGACGGCTTGCCCATCAACGCCGAGACAGCCATCGCGCTGGAAAACAAGGAGCGCGTGGAGGTGCTCAAGGGCATCAGCGGCATGCAGGCAGGAACCAGTTCCCCAGGCGGCCTGGTGAACGTGGTCACCAAACGAGCGACGGGGCCGGTGCGCAGCGCGCGTGTCGAGGTGCGCGAGGCCGGCAGCGTGCTGGCCGCCGTGGACCTGGGCGATCGCTTCGGCAGCGGCGGGCGCTTCGGCCTGCGCCTGAATGCCGCCTTGGAGCGCTTGGACCCGCAGGCCAGGAACTCCAAGGGCAATCGTTCGCTGCTCGCCCTGGCCGGCGAGGCGCAGCTGACCGCCGACACGCTGCTGCAGGCCGAGTTCGAGACCAGCCGCCAGCGCCAGCCCAGCGTGGCCGGCTACAGCATGCTGGGCGATCGCGTGCCCGCCGCGGCAGGGATCGACCCGCGCCGCAATCTCAACGACCAGCCCTGGCGACAGCCGGTGGTGATGCAGGGCACCACGGTCTCGGTGACGCTTCAGCAGCGACTGAACGCCGACTGGCAGATCACCGCCCAGGTGCAGCAGCAGCGACTGAAGAGCGACGACCGCACCGCCTTCCCCTATGGCGTCTACGACCCCGCCACCTACGACTGCCCGCAGTGGTGCGACCGCTTCGCGCCGGACGGCAGCTTCACCTACTGGGAGTTCGTCAGCGACAACGAGCGTCGCAGGACCGGTGCGCTTTCGGTGTCCGCCGCCGGCCGCCTGCGGGCTGGCGCCTTCGAGCACAAGTTGGAGGTCGGCGTGCTGACGACGCGCTACCGCGCCCGCTTCCAGGACCAAATCTTCGACATCGCCGGCACGGGCCGCATCGACGGCAGCGCGAGCACGCCGCCATCCGCCGGATTCCTGGATGCCAACACCGACCGCGATGAACGCACGACCGAGTTCTTCATGCGTGACAGCATTCACCTGGCCGAGCGGTGGCAGGCCTGGGTCGGCTTGCGCCGCACTTCGCTGCAGCGTCAGAGCGTGCGCACGAGTCCGGCCAGCGACGGCCTGCGGCCTACGGACTACACGCAGACCTTCACCACGCCCTGGCTGGGCCTGAGCCACGAGGTCGGCCCGAAGACCACGGCGTACGCCAGCTGGGGCCAGGGCATCGAGAGCGATGTGGCGCCCAACCGGTCGCGCTACGTCAATGCCGGCCAACCGCTGCCGGCGCTGAAGAGCCGGCAGCTCGAAATCGGCGTCAAGCACGAGGACGATGCGCTCGACGCCACGCTGGCCCTGTTCGACATCGACCGCCCCGTGGCCGCCGACATCGGCGCCTGCGGTGGCGCCAACAGTTGCGAACGGCGAATCGACGGCAGCCAGCGCCACCGCGGCATCGAGGGCGCAGGCGCCTGGCGCCTCGCGCACTGGACGCTGCAGGGCAGCGCGATGTGGCTGGATCCGCGCCGCCGCGGCGCCACGGCAGACGCCGGCGTCAACGGCCGCCGGCCGGTCAACGTGCCCGAGCGAACCCTGCGCCTGGGCGTGGAGTACCGCGTCGAGACCCTGCCCGGCCTGGCCCTGCAGGCGCGCCTGACAGCCGAGAGCGACCGCCACGTACTGCCTGACGACCCCGCCGTGCGCATCCCCGGCTGGAGCCGCATCGACCTGGGCGCCCGCTGGCGCCAGGTGCTGGGCGGCCAGTTGCTCGTGTGGCGGGTGGGCGTGGACAACGCCACCGACCGCCGCGCCTGGAAGGAATCGCCCTACCAGTTCGGCCACGTGTACTTGTACCCACTCGCCGCGCGCACGTGGCGCGCCTCGGTCCAAGGCGCCTTCTAGAGGCCACGGATTTTCTGGTTATACTCATGGGCTGTTTTCCCCGATAGCTCAGTCGGTAGAGCGCCGGACTGTTAATCCGTAGGTCCCTGGTTCGAGCCCAGGTCGGGGAGCCAAAAAGTAAGGCCCTGCACGCGAGTGCAGGGCCTTTGTTCTTGAGCCAGGGATGATCCCGATCACCCCTTCACGCACACCACCTGCTTGAGCGT
>JAEUPH010000054.1 GCA_016790395.1 Rubrivivax sp. | reverse complement strand
GACTGGGCCTACCTCGGCGACCCCGACCCCAAGGCCAAGTGGAGCCGCCTGAGCAAGGTGACGGACTTCGTCAAGGACGTGAACCACTCGCTGAACTGCATCTTCTGCCACGACCCGCACTCGGCCAAGCCGCGCATCATCCGCGACGGCCTGATCCAGGCGCTGACGCGGCCGGAGAAGGACACGCTGTGGCACAACGACCCCAAGGGCGCCAAGATCGACGTGCAGAGCCTGGGTGAACGAGGCTTCACGCGCAAGATCGCGCTGCTGTCGCGCTACGACACCAAGCTGCAGTGCGGCCAGTGCCACGTGGAATACAACTGCAACCCAGGCACCGACCCCACCACGGGCAAGCCGGTGACGATGGCCGACCCGCGCACCAACCACTTCCCGTTCAAGAACGTCGACGGCATCGCGCAGCACTACAACGACCTGAAGTTCCGCGACTTCAAGCACGGCATCACCGGTGCCTCGCTGTGGAAGGCGCAGCATCCGGACACCGAGTCGTACTACGGCTCCGTGCACCAGAAGGCCGGCGCCGAGTGTGCCGACTGCCACATGCCCAAGATGAAGGACCCGAAGACGGGCAAGACCTACACCTCGCACTGGCAGACCTCGCCTAAGAACTACCTCAAGCAGGCCTGCCTGGGCTGCCACAAGAAGTGGTCGGAGGAGCAGGCGCTGTACTCCATCGAATCGATGAAGAACAAGTACAACGGCAAGCTGCGCAAGGCCGAGTTCTGGCTCACGCGCTTCGTCGACAAGTTCGAGGAAGCGCAGAACCTGGGCGTGGACAAGGCCGTGCTCGACGAAGCGCGTGCCAAGCACTACGAAGCCCACGTGCACTGGGAGTACTGGACGGCCAGCAACGGCGGCCACTTCCACAACCCCGACCTGGCGATGGACTCCATCAACAAGGGCATGACGATCTCGCAGGCCGGCATCAAGCTGCTGGACGACGCCATGGCCGCCAAGCGCGGCGCGCAGCGCACCGCGGCGGCGGCGCCCGCGGCCCCGGCGGCGCCGTCGGCCACCACGGCAGCGCCGGCAGCCACCCGCTGATGGTCGCCCCATGAAACGAGCCCGAGCCCTCGGGCTCGTCGCGGCGGCGCTGGTCCTCACGGCCGGCGCCGTTTTCCTTTATGGGCGGCAGGCCGAACCGGCGGCCGAGGAGATCGGCGCCGACGCCAGCTACGGCGTGCTGGAGCGCCAGTTGCAGCGCAACCCGCGCGATGTTCGCGCGCGCGTGCTCAAGGCACGGGCCGACAGCCAGGCCGGCCGCCACGACATGGCCGTGGCGGGCTACCGGCGCGCGCTGGACGAATCGCCGAAGGTCGCGCGCGATCCTGGGGTGTGGGTGGAACTGGCCGAAGCGCTGGCGCTGCAGCAGGGCGGCCGGCTGGCGGGCGAGCCGATCGCCCTGCTCGACAAGGCGCTGGCCATGAACCCCGACCACACCGGCGCGCTGGACCTCGCGGGCAGCGCCGCATGGGAAACTGGAGACTTCCCCGGCGCCGTGCGCCACTGGCAGCGCCTGGCCGGGCTGCTGAAACCCGACGATCCCCGCCAGGCGGAACTGGGCAAGGCGCTGGCCGAAGCCGAGCGCCGCTCGCGATTCACGCTGCCGCCCTCACGCTGAACCCATGACCGAACCCTCTGCGCTGGACGCCGTCGTCGTCGGCGCCGGCCTCACCGGCCTGTGCGCCGCCCATGGCCTGGTGCGGGCCGGCCTGCGCGTGCAGGTGCTGGAGGCCGCGCCGCGCGCCGGCGGCGTGATCGGCAGCGTGGCGCGCGACGGTTTCCTCTATGAAGCCGGCCCCAACAGCGGCCTGGACAACACGCCCGAGATCGGCGAGCTGATCGACGCGCTGGGCCTGCGCCCGCGCCTGCGCTACGCGTCCGCGGCCTCGGCGAAGAACCGCTACCTGGTACGGGGCGGCCGGGTTCTGGCTGCGCCTTCCGGGCCGGGCAGCTTCCTGAGCACGCCGCTGTTCAGCGCCGGCGCCAAGCTCGGGCTGCTGCGCGAGCTGCTCGCGCCGCGGGGCGACGCGGCGGCCGACGAGTCCGTCGCGTCCTTCGTGCGGCGCCGCCTCGGGCCGGAGTTCCTGGACTACGCGGTGGATCCGCTGGTGGGCGGCATCTACGCCGCCGACCCCGAGCGCATCTCGCTGGCCGCCGCCTTCCCGGCCCTGCACGCGCTGGAGCAGCAGCACGGCGGCCTGTTGCGCGGCGCCATCGCCAGCGCGCGCGAACGCCGGCGCAGCGGCGCGCCGAAGCGACAGCCGCCGCAGAGCTTCTCCTTCGACGGCGGCATGCAGGTGCTGACCGACGCGCTGGCGGCTGCCGTGCCTCTGGCCACCGACACCACCGCGTTGCGCCTGGCGCCACAGCCTGGCGGCGGCTTCGTGCTGCACGCCCAGGGGCCGGGCGGCGCGCTGGCGCTGCGCACGCGCCACCTCGTGCTGGCCACGCCGGCCGACACGGCCGGCGCCCTGCTGCGCGAGCACCAGCCGGCGGCCGCCGAAGCGCTCTCCGCCATCGACTACGCGCCCGTGGCCTGCGTGGCCAGCGCCTA
>JAEUPH010000347.1 GCA_016790395.1 Rubrivivax sp. | reverse complement strand
CGTGGCCACCTGCACCGTCAGCTGCTGCAGCCGCTGGAACTCGAACAGGCCGACATCGATGTAGGCCGCCTTGGCGGCGTCCGTGCACACGAACTCGAAGCTGCCGTCCAGGTCGGCGTGGCCGGCGTCGCCTTGGGCCGGCGGGCCCAGCTTCAGAGCCGGCGACACCAGTTCCACCGCACCGGGCTTGCAGCCCGCGGCGGGGTCGATCCTGAACAGGGCACCGGCATCGCGCAGCCGCGCCACGGCGGCATCCACCCGCTTGCGCTCGGCCTCGTTGCGCGGCGCGCGCTCGAAGCCCAGCAGGTTGTCCAGCGGCGTCTCCAGCTGCAGCGTGATCTTCGTGGCTTCCACGCCCACGTCCAGCTTGGCCTTGCCATGTTCGTGCGCCTTGCCGGCGGCCAGGGCGGTGGCAGAAAGGGTCAGCAGGCACAGCATCAGGGTCAGCTTCATGGCGGGCTCCAGGGTGAGTCGTTCAGGGCGTCAGGCACGCGGCGCCAGCGCGTCGGCCAGCGTGCGCGCGTTGTGGTCGAACAGCTTCAGGTAGCTTGGCGCCGGCCCGGCAGGGCCGGACAGCGCGTCGGAGTACAGCGTGCCGCCCACCTTCGCGCCGCCCTCGCGCGCGATGCGTTCGATGAGACGCGGGTCGCTGATGTTCTCGACGAAAAGGGCGCGCACGCCCTGCTCGCGGATCTGCCGCAGCAGCCGCGCCACCGCGGCGGCGCTGGGTTCGCTGTGCGTGCTCCAGCCCTGCGGGGCCAGGAAGTCCACGCCGTAGGCCGCGCCGAAGTAACCGAAGGCGTCGTGCGAGCTGATGACACGGCGCTGCGCACGCGGCACGGTGCCCAGGCGCGTGCGCACCTGGGCTTCCAGCGCCTGCAGGCGCGCCGCGTAGTCGCTGCGGCGGGCCTGGATCTCGGCCGCCTGCGCCGGCCAGCGCGCGGCCAGGGCCTCGGCCAGGTTGTCGACGTAGCGGCGGGCCAGCGCCAGGTCCTGCCAGGCGTGCGGGTCCACGCTGCGGCCGGCCTGGCGCGTGGCCACGCCGCGGCTGGCCACGACCACGGGGCCGCGGTAGCCGGACACGGCCACCAGGCGGTCGATCCAGCCTTCGAAGCCCAGGCCGTTCACCACCACCAGCCCGGCCTGCGCCAGGCGGCGGCCATCGGCCGGGCGCGGCTCGAAGACATGGGCGTCGGCATCCGGCCCCACCAGCGCGCTGACCTCGAAGCCGGCGGGCACCAGTTCGCGCGCCATGTCGGCCAGGATGGAGAAGCTGGCCACCACGCGCGGGGCATCGGGCGCCGCGCGCAGCGGCAGGCCAGCGGCAGCCAGGGTGGCGCCCAGCAAGCGGCGGCGCAGGGGAGCAGCAGGAACGGGCATGGGCATCAGCGGGCCAGGTGGTGGGCGCTGCGCCAGTGGCGCAGCACGAGGCCGTCGCGCCAACCGAAGAGCAGCGAGACGAGGTAGGCGGCTCCGCACACCAGCACGATGCAGGGGCCGGAGGGCAGTTCGGCGTGGAAGCTCAGCAGCAGCCCGCCCAGGCCTGCAGCGGCGCCCAGCGCCACCGCCAGCGCGGCCATGGCCGGCAGGCCGGCCACCCAGAAGCGGGCCGCGGCCGCCGGCAGCATCATCAGGCCCACGGCCATCAGCGTGCCCAGGGCCTGGAAGGCGCTCACCAGGTTGGCCACCAGCAGCACCAGCAGCAGGCCGTGCACGGCGGCGCCGGGGCCGCCCACGCTGCGCAGGAAGCCGGGGTCGAAGCTCTCCAGCACCAGCGGCCGGTAGGCCAGCGCCAGCGCCAGCAGCGTGGCGCTGGCGACGCCGGCCACCAGCAGCAGCGCGGCGTCGTCCACCGCCAGCACGCTGCCGAAGAGCAGGTGCATGAGGTCGACCTGGCTGCCGCGCAGCGACACCAGCAGCACGCCCAGTGCCAACGCGATCAGGTAGAAGGCGGCGAAGCTGGCGTCCTCGCGCTGTGGCGTGCTGCGCGTGACGAAGCCGGCAGCCAGCGCCACGAAGAGCGCCGCCACGAAGCCGCCCAGGCTCATGGCCGGCAGCGACAGGCCGGCCAGCAGGAAGCCCGCGGCTGCGCCGGGCAGCACGGCATGCGCCAGCGCGTCGCCCACCAGGCTCATGCGGCGCAACACCAGCAGGCAGCCGATGGGCGCGGCGCCCAGCGCCAGCGCCAGCGTGGCCACCAGCGCGCGGCGCATGAAGGCGAACTCCGTGAAGGGCTGCCACAAGGCCTGGGCGATCGTCATGCCGCCCCCGTGCAGCGCGGGGCGTTCTCGTCCCAGGCCTCGGCCATCTGGCGCGCGCGGAACAGGTGTTCGGCGCGCAGCACCTCGGCCGTGGGGCCCCAGGCCACGCGCTCGCGCGCCAGCAGCAGCACCTCGTCGAAGTGCTGGCGCACCTGCTCCAGATCGTGCAGCACGGCGACCACGGTGCGCGCCTCCCGGCGCCAGCGCTGCAGCAGGGCCAGCAGGTCGGCCGTGGTGCGGGCGTCGATGGCGTTGAAGGGTTCGTCCAGCAGGATGAGCCCGGCGTCCTGCAGCAGCACGCGCGCGAAGAGCACACGCTGCGCCTGGCCGGCCGAAAGCTCGCCCAGCAAGCGCTGCCCGAAGCCCGCCAGGCCCACCGCAGCGAGCGCCTCCGCCACCTGGGCGCGACCGTCCGCGCCCACCGCACGGAAGCAGCCGGTGCGCGCCCACAGCCCCGTGGCCACCAGCTCGTGCACGCGCACGGGGAAGCTGCGGTCCAGTTCCGAGGCCTGCGGCAGGTAGGCCAGGCGCAGCGCCGGCGCGCGTTCGATGCGCCCTTCGAAGCCACGCAGCGCGCCGGCGATCGCCGCCAGCAGCGAGCTCTTGCCGGCGCCGTTGGGGCCCACCACGGCCGTCAGCGCCCCGGCGCGGAACGCGCCGCTGAGATGGTGCACCGCCGGGTGGCCGCGCCAGGCCACGGTGAGGTCGTGCAGCGCCAGTGCGGGGGCCGTCATGACAGCGCCCAGGCCACCGCGAGCCAGAGCCCGGCGACGACGACGGCCGCACCGCCCAGGCGAGCCAGCGCGCCGCTGCTCAGCATGCGCGCCCCGCGCGCGCCGGGCTCAGTCGTGCGTGTGGGCGTGCTTGTGCGGCGCCGCCTTGGGCGCACGGCGCCGCGAGGCCGGCGGCGCGCAGTCCTTGCAGCGGCCGTAGAGCGTGAGGTCGTGCGCTTCCACGCTGAAGCCCGGCGGCGCCAGCCGCGACAGGTCGCCAGGGCAGGCGTGCACGTCGAACACGCGCTGGCACTGCAGGCACTGGAAATGGTGGTGGTGCTGGTGGCCGGCGAGCTCGAAGCGCGGGTTCTCGCCGGGCAGCATCACCGGGTTCAGTTCGCCATCGGCCACCAGCGCCTTGAGGTTGCGGTAGACGGTGGCGATGCCCAGCCCCGGCACCTGCTGCTGCGCGGCGTCCAGCACCTCCTGCGGCAGCAAGGGGCGTTCGGCCTGGGCGATGGCGTCGCGGATCGCGGCCCGCTGGCGTGTGTTGCGCTCCATGCATGAAGGGTACCGGAATTCGGGCGGGACTCTTATGATAATGCTTTCTCACTATGAGCAAGACACCCTCAATCTCCGCCTCGCCGGCCGCACTGCTGCTCGCGCGTTCGGCCGCGTCGCTGGGCGCGACCAGCGAGATGGAGGCACTGGCGCAGCAGGTGCGCAGCACCGGCCTCGTGGGCCGCGTGGCCTTTGCCTTCGCCGAGGACGGCGTGCCCAGCCTGCGCGAGGCGCTGCGCAGATTGGCCGACAAGGGCGTGGACGAAGTGCTGCTGCTGCCCCTGGTGCTGCCCATGGAGCCGGCCTTCCGTCTGTGGGTGGCCCGCAGCGTGCAGCGCTGGCGCGCCGGTGCCCCGGCGCTGCGCTGGCCGCAGCTGCGCCTGGCGCCCGGCCTGGCGGAGACCTCCGCCGCCAAGCTGGCCCTGCGCGAGATGCTGAGCGAAGCCGCCGCCGCGCCGCCGCTGGCCGAGCGCGCGCTGCTGGGCTTCGAGGCCTCGCTCGTGCCGGCGCAGCACCACCGTGTGCTGGTGTGCAGCGGCCCAGGATGCAACAGCGCCGGCGCCGGCGCCACCTGGGGCCAGCTGCAGGCGCTGCGGGAACGGCTGGACCTCCCCACGCGCGGCCGCGGCATGGTGGCCTGCACGACCAGCTGCCTGGGCCCGTGCAGCCTGGCCCCGGTGGTTCAGGTCTGGCCCGACGGCCAGCTCTACGGCGGCGTGGACGAGGCCGGCGTCGGCCGCATCGTGCAGGAGCACCTGCTGGAAGGCCGCGTCGTGCAGGCCCTGGCCTACGCCCCCAACGGGCGCAAGCAGCGCCTGCGCGCCGCCCGCCCCGCCCTGGACCCGCAACCGGAGCCCCGCTCTTGACATCCACTGCAAACCCCATCCCGGTCACCATCCTCACCGGCTTCCTCGGCAGCGGCAAGACCACGCTGCTCAACCGCATCCTGAAGCAGCAGCACGGCCACCGCATCGCGGTGATCGAGAACGAGTTCGGCGAGGCCGGCATCGACAACGAGTTGCTGGTGCAGGACCAGGGCGAGCAGATCGTCGAGATGAACAACGGCTGCATCTGTTGCACCGTGCGCGGTGACCTCGTGCGCATCCTCGGCGAGCTGCACGCGAAGAAGAGCGAGGGCCTGCTGCACTTCGACCGCGTGATCATCGAGACCACGGGCCTGGCCGACCCGGCCCCGGTGGCACAGACCTTCTTCGTCGACGACGACATCGGCCAGCAGTACCTGCTGGACGCCATCGTCACCATGGTCGACGCCAAGCACGCGCCGCAGCAACTGGACGAGCACCACGAGGCGCAGGAACAGGTGGGCTTTGCCGACCGCATCCTCATCACCAAGACCGACGTGGTGCAGCCGGACGATGTGGCGCAGCTGCGCCAGCGGCTGGTGCAGATGAACCCGCGCGCCAGGATCGGCGAGGCCAGCCACGGCCAGGCCAGCATCGACGACCTGCTGGACATCCGCGGCTTCAACCTCAACGCCATTCTCGAGATCGAGCCGGACTTCCTGACCGACGTCGACCACGAGCACGACGACGACGTCACCTCGTTCGTGTTCCGCGAGGAGCGGCCGCTGGACCTGGATCGCGTGGAGGACTTCCTGAGCGGCGTCATCCAGGTCTACGGCACGAAGCTGATGCGCTACAAGGGCGTGCTCAACATCCAGGGCATGAAGCAGCGCGTGGTGCTGCAGGGCGTGCACATGCTGATGGGATCGGACGCGGGTGCGGCGTGGAAGCCCGGCGAGAAGCGCGAGTCCAGGATGGTCTTCATCGGCCGCGACATGCCCAGGGACGTGCTGCTCGCCGGTCTGGCGCAGTGCGTGGCCGGTCGTTGATGCTCAGTCGCGGTCTGCCCCGGCCTTGAACCGGGGCATGGCCTCGAGCGCGGCGGGCGCGAACGGCTCGTCACGGAAGAGCTTCGGGTAGTAGAACTCCCGCAACCCGGCATGAAAGGCCCGCACCCGGGCCTCGTAGGCCAGCGAGGCCTGGACATCGGTCCTGGCCAGCGCCTGCAGCGAACGCTCCAGCAGCACGGGCGGCGCGATGAAGGCCAGCCAGGCGGCCAGCCGGTCACGCTGCTTGCGGCCCGCGGTGTAGGCCTCCGAGAGCGCCTGCGCCTTCTGATCGCCCACCTGCTGGAAGGCGTAGTACCACTTCCATTCGAACGGGCGCTCGACCGTCGCGTGGGCCGCCCATTGCGGATGGCGTTCGATGAACGGCTGCATCGTCGCGGCCTTGGGCAGGTCCCAGGCGTCGTTCACCGCCTCGCGCTGCGTGAGCAGGATGTCCGCGCCCGACGGGATGGGCACGACGCGGTCGATCGCCATGCGGCCTGCCGCGGGCACGACGATGCCCAGCAGGATCCACAGCCCCAGCAGCGTGGCCAGGATCACTTCACCCGCCTGCTGCCAGGCTGCGAGCGCAGCGCATGCGGCCGTCCAGAACAGGACGTAGGACAGAAGCCACCCGCACGCCACCACGACGGTGCGCAGCGGCGTGCCGCTCAGTCCCGCGGCCACCAGCATCGGCAGGGCAGCAGCGATGAACACGCCGCTGGCGCGCAGCCCGGCGCGCAGGCGCCACAGCGGTGCGGCCTGGCCGGCCGTGGCCACCAGCAGGTCATGGCGCCCGGCCAGGCGCTCAGCGGCGCGCAGGTCGTGCAGCAGCACGATCAGCACCAGCGGCACGATGAAGGCCGCGAAGAAGGCGAAGTCGAAGCGTCCGATCAGCGCGAGCACCGGGTTCCCGGCATCGCGCTCATGGATCTGCCCCTCCAGCGCCAGCATGCGCACGCGGTGCATCCACGCCGTATCGTCGCGTCGGCCCAAGGCCGCAAAGGCGAAGTCCGACGGCGCGTCGTAGGTGAGGTGGAAGCTGTAGTACGCCGCGCCGCCCCAGTCCTTCTGCGCCTTGAGCACGGCCACGCGGTCGGCACGGTCGGCCTCGACCAGGCGCGCGAGCTTGGCCTTCTGGTGATGGACTTCGAAAAGCCCCGCCGACACGGACAGCACCGACAGGCACAGCACGACCAGCCACCAGGCCCACACCGACCGGTCGCGTGCCAGCAAGCCCGCCTCGCGGCGCAGTGCGAAACCCAGGCTTGCAGAGGGGGAACCCACCCTCATGGCTTGAGCCGGTTGCCGACCCACAGGCCTGCACCCACCAGCAGGAAGCACCATGCGCCCAGCATCAGCCACTGCGGCAGCGCTCGGGCGATGCGCTGGCCGGCCGGGTCGGGTGCGAAGGCGAAGCGCTCCAGCAACTGCCAGTTCGAGGCGTCCACGCGGGTGCGCTCCTCGGCCGCCGCATCGCCGCTGCGCCGCACGTCGTCGCTGTACGCCAGCTTCTCGGCGTGCACCTTGTTCAGGCCCTGCACGAAGGCGTAGCGCAGGGCTTCGGCTTCGCGCAGGAAGCGGTGGTGGTGCGCCAGGTCGGTGCCGGCCACCGCGCGCGAGGCCTCGGCCACGGCCAGCAGCGGCGTGAGCCAGCCATGCACCGCAAGCGCAGCGGCCTGGCGGGCCTCGGCCGCCATCTGGGCGCTGGCGTAGCGGTTCAGCGTCTCGGTGAGCTTGCGCTCGCCGAACTGGGCCACCACGCCACGCAGGTTCACCGGCAGGTCCTCGACGCGCTGGACGCCATGCCTGGCCAGCAGGTCGGCGCGCAGCTGGGCAAAGGCCGGGTCGTTGGCGTTGTGGCCGTCGCCCAGCTTGCGCAGGTCAGCAAGCATCGAAAGGTCGGTCTCGAGCTTGCCAGGCATCGGCGCGGCGATCGCCGCAAGGCTGGTGGCCACGGACGGCAGCACCACCGTGAGGGCGATCCACAGGGTCACCAGCGCCGCCAGCACGGCAGAGCGGCGGCGCAGCATGGCCGACACCAGCAAAGCCAGCGCGCCCCAGATCGACAGGTACAGGCCATAGGCGAGCAGCAGAGCCACTGCCGCCAGCGAGCTGTCGCCCGCGAGCACGCCCAGCGCCGCGCTCGCAGTCATGGGAACGAGCAGCAGTCCGACCACCGACAGCAGCGCCAGCGCCTTGCCTGCCAGCAGCGTGCGGCCCGCAGCGCCTTGGGCGAGCAGGGTGGCGAGTGTCGCGGCCTCGCGCTCGCGCACGATCAGGCCGTGCCCCAGCAGGATCAGCAGCAGCGGCGCGAACAGCTGGTAGACCATCGCCGGGCTCAGCCAGCTCAAGGCGCCCAGATCGGCACTGTCGCCGGACGCCGCGAACATGGCGGTGTTCTGCCGGTGGCCTTCCAGGAAGATCGACTGGCCCGTTGCCGGGTCCAGGCCCGGGTCGAAGCGGGCCAGCGGTGCCGGCGTGCGGAACACGTAGTGGCCGTAGTGCACCATGCGGTGCGGGTGCCTGGCGGGTTGCGAAAGGAACGCCGCTTCGGCCTCGGCCTGGTGGTGCGCCCGATCAGCCGCTTCGCCCTGCATGCGCAGCGCGGTCAGCACCGTGGTGGCGACCAGCAACACCGCCAGCAGCACGGCCGCACCCAGCGCCAGGCGTGATCGTTGCCAGTAGCGCCATTCGGCACCGGCAATGAAGAGAAGCGGCTTCACGCGATGGCGGTGCGGGCCGAGAAGGCGCGGTGCACGGTCTCGGTGTCGATACGGCCGCCAGCGAGCGCCTCGAACTGGTCCACCAGGTGCCCGCCGCGCAGCAGGCCGATGCCGTCGGCCACCTGGCAGGCGCCGTAGACGTCGTGCGTCACCATCAGGATGGCCTTGCCGGCATCGGCCAGTCCGCGCACCAGGCCGTGGAACTCGTCGATGGCCGTGGGGTCGAGGCCCGATGTCGGCTCGTCGAGCAGCAGGATGTCGGTGTCACGCAGGATCGCCAGCGCAATCGCCACCTTCTGTCGCATGCCCTTGGAGTAGCCGCGCAGCTTGAGGCCACGCGCGTCGGCGGCCAGCGAGACCCGGTCCAGCGCCGCTTCGATGGCGGCCGCTTCGCAGGGTGTGTCCGCGAGTTGCAGGAAGTAGCGCAGGTTCTCCCGCGCGTCCAGGTGCTCGTACAGCGAGGCGGCTTCGGGCAGGTAGGCCATGGCGCGACGCACCGCCAGGAGGTCGGTGCCGACGTCGCGGCCGTTCACGAGCACACGGCCGCTGGCCGGAGGCAGGAAGCCGAGAAAGGCGGCCAGCGTCGTGGACTTGCCCGCGCCGTTGCCGCCCAGCAGCGCGTAGACCTCGCCCCGGCCGACGCCAAAGCTCACGCCGGCCAGCACCTCCTTGCCGCCGCGCTGCACGTGCAGTTGCTCGGCTTGCAGCTTGAGTTCCGACCCCATGTCAGAACTTGAACGCGGCAGACACTCTCGCGCTTCGGGGTGCGCCCGGCTGCACCCACAGCGCCGAGAACGAGTTGGTGTAGTAGGTCTCGTTGAAGAGGTTGTCCACGTCCAGGCGCAAGGTCGTCGCCTTTGACACCTCGTAGGCCGCGAAGGCCCGCGCCACCGTGTAGGCCGGCAGCTTGAAGTTCGTGGTGAATTCGCCCGAACGTTCGCCCACGTGCAGGAGCCCGCCACCGAACTGCAGGCCGCGGCCGCCCAGGGCCATGGACTTCACCAGCTGCAGGCTCAAGGTCTGCTCGGGCACGTTGAGCAGGCGCGACCCCGCGGGCACCGCCACGCCGAAGTTGGGGTCGTTGAAGGTGTTGGATGTCTTGGCATCCACGTAGGCGTACGAGGCCCACAGGCTCAAGCCCTCGGCGATCTCGCCGTGCAGGTCGAGCTCCACGCCCTGGCTGCGCGCCTTGCCGATGGCCAGTTGCGTCGCGGCGCTGGCGTCGGCGGCGACCAGGATGTTCTTCTGCTTCACCTGGAACACGGCCACCGTGGCATCGATGCCAGCCAGCGAGAACTTCGCGCCGGCTTCGACCGAGGTGGACTGGTTGGGCTCGAAGCCGTTGCCCTGGGCATCGACACCCGACAGGGGGCGGAAGTTCTCGCCATAGGTGGCATACAGCGAGAGTGCATCGGTGGCCCGGACGACGACACCGGCCTGCGGGCTGGTGCGCGACTCCTTCTGCGTCGAGGTCTGGTTGTTGGCCCGGTTGAGCAAGGTCTGCCGGTAGTCATCGAAACGCGCGCCGACGCGCAGCTGAACGCGCTCGCTCAGGTTGACCTGGTCCTGCACGAAGACGCCCACCGACTTCTGCGTCTCCACGCGATCGGTCAGCGGTGTGGGCGCGGGCAGCGGGTAGCTGCCGTAGACCGGGTTGAAGACGTCGATCGCCTGCTGTTGCGCCGGCGTGGGGTTGCTGGCCAGCGTGGGGGCCCGGGCGCGCAGGAAGACCTGGTCGTTCTCGAAGCGGTCCGCATCGACTCCGAACATCAGCCGGTGCTGCAGCCCGGCCAGCTGGAAGCGGCCGTTGATCTCGCCGCGGA
>JAEUPH010000176.1 GCA_016790395.1 Rubrivivax sp. | reverse complement strand
GCGGCTGGCGGCCTCGTCCATCAGGTCGATGGCCTTGTCCGGCAGCTGGCGGTCGGCGATGTAGCGGTGCGAGAGCGTGGCCGCGGCGACGATCGCCGGGTCGGTGATCTCGACCTTGTGGTGCAGCGCGTAGCGCTCCTTCAGCCCGCGCAGGATCGCGATGGTGTCCTCGACGCTCGGCTCGCCGACGTAGACCTTCTGGAAGCGGCGCTCGAGCGCGGCGTCCTTCTCGACGTACTTGCGGTACTCGTCCAGCGTGGTGGCGCCGATGCAGTGCAGCTCGCCGCGCGCCAGCGCGGGCTTGAGCATGTTCCCGGCGTCGATGGCGCCTTCGGCCTTGCCGGCGCCCACCATGGTGTGCAGTTCGTCGATGAACAGGATGATGCGTCCTTCGTCGGCCGCCACTTCCTTCAGCACGGCCTTCAGCCGTTCCTCGAACTCGCCGCGGAACTTGGCGCCGGCCAGCAGGCCCGCCATGTCCAGCACCAGCACGCGCTTGTTCTTCAGCGAATCGGGCACCTCGCCGTTGACGATGCGCTGCGCCAGGCCTTCGACGATGGCCGTCTTGCCGACGCCCGGCTCGCCGATCAGCACCGGGTTGTTCTTGGAGCGGCGCTGCAGCACCTGGATGGCGCGGCGGATCTCGTCGTCGCGGCCGATCACCGGGTCCAGCTTGCCCTGGCGGGCGCGCTCGGTGAGGTCCAGTGTGTACTTCTTCAGCGCCTCGCGCTGGCCTTCGGCGTCGGCGGAATCCACCTTCTGGCCGCCGCGCACGGCCTCGATGGCCGCCTCCAGCGACTTGCGGCTGAGGCCGTGGCCGCGTACCACGCCGCCCAGGTCGGTCTTGGCGTCGGCCAGGGCCAGCAGGAACATCTCGCTGGCGATGAACTGGTCGCCGCGCTGGGTGGCTTCCCTGTCGGCGGCCTGCAGCAGGCTCAACAGGTCGCGGCCCGGCTGCACGGGCTGGCCGCCGCCCTGCACGGTGGGCAGGGCGCGGATCGCCGTTTCCATGGCGGTGGCCAGCGCCGCGGTGTTGGCACCGGCGCGGTCCAGCAAGGCCTTGGGACCGTCGGGCTGGGCCAGCATGGCGGCCAGCACGTGGGCCGGCTCGATGTAGGGGTTGTCGCGGGCCACGGCAGCGCTGCTGGCGTCCTGCAGCGCTTGCTGGAAGGCGGTGGTGAGCTTGTCGGCACGCATGGTGGATGTCCTCCGGTTGACTCAGGACATGGGGGCGCCGCGCGCTTCGTCAAGCTCCCGGCGGCATCAAGGCCTGCGCCAGCGCACGCCGCTGCAACTTGCCCAGCGCGGTGCGCGGCAGCACGTCCACCAGCACCACGCGGCGAGGCAGCTTGAAGCGGGCCAGGCGCGCGGCCAGCGCGGACAGCAGCGCTTCGGTGTCGACGCGGGCGCCGGGCCGCGGCACCACGGCCAGCACCGGCACCTCGCCCCAGCGCTCGTCGGGCAGGCCCACCACGGCGCAATCGGCCACGCCGGGCTGGGCGGCCACCAGCTGCTCGATCTCGACCGGGTGGATGTTCTCGCCGCCGGAGATGATGAGTTCCTTGCTGCGGCCCACCAGTTCGTAGAAGCCGCTGTTTTCGCCGTCCTCGTGCATGACGGCCAGGTCACCGGTGTGGAACCAGCCCTCCGCGTCGAAGCCGCGGTCGGCACTGCGGTGGTAGCCGCGCATCAGGTTCGGCGCCTTGAGCAGGACCTCGCCGTCCACGCCCAGGCGCACCTGCACGCCGGGCGCCGGGCGGCCGGCCATGCCCACGTGCTGGCGCGCCTCGGACGGGTGCAGCGCGATGGACACCGGCCCCGTCTCGGTAGCGCCGTAGACCTGCGCCACCGGCACGCCGCGCGCGTGGAAGGCCTCGATCAAGGCGCGCGGCACGATCTGCGAGCCGCTGTTGACGAAGCGCAGCGACGACAGGTCGGCCGTCGCCCAGCGCGGGTGTTCGATCAGCGCCTTCATCACCGCCGGCACCAGCAGCGAGCTGCTGGGCCCCCACTGCTCGACGGCGTCGAACCAGGCGCCGGGCTCGAAGCGCGGCAGCAGGCTGACGCGGGCGCCGATGGCCAGCGCCGGCAGCGTCTGGATGCACAACCCGCCGACGTGGAACAGCGGCAGCACCGAGAGCACGCGGTCCTGCGGCGTCAGCCCCTGCACCGCCACCGCCGCCAGCGCGTTGGCCTGCAGCCCGGCGGCAGTGTGCATCGCGCCCTTGGGCTCGCCCGTGGTGCCCGAGGTGTAGACCAGCAGCAGGTCGCCCGCCTGCACGCCTGACGCCGGACCCGGCGTCAGGCGCACGCGCGCCAGCACCTCCAGGGCCTGCGCCTCCGCTTCGGGCGTGCCCAGCAGGTGGCCGGCGCCCGCGTGGCGCAGCAAGGCTGCCAGTTCGGGCGCCGCCAGTCGCCAGTTCAGCGGCAGCAGCACCGCACCCAGGCGGTGGCAGGCCACCAGGGTGGCGATCATGTCCCAGCTGTTGTGTCCCAGCCAGGCCACGATGGCGCCACGCTGCACGCCCTCGCGCCGCAGGTGCGCGGTGGCGGCGTCGGCCAGTTCGGCCGGGACGAGGCGCTCGAACACCGGCGCGCCGCTAGTTGATCTCTTCGTCGCGCTCGCCCGGCTCGTACAGGCACTCGCGGCCCAGCCGGTCGACGCACAGCTCGGCGGTCCACGGCAGCATCAGGCTGCCGCAGCGGCTGTCGCGGTAAAGCCGCTCCAGTGGCAGGCTCTTGAGCATGCTCTGCCCGCCGCAGGTGCGAATGGCCAGCGAGGTGAGCGCGGCCGCGTTCTCCATGATCGTGTAGTGCGCGGCATAGAGGCGCATGCGGGTGTCCTTGTCGGGGTCCACCCGGGCGTCGCGAGCGTTCTGAAGGAAGAGCGCGCGCGTCTGCTCCAGCTTGATGCGCATGTCGGCCACCGCGATCTGCTTGGTGGGGTACATGCGGCGCAGCACCTTGGGCATGCCGGGCACCTCGGCGCGCAGGTAGGCCACGGTGAAGTCGTAGGCCGCCTGCGCAATCCCCATGTAGCTGGGGCTGAGCGTGGCGAACATGTGCGGGAAGCGCGCCGCCGCCTGCCAGTACAGGCCCTCGGGCATCAACCGCGCACTGTGCGGCACGAAGACCTCGTTGAGCAGCAGCGTGCGGCTGACGGTGCCGCGCATGCCCAGCGGGTCCCAGTCGCCGACGACGCTGACGCCCCCGCTCTTCGCCGGCACCGCCAGGTAAAGCGAATCGCGCTGCGTGGCGCCGGGCTTGTCCAGCGTGCAGAGCACGCCGTAGAAATCGGCCGCTCCGGCCAGCGAGGCGAAGATCTTCTTGCCGGTGATGACGTAGCCGCCCTCCACCGGCCGCGCCAGCGTGCCCCAGGGCGCTTTGCCGGCGGCCGCCGCGCCGCCTTCGCTGAAGGGCTGGGAATAGACCATGCCGTGCTCGACGATGTTGGCGCAGTGCAGCGCGCGGTTCGCCTCGTGGTCGGCCCGCTGCGCCGGCGTCATGTCCAGCGCGTCGGCGATGAAGCCGCTCCACATGCAGCTGCTGACATGCATGTTCCAGCTCAGCGCCGTGGCGCCGCAATGGCGGCCGATCTCGGCGGCCACCATCACGTAGGTGGCGAAGTCGGCACCCAGGCCCCCATGGGCCTTCGGCACGCAGATCTTCAGCAGGCCGGCTTCACGCAGATCGGCATAGTTGTCGAAGGGGAAGGTGGCGTCGCGGTCGTGCGTGGCCGCGCGCGGGCCGAACCTCGTGCGCCCCAGCTCGGCGGCGATGCCGATCAGCTCGCGCTGCTGCGGCGTCAGGTGGTCGGGATGACCGGCGATGTGCATGGCGTTCACCCTGGGCGGAAGTGTTGCTGCAGGAACGAGACCACCGCGGCGTTGAAGGCGGTGGGAACCTCGACGTTGGCGATGTGGCCAGCCTCCGGCAGGCACAGGAAGGCACTGCCGCCGATGCGCGCGGCCATGCGCTGCATCACCTCGGGCGGCGCGGTGCGGTCGTGCTCGGCGGCCAGCAGCAGCGTGGGCACGCGCAGCCCGGACAGCGCTGCGCGGCGGTCGAAGCCGGCGATGGCGCCCAGCGCGGCACGGTAGGTGGCCTCGGGCACACGCGCCATCACGTCGCGCGCGGCCTGCCGCGCCGCGGCCGGTGCGGCGGGCGACACCAGGCCCGGCACCAGCGAATCGGCCATGCCGGCCATGCCGATGCCGGCCTCCAGCGGCGCCAGGCGCTCGCGCAGGAACTCGCGCTGCCAGTCACCGTCGGCCCGCCCGAACATCGCACTGGTGCAGGCCAGCACCAGGCCCTGCACGCGCGCGGGCCAGCGGGCGGCGAACTCCTGCGCCACCATGCCGCCCATGCTGTGGCCCACCAGGACGGCGCGGTTCGGCCGTTCGGCATCGAGCACGCCCGCGACGGCAGCGCAGAAGGCCGCCATGTCCACGCCGCCGGCGGCCGAGGAGTCCCCATAGCCGGGGAAGTCGAGCGCCAGCGCGCGGAAACCGGCACCGCCGACAGCCTGCAGCGTGCCCGAACCCGCTGCGCCCCAGATCGACCGCCCGCCCCCCACGCCATGCAACAGCAGCACGGCGGTGTCGCCGTGGCCGGCGGCGTCCAGCCCCAGGTTCACACCAGGCGCCCTCGATCGACGACCAGATCGCCGTCCAGCGCCACGGTGCAGTGGCGCAGCGGCAGGTCGAAGTGGCCCAGCGTGTGGCGGTCGGCCACCTCGTTGGCGCCGGTGCTGTAGAGGAAGTTGCCGGCAAAGGCCCGCAGCTCGGTGCCGTTGAAGTCGGCCTTGTCGTAGAAACTCATGGCGTCCCAGCGGGCGCGGCGGTTCAGGCCCCAGCCGACGTGGGAAACGGCATAGGCGTCGGGGTCGCCCCAGGCCTCCAGGTAGCCGCGCATCAGGTCGGCGTCAGGGCTGTCGCCGTCCACGGCCACGGCGCGGTCGTTCTCGATCAGCAGGCGCACCGGGTCCTGCAGGTAGCGCTTGAAGGTGAGATTGACGTCGCCGCGGTCCAGCACCAGCCGGCCGTTGACGCTGCCGGCCGTCGGGAAGGCCAGCACCAGCCCGCCCGGCCAGTGGCTCAAGGTGCCCGGCTTCCGGGTGAAGCCCCACACGCCGCCGATGCGCGCGCCCGCCAGGGCGATGTGCAACTCGGTGCCGGCGTCGGAGGTGACCAGCATCTCGCGCGCCCGCTTCAGCCGGCGCATGGCCTCGCGCACCGGGGCCTCGTCGGCGGCGACCGGCAGGCAACGCTCCAGGATCTCCGGGTGCTCGTGGCTGATGGCCAGCACGCGTGCGCCGCCGGCCAGGATCTGCGGCAGCTCCACGGCATGCTGGAGGCCTTCCACCGTGCAGTCGGCGACGAAGGTGCAGGCGGCCAGCGCGCCCACCACCGGCTGCAGGCTGCCGATGGCGTCCGAGGCGCCGGTGGAGCGCACCGGCACCGGCGCCGTGAGCGGCCGCGCCGGCAGAACGATCTGGAAGGGCCGCGCGCCCATGCGCTGCAGGGCCAGCATGGCCAGCGCAGGCAGTTCGGGCCGCGTGAGCGTCTCGCTGAGCACGGCGCAGGCATCGCCGGGCTTCACGCCGCACAGGCCGAAGGCCTGCTCGAACATCTCGGTCCAGTGCGCCGGCAGCACGCTCACAACACCTCGCCCAGCAGGTGGTAGTGGCCGCCCTGGAACACCAGCGGCGGGAGGGACGATTCGCTGAACGCCAGCACGCGGCCGATGAACAGGCGGTGGTCGCCGGCCGGTTGCTGCGAGACCGTCTCGCACTCGAAGACCGCCGCGCAGCCGGCCAGCACCGGCGCACCCTGCGCACCCCGGGCCCAGGCGCCCTCGGCGAAGCGGTCCTCCGTGGGCGTGGCGAAGCGGCGCGACAGATCCACCTGGGCCTCGGCCAGAACGTTCACGGCGAAGCGCTTCGCGTCGGCAAAGGCCGCCAGGTTGGGGCTGGCCTCGCGCAGCGACCACAGCACCAGGGGCGGTGCCAGCGACAGCGAGTTGAAGGAGTTGGCCGTGAGTCCGATGAAGCGGCCCTCGGCGTCGATGCAGGTGACGATGGTGACGCCGGTGGCAAAACGGCCCAGCGCGGTGCGCAGCAGCCGCGGGTCGATGGCCGCGGCCTCAGGCATTGCCGGCCTCGATGCCCCAGCGCGCCAGCGCGGCGTCGTCGGCAACGCGGGCGTCGACCCAGCGCGCGCCTTCGGCAGTCGTCTCCTTCTTCCAGAACGGCGCCTGCGTCTTCAGGTAGTCCATGAGGAACTCGCAGGCCTGGAAAGCCTGGCCACGGTGTGCCGAGCTCACCACCACCAGCACGATCTGGTCGCGGGGCAGCAGCGGCCCCACGCGGTGCACGACGCGGGCACCACGGATGTCGAAGCGCCTGAAGGCCTCGTCGATCATGGCCTCGATGGCGCGCTCGGTCATGCCCGGGTAATGCTCCAGTTCCATGGCACTCACTTCGCGCGCCAGGCCGCCGTTGCGGTCGCGCACGGTGCCGATGAAGCTGGCCACCGCGCCGACGCCGCCGTCGCCTTCGCGCAATGCAGCCACCTCGGCGCCGAGGTCGAAGTCGGCGGTCTGGATGCTGACGCGCGCGACCATCGTTCAGCCGCCCGTCACGGGAGGGAAGAAGGCGACCTCGGCGCCATCGGGGATGGGCGCGGCCTCGTCGGCCATGACGTGGTTGAGGGCACAACGCACGGCGCGGCCCCGTGCCAACACCTCGGCATGGCGGCCGCCACGCGCCAGCAGGGCATCGCGCAACTGGCCCAGCGTGGCACCGTCAGGCAGGTCCACCGTTTCGGCGGGGCCGAGCGCCTCGCGCAGCGAGGCGAAGTAGCGCACCTGGGCCTTCATCGCGACACCAGCGCCGACAAGGGCAGGAAACGCACCACGTCGCCACGCGTGATGGCCCGTGCAGGCGGGTTGTCCACCAGGCCATCGGCCCACACCGTGGAGGTCAGCACGCCGGAGGACTGGTTGGCGAACCGCTCCAGCTCGCCGTCGCCGTTCAGGCGCACGCGCAGGAACTCGCGGCGCTTGTCGGGTCGGGGCCAGTCGAAGGCCGCACGCAAGTGCAGCGCTGCGGGCAAGCCGCCCGGCAGCCCCTGCATCGTGCGCAGCACGGTGTTCACGGCCAGCAGCCAGGTGATGAAGGCCGACACCGGGTTGCCGGGCAGCCCCAGCAGCAGCGCAGCGCTGCCGTCGCCACGGCGGATCTGCCCGAAGGCCAGGGGCTTGCCCGGCTTCATGGCGATCTGCCAGTCGTGGAGTTCACCTTCGGCTCGCGCGGCGGGCTTGAGGTGGTCTTCCTCGCCCACGGAGACGCCCCCGGTGGTGACGATGAGATCGGCCCGCTGCGCTGCCTCACGCAGCGCGGCGCGCGTGGCATCCAACGTGTCGCGCACGATGCCCCCGTCGTGCACCTCGCAGCCGGCGGCCTGGGCCAGCGCGCGCAGCATGAAGCGGTTGCTGTTGTAGATGGCGCCAGGGCGCAGCGTTTCGCCGGGCATCTGCAGCTCATCGCCCGTGGAGAAGATGGCCACGCGGGGGCGGCGCAGCACGGTCAGTTCGCCAGCGCCCACCGAGGCGGCCAGGCCCAGCGCCTGCGGCGTGAGCCGCTGGCCGCGCGCCAGCACGGCCGCACCGGCCTGTACATCCTCGCCGCGGCGGCGCACCCACTGGCCGGGGGTGGGCACGGCGTTCACCTTCACCCGCCCCAGGCCCTCGCCCGGCAGGGCTTCGCAGAGTTCCTGCATCACCACGGCGTCGGCACCGGCCGGGACCTGGGCGCCGGTGAAGATGCGCGCGGCCGTGCCCGGCAGCAGCGGCTGGCCCACCTGGCCCGCCGGGATGCGCTGCGCCACGGACAGCACGGTGCCCTCGGCAGGCACGTCGGCAGCGCGCAGCGCGTAGCCGTCCATCGAGGTGTTGTCCTCGGGGGGCACGTCCAGCAACGAGCGAACGTCCTCGGCCAGCACACGGCCCAGGGCCTCGAAGGTGGACAGGCGCTCGGTCTGCGTCAGCACGAAAGCCCCGGCACCGGCCTCCAGGCGGGCCAGCGCCTCGTCCAGCGGCAGCAGCGGGGGGCGCGCCGTGTTCATGCCGTGCAGTGTCGCTCGATGTGGCGCTTGACCGCGCCGACGTCGGCCTTCATCACTTCGCAGCGGCGCGGCAGCGACTCGATGCCCCGCAGCGCCTCCGGCACCTCGGGCGCAAAGCCCAGCGCTTCCTCGATGGTGGCGGCGAACTTGGCCGGCAACGCGGTTTCCAGCACGAGCATGGGCACGCCGGGTTCGCGGTGTTCTCGCGCGACCTTCAGGCCGTCGGCGGTGTGGGTGTCGATCAGCACGCCGCTCGCCTGCCAGGTGGCGCGGATGGTGGCCAGCCGGTCGGCATGCGTGCTCTTGCCCGAGACGAAGCCGAAGCTGGCGATGCGGGCCTGTTCGTCGGGCGACACCGAGAAGCCGCCGCGCAGGGCGATGGCCTCGCCGAAGAGCGCCTGCGTGCGCGCGCCATCACGCTGCACGAGGTCGAACACGAAGCGCTCGAAGTTGCTCGCCTTGCTGATGTCCATCGACGGGCTGGAGGTCTCCCAGGTCTCGGCCGTGCCGCGCACGCGGTAGTGGCCGGTGCGGAAGAACTCGTCGAGCACGTCGTTCTCGTTGGTGGCCAGCACCAGCCGGCGGATCGGCAGGCCCATGCAGCGCGCCACGTGGCCGGCGCAGATGTTGCCGAAATTGCCGCTGGGCACGGCGAAGGACACGAGTTCCTCGTTCGACTTCGTGGCCTGGAAGTAGCCCGCGAAGTAGTAGACCACCTGCGCCAGCAGCCGCGCCCAATTGATGGAGTTGACGGTGCCGATGCGGTAGCGGCGCTTGAAGTCGAGGTCGTTGCTGACGGCCTTGACGATGTCCTGGCAGTCGTCGAACACGCCCTGGATGGCGATGTTGTGGATGTTGGCGTCCTGCAGGCTGAACATCTGCGCCTGCTGGAAGGGGCTCATGCGGCCGTGCGGGCTGAGCATGAACACGCGCACGCCCTGCTTGCCGCGCATGGCGTACTCGGCCGCGCTGCCGGTGTCGCCGCTGGTGGCGCCCAGGATGTTGAGCTGTTCGCCGCGCCGGGCCAGTTCGTACTCGAACAGGTTGCCCAGCAGTTGCATGGCCATGTCCTTGAAGGCCAGCGTGGGGCCGTTGGACAGGGCTTCAAGGACCAGGCCGTCTTCCAGCGGCTTCAGCGGCGTGATCTCGCGCGTGCCGAACACCGCCTCGGTGTAGGTGGCGTCGCACAGGCGCTTCAGGTCGGCCGGCGGGATGTCGTCGATGAAGAGCGACAGGATCTCGAAGGCCAGTTCGGCATAGGCCAGGCCGCGCCAGCGCGACAGCTGGGCCGCGTCCACCTGCGGGTAGTGCGTGGGCAGGTACAGGCCGCCATCCGGCGCCAGGCCCTCGAGCAGGATGTCGGAGAAGCCGCGCAGCGTGCGGTCGCCGCGGGTGCTGATGTACTTCACTTCAGCTCTTCCTTGCGGATGCGCACGATCGGCGCCAGCACCGTGGGCAGCGCCTGCATCTGCGCCAGCGCCGCCTTCATGCGCTTTTCCACCGTGTCGTGGGTGAGGATGATGAGGTCGGTCTGCTTCTCGCCCTCGGCACTTTCCCGCTGCAGCACGGCATCGATGCTGATGTCGTTCTCGGCCAGGATGCCAGTGATGCGGGCCAGCACGCCGGCCTTGTCGGCCACCACCAGACGCAGGTAGAAGGCCGTCACGACCTCGTCGATGGCGAGGATGGGCGTGCTGCTGAGCGCGCCGGGCTGGAAGGCCAGGTGCGGCACGCGCTGCTCAGGGTCGGCGGTGTGCAGGCGGGTGATGTCCACCAGGTCCGCGATCACGGCGCTGGCCGTCGGCTCGCTGCCCGCACCCTTGCCGTAGTACAGCGTGGTGCCCACGGCATCGCCCTGCACCACGACGGCGTTCATCGCGCCTTCCACGTTGGCGATGAGCCGCTCGGTCGGCACCAGCGTCGGGTGCACGCGCAGTTCGATGCCACCGGCGCCGTGGTTGGCATCCTCGCGCCGCTTGGTGATGCCCAGCAGCTTGATGCGGTAGCCCAGCTGCTCGGCGTAGCGGATGTCCGCCGCCTGCAGCGCGGTGATGCCTTCCACGTGGGCCTTGTCGAACTGCACCGGCACGCCGAAGGCGATGGCGCTCATGATCGTCGCCTTGTGCGCGGCGTCCACGCCTTCGATGTCGAAGGTGGGGTCGGCCTCGGCATAGCCCAGGCGCTGCGCCTCCTTCAGCACGACGCCGAAGTCCAGGCCCTTGCTGCGCATCTCCGACAGGATGAAGTTCGTCGTGCCGTTGATGATGCCGGCCACCCAGTCGATGCGGTTGGCCGTGAGGCCTTCGCGCAGCGCCTTGATGATGGGGATGCCGCCGGCGACCGCCGCCTCAAAGGCGACCATCACGCCCTTCTCGCGTGCGGCGGCGAAGATCTCGCTGCCGTGCACGGCCAGAAGCGCCTTGTTGGCGGTGACCACGTGCTTGCCGGCGCGAATGGCCTCCAGCACCAGGGCCTTGGCGATGCCGTAGCCGCCGATGAGCTCGATGACGATGTCGATGTCAGGGTTGGCAATGACCTGCCGCGCATCGCCCACCACCTGCGCGGCGTCGCCCACGATGCCGCGCGCGCGCTCGGTGTCGAGGTCGGCCACCATGGTGATGGCGATGCCGCGGCCGGCGCGCCGGCGGATCTCTTCCTGGTTGCGTTGCAGCACCTGGAAGGTGCCGCTGCCGACGGTGCCGATGCCCAGAAGGCCGACCTGGATCGGTTTGATGCTCATTGCGAGTGTCGCTTGCGGTAGTGGGCGAGGAAACGGTCGATGCGGCCGATGGCCTCCGTCAGGTCGTCGGAGTTCGGCAGGAAGACGAGGCGGAAGTGGTCGGGGTCGGGCCAGTTGAAGCCCGTGCCCTGCACGATGAGCACCTTCTCCTCGGCCAGCAGGTCGTAGGCGAACTGCTGGTCATCCTGGATCGGGTAGACCTTGGGGTCCAGCCGCGGGAACATGTACAGCGCCGCCTTGGGCTTGACCACGCTGACGCCGGGGATGCGGTTCAGCAGATCGTGCGCCAGGTCGCGCTGGCGGCACAGGCGCCCGCCGGGCGCCACCAGGTCATTGATGCTCTGGTAGCCGCCGAGGGCGGTCTGGATGGCCAACTGCCCCGGCGTGTTGGCGCACAGGCGCATGCTGGCCAGCATGTTCAGGCCCTCGATGTAGTCCTTGGCGTGGCGCTTGGCGCCCGACACCACCATCCAGCCCGCGCGGTAGCCGCAGCTGCGGTAGTTCTTGGACAGGCCGTTGAAGGTGACGAAGAGCACGTCGTCGGCCAGGCTCGCGATGCTGGTGTGCGTGTTGCCGTCGTAGAGCGTCTTGTCGTAGATCTCGTCGGCGAAGACGATGAGCCCGTGCTGGCGCGCGATCTCGACGATGTCCTTCAGCAGGTCGTCCGGGTAGAGCGCACCCGTGGGGTTGTTGGGGTTGATGACGACGATGGCTTTGGTACGCGGGCTCACCTTGGCGCGGATGTCGGCCAGATCGGGCAGCCAGCCCGAGCCTTCGTCGCAGCGGTAGTGCACCGGCGTGCCGCCCGAGAGCGACACCACGGCCGTGTGCAGCGGGTAGTCGGGCGAGGGAATGAGCACCTCGTCGCCGGCGTCCAGCAGCGCGTTCATGCTCATGGCGATGAGTTCGGAAGCACCATTGCCCAGGTAGACGTCGTCCACCGTCACGCCGGCCACGCGCTTTTCCTGCGTGTAGTGCACCACCGCCTTGCGCGGCGCGAACAGGCCCTTGCTGTCGGTGTAGCCGGCGGCCACCTGGCTGGGCAGGTTGCGGATCATGTCCTGCACGATCTCGTCAGGCGGCATCAGCCCGAACGCGGCCACGTTGCCGATGTTCAGCTTGATGATCTTCTGGCCCTCGTCCTCCATCTGCCGGGCCTTGTCGAGCACGGGGCCGCGGATGTCGTAGCCGACGTTGGCGAGCTTGGCGGACTTGGCGATGGGCTTCACTCGGGCGCGCTCCGGTGTCTTTCCGACGGGGGAACCTAGAATTATCCCGCATGAAGTTCCAGCCCGACTCCAGCGACGGCGTCAACGTGATCACGCGCCAGGAAGCCGGGCGCATCTGGGTCGGCACGGTGCCGTTCTCGCACAGCATCCTCGTGCCCTGGCAGGGGGAAGTGCAGGCCTGGGGCGCCACCCAGGCTGCCGAGTTGACGGTGGCCGACTTCGAGCGCCTCGCGCAGCTCAAGCCCGAGGTGGTGATCTTCGGGAGCGGCGCGCGCATCCACTTCGTGCCGCCGGCCCTGCAGCGCGTGCTATTCGAGCAGCGCATCGGCGTCGAGACCATGGACACCGCCGCGGCCTGCCGCACCTACAACGTGCTGGCCTCCGAGCGCCGCCGCGTACTGGCGGCGCTGCTTCTCCAGCCCCCTACTCCTGCAAGTTGAGGGCCAGCGGAAGCGGCTCGCCCGCGCGGAGTCCCTATAATTCGGGGTTGGGCCGGCTTGGCGACAGAGCCGGCCGACACCAGCGCAGTGCGAGAAGACCCACCCATGACGCCTGTCATCAACAAGACCCTCCCGGACTTCGAGGCCCACGCGACCAGCGGCGTCAAGTTCACGCCCCAGTCCCTGCTCGGACGTGCGGTGGTCCTGTACTTCTACCCGAAGGACAACACCCCCGGCTGCACCACCGAGGCGATGCAGTTCCGTGACCAGCACAAGGATTTCGTCAAGGCCGGTGCCGTGGTGTTCGGCGTCTCGCGCGACAACATGGCCAGCCACGAGAAGTTCAAGCAGAACCTCGAACTGCCCTTCGAACTGATCGCCGACACCGAAGAGAAGCTCTGCCACATGTTCGGCGTGGTCAAGAACAAGATCATGTACGGCAAGAAGGTCAAGGGCATCGAGCGCAGCACCTTCCTGATCGACGCCGAAGGCGTGATGCGCGCCGAATGGCGCGGCATCAAGGTCGCCGGGCACGTGGAAGAAGTGCTCAAGGCGGTGAAGGCGCTGAAGAAGGCCGCTTGATCCATCCCCCCAGCCCACCCCGGATGCGGCTGCGCGCCGCGCGGGTGTGCTTTCACTACGAAGCCGCACGGCCACCCGTGCGGCTTTTTCGTTCCCCCTCCACCTGGTGACCCATGCCCCTGCCCAAGCCTCCCGCGAAGAAAGGCGACCTGCTGACCCTGGCCGATCACGAGACCCAGGTGGCACCGCGGCCCGAGAAGCGCTCGTCCAAGTCGCGCCCGCCCGAAGCCCCGCTGCAGGCGGCGCTGGAACTGCATGACACGGGAACCGGCATGGCGCCGCTGGCCGCCCGACCCACGCCGCCCCGGGCCGCGGCCCCGCTGGCGTCGCCCCCGCGCCCGGCGCCGACGCCCCGCCCGCGCAAGCCGCGCAGCACGGGCCCGGCCAAGCTGTTCGTGCTGGACACCAACGTGCTCATGCACGACCCGATGTCGCTGTTCCGCTTCGAGGAGCACGACGTGTTCCTGCCGATGATCACGCTGGAGGAACTGGACGGCCACAAGAAGGGCATGAGCGAGGTGGCGCGCAGCGTGCGCCAGGTCAGCCGCGAACTCGACGCGCTGGCGGCCCACGCCGCCAAGGACGGCACGCTGGACACGCACGCCGGCATCGAACTGGCCAAGACCGGCCACCGCGAAGCGGGCGGCAAGCTGTTCTTCCAGACCACCTTCCTCGACTTCAAGCTGCCGCCCGGCCTGCCGCAGGGCAAGGCCGACAACCAGATCCTGGGCGTGGTGCAGAGCCTGCGCGAGGCACAGCCGGGACGCGAGGTGGTGCTGGTGTCCAAGGACATCAACATGCGCGTCAAGGCACGCGCCCTGGGCCTGCCGGCCGAGGACTACACCAATGACAAGACGCTGGAAGACGGCGACCTCCTCTACACCGGCGTGCTGCCGCTGCCGGCCGACTTCTGGGAACGCCATGGCAAGACCATGGAGAGCTGGCAGCAGGGCGGCCACACCTACTACCGCATCAGCGGGCCGCTGGTGCCGGCGCTGCTGATCAACCAGTTCGTCTA
>JAEUPH010000183.1 GCA_016790395.1 Rubrivivax sp. | reverse complement strand
CAGCGCGCTGTTCGGCGCCGACATCGGCGCCGCCGGCTCGGGCCACGTGGCGCTGGTGGTGGCGCCGGGCAGCACGGTGGAGCTGTCGCGCGTGGTGGCCGCCGCCACCGCCGCCGGTTGCGCGGTGGCGCCACGCGGTGCGGGCATGTCCTACACCGGCGGCTACGTGCCGACGCACCCGCGCACGGTGGCCATCGACACCCAGCGCATGAGCCGCGTGCTGAACATCGACGCGAAGAACATGACGGTGACGGTGGAAGCCGGCTGCAGCTGGCGCGCGCTGCTGGCCGCGCTGGCGCCGCTGGGGCTGCGCACGCCCTTCTGGGGGCCGATGTCGGGCATCCATTCCACCGTGGGCGCCGGGTTGTCGCAACTCACGGCCATGCTCGGCGCCGGCCACCATGGCACGGTCAGCGAGAGTGTGGTGGCGATCACGGTGGTGCTGGCCGACGGCCGCGTCATCCGCACCGGCGCGCGCGGCGCCGACGGCCAGAGCCCCTTCTACCGCCACTTCGGCCCGGATGTGGCCGGCCTCTTCTGCGGCGACTGCGGCGCCCTGGGCGTGAAGGCCGAGGTCACGCTGCGCCTGATGCGCCTGCCGGCGCACGAAGGCGGCGTCAGCTTCGTCTTCGAGACCGGTGAGGTGATGCTGGAAGCGCTGGCCGAGGTGGCGCGCGCGGGCCTGGCGGCCGAGAGCTGCGGCTTCGACCCCGGCCTCACGCGCGTGCGCATGCAGCGCGAAGGCTTCGCGCGCGACCTGAAGGTGGCCGCGGCGGTGGTGGGCAAGCAGAAGTCGCTGGTGAAGGGCCTCATGTCCGTGGGCCGCATGGCGCTGGCCGGGCGCGACTTCCTGGGCGAGGACGCCTACTCGCTGCACCTCACCGCCGAAGGCCGCAGCGAAGCGGGCGTGGCGCACGACCTCGCCGAGATGCGCCGCATTGCCGCGCAGTTCGGCGGCGAGGAGGTCACCAACACCATCGCCAAGGTCATCCGCGCACAGCCCTTCCCGCCGCCCAACAGCATCCTCGGGCCCAAGGGCGAGCGCTGGCTGCCGGTGCATGGCCAGGTGCCGCTGGGGCAGGCGGCCGCGGTGTTCTCCGGGCTGCAGGCGGTGTTCGCGGGCCTGGCCGCGGAGTTCGAGCAGCGGGGCGTGTTCACCGGCTACCTGTTCTCCAGCCTGTCCACCAACGCCATCGTCATCGAGCCCGTCTTCTACTGGCCCGACGAGCGCGCGCCCATCCACGAGTCGCTGATCGAAGCGCCGCACCTGGCGAAGCTGCCGGTGCTGGCGCGCAACGACGCCGCACGTGCGCTGGTGCAGAAGGCCAAGGCGCAGGTGATCGAGGTCTTCGCGCGCCACGGCTGCGGCCACTTCCAGATCGGCCGCACCTACCCCTACCGGCCGAGCCGGGAGCCGGCCTCATGGGCGCTGCTGGAAGCCTTCAAGCGCGAGGTCGATCCGCAGGGCCTGATGAACCCCGGCGTGCTGGGCTTCGACGCCCCGGAGGCCGCATGAAGACCACCCTGCTCGTGCTGGCCCTGGCCACCGGCGCCGCGCAGGCCGCCGGGCCTTTCGACGCCGCGCGCTTCTCCACCGTCACCGGCGCCGGCGGCGTGCCGCTGAACGTGGTGGAGCTGGGCGACCCGGCCAAGCCCGCGGTGCTCTTCCTCCACGGCTTCCGCCAGAGCTTCCTCAGCTGGACGGCGCAGTTCGCCTCCGACCTGCCGCAGCGCTGCCGCCTGGTGGCCTTCGACCTGCGCGGCCACGGCAACTCCGGCCACCCCTGGCAGGCCGAGGCCTACGACAGCGCGCAGCCCTGGGGCGAGGACGTGGCGCGCGTCATCGCGGCCCTGGCCCTGAAGAAGCCCCTGGTGGTGGGTTGGTCCTTCGGCGGCAACGTGGCCATGGACTTCGCCGCCACGCAGCCGCAGGTGCCCGTGGCCGGCTACCTGCTGGTGGGCACGGCGGCCGGCACGACGGCGGCGCCTGCGCCGCCGCCCGCGCCCGCCAGCGCACCGCCTCGGCCCACGGCCAGCCCCGACCTGACGCTGAACATCCCGGCCGTTCAGGGCTCCACCGACTTCCTGTTCAAGCGCCCCGGCATCGCGCCCGAGCTGCGCACGCAGTTCGCGGCCGCGGCCATGCGCGTGGGGCCGTGGGTGGAGCAGTCCGTGGCGAAGCGGCCGCGGATCGAGCAGCCTTTCGTGCCGGCCCAGCCGCTCACCTTCGCCACCGGCGAGCAGGACCCGCTGGTCACCGCGCCGGTGGTGGCGAAGCTGAAGGCCCTGTTCCCTTCGGCTCGCTTCGTCGGCTTCCCCGGCGTGGGCCACGCGCCCTTCCTGGAAGACGCGGCGCGCTTCAACGCGCTGCTCGACGAACTGCACTGCGGCGGCCGCTGAGCGCGGCCCGCCGGTTCACTGCGTCTTGAAGCCCGGCGGCGGCGGCGGCAGCTTCAGGCCCAGCTGCCACAGCATGCTGATGTTGTCGGCATCGCCCCAGCGCTCGACGACCTTGGCCTGGGCGTTGAACTTGTAGATGTCGATGGCCGAGATGCGCGCCACGCGGTTCGTCGCCGGCTGGTCGCCCAGCGGGCCCGTCATGCGGCTGGTGAGCACGGTGCGCGCGATGACGAACTCGCCCTGGCAGATGATCAGCTCGTTCTCGAAGGTCCGTTCGCCGTAGGTCTTGGCGCTCCACTCGTACAGGCCCTTCATCATCGCCAGCGTGACCTTGGTGGTGCCGCTGCCGCCGGCGTCCTGGTTGTGGCTGATGAAGGTCTCGGCGTAGTACTTGGGGATCGGCTCCACGTTGCGCGGCACGAA
>JAEUPH010000226.1 GCA_016790395.1 Rubrivivax sp. | reverse complement strand
GGGGGCGGCCAGCGCCACGAAGCCGAAGAAGGGCCAGCTGAGCGCCGAGAACACCGTGGTGGCGTGCAGCAGCGCTTCGCCCACCGGCTTGCCCTCGCGGTGGTGGGCCGCGAAGGCCGGCGTGGCCACGCGCACGAAGGCATCGGTGACGTTCTTGCGGAACAGCTCCACCATGCCGACAGCGCGGCTGAACAGGCCCAGCGAGGTGAAGCCGAAGAGCTTGGCGATGATGGGCTCGTGGGCGTTCTCGGCCAGGTTCTCCACCGTGCGCGAGGTCATGTAGGTGACGCCGAAGCGCAGCACCGGGCGCAGCGCCGCGGTGCCGGGCAGGACGAAGGTCTCGCGCGGCCGCATCACGGCCAGGATGGCGGTCTGCGCCAGCACCGAAGCCACCGGCGCCCAGGCCAGCGCCAGCGGCCCGAAGCCGGCGCTGGCCAGGCCGAGCGCGGTGACCGCGTGCACCACCGTGCAGGCCGTCTGCAGCACGAAGATCTGGCGGAAGGCCAGCTCGCGGTTCATCAGCGCGAAGGCGGGAGACGACAGCGGCAGGATGAAGAAGTGCAGCGCCGTGATCGACAACACCGCCGCCACGCCCGGCTCGGCGAAGAAGCGGGCCGCCGGCTCGCGCAGCAGCAGCACCAGCCCCCCTAGCGTCCAGGCCATCGCCAGCGCGATGGCCATGGCCGAACGGATCTTCTCGCGCGTCAGCTCGCGCTCCTGGATCAGGTACTCGCTGACGCCGAAGTCGCGCAGCAGCGCCGCCATGGTGACGAAGGCCGCGCACACGGAGTACACGCCCACCTCGGCCGGCGTGAGCAGCCGCGCCAGCACGAGCGTGGTGCCCAGGCCGACGACCATGCTCGCGTAGCGCTCGGCCAGCGACCACAGCAGCGCCCGGCGTGGCGAAGAGGGCATGTCGGGGTGGGTCCTGTCGTCGGGGTGGCGGCGCGCGGCATTGTGGCAGCGCGTGCCGGCTCCGTTTCGTGGCGGACTGCGCGGCTTGCGGGCGCGCTACCTGAACGTGGCGAAGCCCTGTGACATACTTTTTTGGCTTCCGACCACGCACCGGGCCCCGGGCCCTCCACCAGCCCCACGCGGCCTATGCGCGAATCCACGTTGTTGCACGAACTCGTCGGCGTTGCCGCTGCGCGCGACGCCGCCGCCACGGCGCTGACCTACGGCGCCACCCATCTCGGCTACGGCGCCCTGCAGGAGGCCGTGGCGGCCTTCGCTGCGGGCGTGGTCGGCCTGGGCCTGCCGCGTGCCGGGCGTGTGGGCATCTACCTCGAAAAACGAGTGGAGACCGTGGTGGCCAGTTTCGGCGCCCCGGCCGCCGGCGGCGTGTTCGTGCCGATGAACCCGCTGCTCAAGCCCGAGCAGGTGGGCTTCATCGCGCAGGACTGCGGCGTGCAGATCCTCGTCACCTCGCCCGAGCGGCTGGCCACGCTGGGGCCAACGCTGGCGGCCTGCCCCGCGCTGCGCCACGTGGTGCTGACCGAGAAGCCCGCGCAGCTGCCCGAGCTGCCGCCGCACGTGGCCGTGGTCGGCTGGGCCGAGCTGCTGGCCGCGGCGCCGGCCGCCGGCCACCGCGTCATCGACACCGACATGGTGGCCATCCTCTACACCAGCGGCAGCACCGGCCGGCCCAAGGGCGTGGTGCTGAGCCACCGCAACATGGTGGCCGGCGCCAAGAGCGTGGCCAGCTACCTGGGCAACGGTCCGCAGGACACCCTGCTGGCCGCGCTGCCGCTGAGCTTCGACGCCGGCTTCAGCCAGCTGACCACCGCCTTCCACACCGGCGCGCGCGTGGTGCTGCTGAACTACCTGCTGCCGCGCGACGTGCTCAAGGCGATGGAGCGCGAGAAGGTCACCGGCCTCACCGCCGTGCCGCCGCTGTACATCCAGCTGTCGCAGCTGGAGTGGCCCGCGGCCATCGACGCGAACCTGCGCTACTTCGCCAACACCGGCGGCCGCATGCCGCGCGAGACGCTGCAGGCGCTGCGCCAGCGTGTGCCTTCGGCCAAGCCCTTCCTGATGTACGGGCTGACGGAAGCCTTCCGCAGCACCTACCTGCCGCCGGAAGAGGTGGACCGCCGGCCCGATTCCATCGGCAAGGCCATCCCCAACGCCGAGATCCTGGTGCTGCGCGAAGACGGCAGCGAGTGCGGCGTGGACGAACCCGGCGAACTGGTCCACCGCGGGGCGCTGGTCGGCCTGGGCTACTGGGGCGATGCCGAGAAGACGGCCGAGCGCTACAAGCTGCTGTCCAACGGCCTGGGCGGGCGCGACGGCGGCCTGCAGCTGCCCGAGTACGCCGTGTTCTCCGGCGACACCGTGCGCCGCGACGCCGAAGGCTTCCTGTACTTCATCGGCCGCCGCGACGAGATGATGAAGACCTCGGGCTACCGCGTCAGCCCCACCGAGGTGGACGAGGTCCTGTACGCCACGCAGAAGGTCGGCGAGTGCGTGGCCTTCGGCAGCTAGCACGCCACGCTCTGGCAGTCTATCCAGGTGATTGCCACCGCGCCGTACGGCAGCGCGGCGCTGGACGTCGCCGGCCTGCTGGCCGAGTGCAAGCAGCGCATGCCGGCGTACATGGTGCCGCACGGCATCCACCCGATGGCCGGCCCGCTGCCGCGCAACCCGAACGGCAAGATCGACCGCAAGCTGCTGTCCACCGAGTGGCACGAGAAGCAGGCCCACTGATGAACACTCCTTCGAAGCCGGCGCACGCGCCGATGACCCAGTTCGCCGTGCAGGACGGCGAGCTCGTGATCGGCGGCGTGCGTGCCAGCGTGCTGGCGGCGCGTGTCGGCCAGACCCCGTTCTACGCCTAC
>JAEUPH010000147.1 GCA_016790395.1 Rubrivivax sp. | reverse complement strand
GCGGAGGGGCCCATGGAACTGCGGCACCTGCGCCACTTCCTCGCCCTGGCCGAACTGGGCAGCTTCCGCCTGGCCAGCGAGCGCGTGCACCTCACGCCGCAGGCCGTGAGCAAGAGCATCGCGCAGCTGGAAGACCGCATCGGCGCCCGGCTCTTCGAGCGCGACGGCCGCGGCGTGCACCTCACCCCCATCGGTGAACTGCTGCTGCCGCACGCACGCGCCATCACGGCCGAGCTGAGGCACTTCGACGACGAGCACGACGCCTTCCGCGGCGCCCGTTCCGGCCGGCTGGCCATCGGCTGCACGCCCACGCTGCTGGGTGATGTGGTGCCGGACGTGCTGCAGCAGCTGCACGTCAGCCAGCCGCAGCTGGTGCTGGCCGTGGTCAGCGGCAACTGGGAGACGCTGCTGGAGCGGTTGCTGGGCGGCAGCATCGACCTCGTGATCTCCACCGAGCCGGTGGGTGTGATCGACGAGGACGTGGTGATCGAAAAGCTGTGCGACGACGCCAATGTCGTGATCGCCGCCCCCGGTCACCCGCTGGCCGCAGCGCGCCCCACGCCGGCGGAACTTCAGCAGGCCGAGTGGATCGGCATCGACCGCCTGCCACGCGCCGAGACCGACCTGCACCGCTACTTCAAGGCCATGGGGCTGAAGCCGCCCATCCCGCGCATGCGCACCGAGGTCAACACCTTCGCGCTGGCCTGGGTGGAGCGCACGCAGGCCCTGTGCGCGCTGCCCAGCCGCGCGGTGGCCGGGGCCGTGCGGGCCGGCCGCGTGACCACGCTGGACGTGCGCCTGACCGACCCGCCCTGGAGCCTGGTGGCCGCCTGGCGCCGCCGCGCCGTGCGCACGCGCGGCATGGCCGCCTTCCTGGAGAGCCTGCGCAGCGCCCTGCACGGGACCGATGCGCTGCAGGCCGCGGCGACAACCAGCGGTTGATCCGAAACACCCGGACTTGTTGGTGCGCGCGCACGACGTTCGCTAACTTGCGGGTGCTTCGGTTCACCGCAGGAGGAGAGACTCGTGTCAGCACAAATCAGCAGCGGCCGCGCGCCGTCGTCCGCGCCCACGCTCCAGGAATTGGCCGCCGTCGCCGAGAAGCTGGCACCGCTGGTGCGCGCCAACGCCGAAGAAACCGAGCGCCGGCGCGACCCCTCGCCCGAGGTCGTGGCCGCGATGAAGGCCGCAGGCCTGCACCGCCTGTACATGCCGCGCCGCTTCGGCGGCTACGGCATGGACTGGGGCGCGCACTTCGTGGCCGGCGAGCGCCTGTCGCGCGAATGCGGCTCCACGGGCTGGACGGCGTCGCTGGTGTTCTCGCACATCATGTACCTGGGCCGCTTCCGGCCCGAGGCGCAGGAAGAGTTCTTTGCCGCCAGCGCCGAGCCCGTGCTGGCCACCGGCTCGGCCGGCGGCGGCAACATCCGCCGCGAAGGCGCGGGCTGGCGGCTGAAGGGCCGCTGGGCCTTCGTCAGCGGCGTGAACGTCGCGAGCGGCGTGATGATCGTCGCGCGCGAGAACGGCGAAGGCCCGATCTCGCACTTCATCCTGCTGCTGCCCGGCGAGTACACGGTGCTGGACACCTGGTTCGCCGAAGGCCTGCGCGGCACCGGCAGCCACGACGTGACGGTGGACGAGGTTGACGTGCCCGCGCACCGCGTGCTGACGATGCAGGAGTTCACCAGCATGACGCCGCCGGGCGCGGCCATCGCCGAGAGCTACGTGCACCGCGCGCGCACGCCGCCGTACCAGAAGAGCTGGTTCTTCGGCCCGCTGCTGGGCACGGCGCGTGGCGCGCTGGCGTCCTACCTGGAACAGACCAAGGCGCGCACCGGGCGCATCCTGGGCGAGTCCATCGTCACGCAGGTGCCGGTGCAGGTGCGCGTGGGCGCGGTGTGCGCGCAGCTGGATGCCGCCGAGCTGCTGTTCAAGGACGTGCTGGCCATGCTGCACCGCCTGGGCGCGGCGGGCGAGGAGGTGCGCGGCGAGGACCTGCTGCGCCACCGCCGGCTCATCACGCTGGGCGCGCAGCTGTGCGCGCAGGCCACCGACACGCTGTCGACGATGATGGGCATCACCGGCTTCGCCACCGGCAACGCGGTGCAGCGCCTGCACCGCGACTGCCGCACGGTGTCCACGCACGTCGAGCTGAACTGGGACCACTCCATGTCGGCCACCGGCAAGGTGCGCCTGGGCGTGCCCACCGGCGACCCGCTGGTGGACAGCGTCACGGCCACCACGTCGAACTCGGCCGCCGTGCTCGGGACTCAGCTTTGACGACCGCCGCCGACACTGCCGCGCCCTGGCCGCCCGAGCGGCGCGGCTGGTTCGTCGTCGCGGTGCTGTGCGCCTGCGTCATCGTGTCCTTCATCGACCGCCAGATCATCAACCTGCTGGTCGAGGACCTGCGGCGCGACCTGCAGCTCACCGACACCTCCATCAGCCTGCTGCAGGGCCTGGCCTTCGCGCTCTTCTACGCCGCCTGCGGGCTGCCGCTGGGGCGCATGGCCGACCACCGCAACCGCAAGTGGATGATCGCCTCGGGCCTGGC
>JAEUPH010000107.1 GCA_016790395.1 Rubrivivax sp. | reverse complement strand
GCGGCCGGCCAGGTGCGGGCTGTAGATGGCCGAGGCGTTCTTGCCCTGCTCCTTCACGGAGTACATGGCGACGTCGGAGTTGCGCATCAGGTCGACGACCGTGCTGCCGTCGCGCGGATAGATGGCCACGCCCACGCTGGCGGTGACGAAGCATTCCTGGCCGCTGACGAAGATCGGCTCGCGCAGCGACTCCAGCACGCGCTGCGCCACGCGCTCGGCGTCGTCGTCGCTGGCCACCTCGGGCAGCAGTGCGACGAACTCGTCGCCGCCCAGCCGGCCCACGGCTTCCAGCGCGCGGTGCGAACGCACGCCGCCGGCATCGACCTGGCCTTCCATGACCTGGTCGCTGTGTCGAACGCAGGCGCGCAGCCTGCGGCCCACTTCGACCAGCAGTTCGTCGCCGGCACCGTGGCCCAGCGTGTCGTTGATGATCTTGAAACGGTCGAGGTCGATCAGCAGCAGCGCGCACTGGTGCTGCATGCGGCGCGCCAGTTCCAGCGCGCGTTCGGCGCGCCAGATCAGCTGGCGGCGGTTGGGCAGGCCGGTGAGAGCGTCGAAGTTCGCCAGCTGGCGGATCTTGTCCTCCGCGGCGCGGCGGTCGGTCACGTCCTGAACGATGCCCGTGTAGCCGGCGCCGTGGCCGTGCTCGTTGAACTCAGGCTCGGCTTCGGCGTGAATGATGCGCTGGCGCCCGTCGAACAGGACGATGGGCACGTCGGTGGTCAGCACGGAGGCGTGCCGCATGGCCGTGTGCAGCAGTTCCAGGAAGGCGCGGCGGTCGTCGGCGGGCACCATGCGCAGCAGGCCGCGCAGCGTCACGCGCTCATGGGGGCCGAAGCCGAGCACGCGCAGCGCCTCGGGCGACATCAGCAGGCCGCCCTCGTTGCGGCGCCAGTCGAAGCTGCCCATGCGGGCCAGGTCCTGCGCGCGGGCGAGCTTGGCGCGGTTGCGTTCCAGCTCGATGCGCGTGCGGCTGGCGCGCAGCAGGTAGTGCAGGCGGCCGGCCAGCAGGCTCCACTGCGTGCTCTTGACGAAGAAGTCGGTGGCTCCGGCCTGGTAGGCGCGCGTGATGGAGGCGTCGTCCTCCAGCCCGGTGAGCATCAGCACCGGCACGTTCTCGAAGCCCGGCATGCGGCGCAGGCGGCGGCAGGTCTCGAAGCCGTCCACATCGGGCATCAGCGCGTCCAGCACGATGATGTCGGGCACCCAGTCTCGCAGCTGACGCAGCGTCTCTTCGCCGCCGTGCGACTCGACGATGTCGAAACCCCGCTCGCGCAGCGCCAGACCGGTCAGCAGGAGATTGACCTCGTCGTCATCGACGAGCAGCACCGCCGGCTGGCCGGCGGTGCTGGCGTCAGCGAAGGGATGGGAGACGGTCATCGGCGAACGTCGCGCGCGCGGGCGGTCACGGCCGCAGGATAGACGCAACAGCCTGCAACGCATGGTCACTGGCCGTCAACAAACGCTCGATATCCGCGGACAAGTGGGCGTGTTCGCCACCTCGCAGCCTGTGCTCGACGTCGGCACATACGCGGGACAGCTCCAGCGCGCCCACGCTGGCGGCGCCCGATTTCAGCGTGTGGGCGATGGCCGCCACCACGCTGGCGTCGCCGCCGCGCTCGCGCTCGGCCGCCAGTTGGGCTCGCATGCGGGTCAGCGAGGTTTCGAAGGCATTCAGCACGCGCTGCAGCACGCCGTGGCGGCCGTCGGGGTCGAGTTCGCGCAGGCGCTCCAGCGCAGCGGCGTCAAGCGTCGGCTTCTCGGGGGCGAAGGGCGTGTCGGAGCTCACGGCGTTGGAGGGCCAGTTCAGAAGCCAATGCGGGATGCTAACCACGGGAGGCCGCGATGGACGGTCGTCGTCGGCACACGACAGGGTTTCGGCGCCGCGCCGCCCGACTTGAGCGGCGCTGCCGGCCCGGCGGCCGCCGTCCCTACAATCCCTCGCATGCCCGTGATGCCCCTCCGTCGGCCCTTCGTGCGCTGGGTCCCGCTGGGGGTCGGCGGACTGCTGGCGGGCTGCAGCGACGGCGTGGCGGGCGGCGGCGCCTGGGGCTTCGTGGCCTTGGCCCTGTTGGCTGTCGGGTCGCTGGCCTACCGCCTGGGCCTCCTGCGCGCCCGCATGCGCCTTCAGGGTGAACTGCGCAGCGCCCATGCGCTGGCCCGCCGTGCCGCCGCGCTGAACGACGCCTGCCGCTGGCACACCGACGCAGCGCACCGCCTGGTGAGCTGGCAGGGCGCCGACGGGGTGGCCGGCGACGCCACACCGCTGTTCGCCGACCCCGCCTTGACCGAACGCCTGCAGGCGCTCCAGACCTTCGCTGCGCTGCGGCTGTGCATGGCCACGCCGGTGGCCGGCAGCCGGGCCTGGGAACTGCGGGGCGTACCCTTGAGCGACGCAGCGGGACGCTTCGACGGTTTCGCGGGCACCGCCCGCCCGCTGGACGCACTGGAAGCCATGCAGACCCGGGCCGCGGCGCTGGGCCCGCTGCTGGCGGCACACCGGGGCCCGGCCTTGATGGCCGAAGACTGCGGCCAAGGCTGGCTGGTGCGGCAGTTCAACGCCCCCGCTGCCGCGCTGTGGCCCGGCCTGGCGCCCGGCGTCGCGCTGGACGGCGCCGCGCCGTCGCTGCCCGCCGCCGTGAGGGCCGCCTGCGACGGCGCGGCCAGCGAGGCCGCGGCGGAGCTCGAGGGCTGGCGGGTGGTGGCTTTCGGCAACCTGGCCGGAGGCGCCCGCGGCGTCGTGCTCGCCCAGGGCGTGGCCGCGGCCGAGGGCGGCACCGCCGAGAGCGACAGCTTCAGCTTCACCGTCTCGCACGACCTGCGCGCACCGATCCGCGTCGTCGAGGGCTTCACGCGCATCGTCAAGGAAGACTACGGCCGCCTGCTCGACCGTGTCGGCAACGACCACCTGGACCGCGTGCTGGGCGCCGCGGCGCGCATGAACCTGATGATCGACGCGCTGCTGACGCTGGCGCGCCTGTCGACGCAGCCGCTGGCGCGCCAGCCGGTGAACCTGTCGCAGCTGGCCGGCTATGTGGTGGACGACCTGCGCCGCGCCGCGCCCGACCGCGAAGCGGAGATCGACATCCAGCCCGGCATGCTGACCCAGGGCGACCCCACGCTGCTGCGCCTGGTGCTGGAGAACCTGCTGGGCAATGCGTGGAAGTACAGCGCGCGCAGCGCGCGCACCCAGATCGGCTTTGGCACCGTCACGCACGCCGGGCGCCTGGCCTACGTGGTGCGCGACAACGGCGCGGGCTTCGACATGCGCTCGGCGGACCGCCTGTTCGGCCTGTTCCAGCGCCTGCACAGTGCCAGCGAGTTCGCGGGCCACGGCGTCGGTCTGGCCTCGGTGCGGCGCATCGTGCGCCGGCATGGCGGCGACATCTGGGCCGAGGCCGAACCCGGCAAGGGCGCGGCCTTCTACTTCACCCTGGCAGGCTGAACGCGCTCAGAGCGCGGTGCGCGCCAGTTCTTCCAGCGCCGCGAGCAGCCTCTCGGCCTGGGCGGGCACGGGTTGCTTCTGGTCGTCGGCCAGCTTCTGCAGCCGACGCAGCGCGTCGGCGCGCGTGAGGGAGTGACGGTGCATCAGCACGCCCAGCGCCAGCGGCACCGGGTCGTCGAGCGGCGAGGCGGGTGGCGCCGGCTCGGCCTGCGGGGCTGCCGCCGGGGCCGACGGTGCCAGCGGCGCGGCCTGCGGAGCCGGCACATGGGCGCCGCCGCGCAGCCGCGCGAAGGCGGCGTCCACCGCCGGCACGATCTGCGCCACTTCCAGCGGCTTGATGAGGTAGTCCATCGCGCCCAGCGCGTTGACCTGGGCCCGCGTGGCCGCGTCGGCGAAGGCCGACAGGAAGATGAAGGGAATGCGGTAGGCGTCGCGCAGCGTTTCGGCAACGTCGAAGCCGCTCTTGCCTTCCATGCGGATGTCCAGCAGGGCCAGCTGGGGCCGGTGTTCGCGCGCCAGCAGGATGGCGTCGTCACCGTTGTCGGCATCGATGACCTCGTAGCCCGCCGAGAGCAGGCCGTGGGTCACCGTGGCCAGCACCAGACGGTCGTCGTCGACGACGAGGATCCGGCCCTTGTGCTGAACGTCCGCTGCGCTGCCCATGCCGGGATTGTGGCCGATCAGCCGACCGTCCCGGACGCCTCGGCCTGGGGATCGGGCACCCGCACGCCGGGGGGTCTGAGCTCCAGCGTCGCCACGACTTCGTCACCCTCCTGGGCCAGCGTCATGGCCGAGCTGCGCCGCGGCAGCAGCGCGCGCACCAGGCCCAGCCCCGAGATGCCCGGCGGCATGCGCGCGAAGTCGAAACCCGGCTTCAGCCGGGCGCGGCTGGCCACGCGGATGCAGACGCCTTCACCGGCCACGGCCACGCTGCAGTGCACCTCGGCGCCCTGCCCGTGCTTGATGGCGTTGGTCAGCAGTTCGTTGACCGTGAGCGCCACGGGGATGGCCTCGACCTCGGGCAGCAGGTGCGGCACCTCACCGTCCACCACGATGGTGCGACCGAAGGTGCGCTGCACGCTCTGGGCGATGGCGCGCAGCAGGCCGGCCACGGCCAGCGGACCGCTGGCGCCCACCTGCAGGCCGTAGACCTGGGCGATGGCCTGCACCTGGCCCACGGCTTCGGACAGCATGTCCGCCAACTCGGGCCGCCGCGACGCGTTCTGCTGCAGCAGGCCGGCCACGCCCTGCAGGTTGTTCTTGATGCGGTGGTGCACTTCGCGCACCAGCACCTCGCGCTGGTCGATGGCGGCCTGCAGGCGTGCACGTTCGGCGGCCCGCTGTTCGGTGACGTCGGTGGCCACCAGCAGCAGCTGCGCGGCGCCCGCGGCGTCGTCGTCCAGCGTGGCGATGCGGCAGTCCCACACCCGCGCCGGCACGGCGCTGCCGTCGGGCGCGGGCTCGTGCCATTCATGCTGACGCGCGGCGGCCCCACCGGCGGCATCTTCGAGCCAGCCGCGCAGGGCGGCGGCCTTGGCCGGCGCGGCGCAGTCCTCGGGCTGCGCGCCCAGCATCTCGGGCAGGGGCCGCGCAAAGAAGCTGGCCGCGGTCTGGTTCAGCTGCTGCACGCGCAACGTGCGCGCGTCGAAGAGCGCGATGGCCAGCGGCGCGGTCTCGATGACGCGCTGCAGCGAGGCCTGGGCCTGGGCGATGCGCACCTCGGCCTGGCGGCGACGCTCGATGTCCAGCAGCGCGATCGTCATTTCGCGCCCCTGGCCGGCGCCGTCGGCGCGGCCGGTGAGCACGGCGTTGCCGACGACCCAGAACTCGCGCCCGTCGCGGCCCTTGAGGCGGCACTCGAAGGTCTCGGTCTCGCCGGCCTCCACGCGCTTGAGCAGGTCGGAGCGGCGCAATGGGTGGTCGGGCTCGGGCGTGGCGACGATGCCGATGGGTTCGCCCACGAAGTCGGCCAGTTCGCCGGCAAACATGCGCCGGGCCGAGCGGTTCATCCACTGGATGCCGTCGTCGGACACCGTGACGATCCCCACCAGCACCGAGTTCAGGATGGCACGTGTGCGGTCGGCCTGGCCGGCCAGCACCTCGCGCGATCGGCGGCGTTCGTCGATGTCGACGAAGCTGCTGATGACGCCGGCTTCGGGGTCGTCGGCGCTCACCGGGCGCACTGCCACCTGCACCCACAGCCGGCTGCCGTCGCGGCGGCGCAGCCGGCGCTCGCCGCTGAATCGGCCGTGCTCGCGCAGCGCCTGGGCCACGCGGCCTTCGAAGTCGACACAGGCGCGCGCGTCCTCGTAGAGCTCCACCACGTCCAGCGTCGTGAGTTCCGTGCTGGCCCAGCCGGTGAGCGAGGCCATCGCCTGGTTGGCGCGCTCGATGCGCGTGCCGCGCTGGTAGACGATGCCCACCTCCGAGAGGTTGAACATCAGCTCGCGGTCACGCACGAGCTTTTCCAGCTCGCCCTGTTGGAGCTTCAGCCGCGTGATGTCGGTCAGCACGGCCACGGCCTCGCCCTTGCCGTCGTCGGTCTGCGCGCCGCGCAGCGACAGCGAATACCACAGCGGCCCCTCGGTGCTGGCGCTGCCGTCGCCGCGCTCCAGCGGCAGCTCGGCTTCGAAGGGCTGGCCGGCCGCCAGTGCCGCCAGCGCTTCCTCGGCGCCCTGCAGCGCGCCCATGCTGCGCGAGAAGATCTCCTGCAGCGTGGCGCCGGCGGCGCTGCCGGCCACGAAGCCCAGCATGCGCTCGAAGCGGCGGTTGCAGCGCACCAGCACCGGCCCGCGCAGGTAGGCGATGCCGGCGGTGGAGCTGTCCAGGATGGTCGTCAGTTCGCGCAGCAGCTGCTCGTTGCGGCGCTGTGCACGTTCGGCCTCGGTGACGTCCAGCGTGACGATGGAGCGCGTGGTGCGCCCGCCGTCCATCGCGCGCGGCTCCACGCGCGTGAGCAGCCAGCGCGTCCCGCCGTCGGGCAGGCGCACCGCGTAGCGCACCTCGGTGCGCTCGCCGGTGCGCAAAGCGCGCTGCAGGCGCTCGAACTCGGGCATGGACTCGGGCGTCACCAGCTCGCGGCGGATGCCCAGCAGCTCGCCCGAGGACGCCGTGACGTCGGTGCCGGGCGGCGCCACCGGCGTGCTGCGGCGGCCGGGCACCAGCCAGCCGAAGGCCGAGTCGTAGGTGGCCACGCGCACGCTGGCGGTGTCCATCAGCATGCCCATTTCAAGCTGGGCGATGTCGCGGTCTTCCTCGGCGCTGCGGTCCTGCACCACGGCCAGCACACGGCGCCGACCGGTCTCGTCCAACTGCCCGAGCAGGCGTGCGCCCAGGCGCCGCCGGCTGCCGCCGGGCAGCGGTACGCGGCCGTTCAGTTCGATCGGTGAGCCGCCCGGTGCCAGCATGGCCAGCGGCGCACTGCCGTCCCAGCCCAGCAGCTGCTGCAGTTCGGGCGAGGCGTGCGACATCAGGTCGGGCACGGTTTCCACCAGCGCCTCGAAGGCCAGGTTGCAGCGCAGCACGAGCCCGTTGAAGTCGTAGACCACGAAGCCCACGCCGGCGAGTTCGAACCAGACGGCCATCTCGTCCTGCGCGCGGCGGGCCTGGGCGCGCGCCTCCACCTCGGCGCTGGTCTCCGTCCACAGCGTCAGCCACAACGCCGTGCCGTCGTCGGCCGACAGCCGGGTGACGGCCGCATTGAACCAGCGGTCGACGCCGCTGCCATCGACCAGCCGGCGCACGCTGTGCGCAGGCGCGCCGTTCCGGGCCCAGCCTTCGCGCTCGGCGCGGCTGCCGTCCTGGGATTCGGGCGGCTCGAAGGAGACCGGGTCGCGGCCGACCATGGCATCGGTCGGCAGCTCGAACATCGAGGCAAAGGCCGGGTTGGCCTCGACGATGCGGAAGTCGGGCCCCTGCAGCGTGGCCGGCAGCGGCAGCAGCGGCAGTGCCAGCAGCCAGCCCGCGGCTGGCTTCGGCGGGGCGAGCGGAGCTTCAGCCGTCAAGCTGCCTGGCCGAGAGCAAGGCGCCGAGCACCGCGCGGTTGACGACCGCGGGGCTCAGGAACAGCGCCTCGGAACGTTCGCGGATGTCGAACAGAGAACTCTGCTCGATGGCCTCCACCAGTTCGAGGAAGGGCGCGTACGGGCCACCCTCGCCACGCAGGGCCTGCGCCACGCGGTCGGGCACCGGCACGCTGGGCAGCAGTTCCTTGAAGGGCTGCTGCAGCAGGCGGTCGAGCAGCGAGAAGACGCCGCAGATGAACATCTCGCCGCGCACCTCGGCATCGTCCTGCTGGCGGCCCAGTTCCTCCATCAGCAGGCCCCGGCGCACCGCGGCGTACATCACCGGCTTGGCGTTCGCACCCTTGGCCGAAGACGCCAGCAGCAGCGCCAGCCAGCGCTTCAGGCGCTGGTAGCCCAGCATCATCAGCGCGTGGCTGAAGGAGTTGATCTCCACCGACAGCCCGAAGGCAGGCGAGTTGAGGTAGCGCATGAGGCGGAAGGCCAGCGTCGGGTCGCGGCGCAGCACGCCTTCCAGCTTGGCCACGGGCTCCTCGCGGTCCACGCCGTTGATGAGGTCCATCACGGTGCTGATGTCCGCCGGCACGCTGCTGCGGCCCGAGGCCTTGGGCGGCGCGTCCTCCCAGGGCCAGCCGGCCACGGCGACGGCGCCGCGTGTGAAGGCCAGATCGTAGTCGGCGCTGGTGCGGGCACCGGTCTGGATGCAGGTGATGTTTCGCGTGACGCCGGCCGGCGCCGGGGCGCCGGCGCGGCGGTCTTCGGCCATGTCGACGATGCTGTGCGTGAACATGGACAGCACTTCGGGCGTCAGCGGGTTGACGGGCCGGCCCTTGATCACCAGCACGCTGCCGCGCTCGCGCATGGCGGTGAGCGAGGCCAGCTGCGCCGGGTCGCCGGCCATGAACGCCGGCACTTCCACCATCATCTGAGGCCCAGGGCCGGTGGCCATGGCGCGCGCCAGCAGGGCCTCGCCGGCGAGGTTCAGCGACACCTGCGGCACGGGCTTGCGGTCCGCCTCGGGCGCCGGCCACACTTCCTCCAGCGCAGCGAACAGCGCCGCGGCGTCGGGGGCGGCGTCGGGCCGCTCGGGGAACACGGTCAGGCGCAGCGCGGTGACGGTGCGCGGACGGTCCACAAGCGGGCAGTAACCCAGGGCCACCTGGCCCAGCACGGGGTGGTCGGTCATCGCGTGCCAGCCATCACTTGAGGTAGTCGAACAGCGACATGCGCTGCACCAGCGAGTAGGTCTTCAAGGCCGCATCGTAGCCGGTCTGCTTGTTCTGGAAGTCCGAGATCGCCTCCAGCATGTCCAGGTCCTCGGCGTTGGAACGTTCGGTCTGGGCATCGAGCCGGGCCTGGGCGAAGCGCTCGCTCTGCGCGTCGGCGCGGTTGAGCGCCTCGCCGGCGCGTGAGCGCCACGAGGAGACGCTGGCCGCCACGGCGTCGAGCCGGCCCATGGCCGTCGAAGTGATCTGCGCCACCTGGGCCGAGGTCTGCCCGGTGGTCATGAGGCCGGCCACCGCGGTGTCCAGCATGTCGAACACCGAGATCGTGGCGCCCGGGTTGGCCGGGTCGGGGGCGGCCATGAAGGCGGCGCGCCCGTCCACCGACATCGGCGTGCTTTCGCCGCCCGCGCCCAGCGCCTGGCCGCTGCTGCCGTCGTAGACCACGCCGGCCGGCGTGTCGCGCAGGGGCGGCGTGTCGCTGCCCTGGCCGCCGAAGAGGTAGCGGCCTGAGCCGTCGTCGCGGTTGGCCACGGCCAGCAGGTCGCTGCGCAGGCCCTGGAGGTTCTGGGCAATGATGGCGCGGTCGCTGTCGCCCAGGCTGCCGTTGCCGGCACGCACCAGCAGTTCGCGCGCCTGCTGCAGCATCTCGCCGGCATCGCCCAGGGCGGCCTCGGTCAGCGTCATGGCGTTGCGGCTGGCATCCAGCGCGCGCCCTTGCGCTTCGGCACGCGCCATGCGGGCCAGCGCGCGCTCGGCGGCGGCGGCCGCACTGGGGTCGTCGCTGGCGCGCTGCACGCGCTTGCCGCTGGTGAGCTGGGTCTGCGCTTCCGTGAGCTGCGCCTGACGGCGCTGCAGGTTGGACAGCGAGGACTCGAAGGCGTAGGCCGAACTGATGCGCATGGTTCCCTCCCTGGTCAGCGGCCGGCCGTCTGCAGCAGCGTGTCGAAGATCGACTGCGCCACCTGCAGCACCTTGGCCGCGGCCTGGTAGCTCTGCTGGTACTGGATGAGTCGCGCGGCTTCCTCGTCGAGGTTCACGCCGCTGGCCGCGCTGCGGCTTTCCTCGACCTGCTGCGACACCGCCGCGGCGATCTCGGAGGAGGATCGTGCCGTCTGCACCCGCACGCCCACGTCGGCCAGCGCGCTGGACCAGCGATCGGTGGCGGTCTCGCCGTCCACCAGCGTGGCGTCGCGCAGCGCCAGCATGGCGCGGGCATTGCCGTTGTTGGTGGCCACGGCCGACGAGGAAGTCGGGTCGACGTGGATCGCGTCGCCGTCGTTGGGCACGCCGGAGACCGTGAGCGTGTAGCCGTTGGCCCCCACGACGGGCATGCCGGTCTTCCACAGGCTGCTGCTGCCGTCGATCGACGAGCTCACGGTGTAGTCGAAGCCGTTCTGCGCCGGGTTCAGGCGCGTGAAGGTCAGCACCTCGTTGGCGGCGCCGTAGGGCAGCGGTGTGGCGGTCACGGTGAGGTCGCCCACGGCGGCCGAACCACTGTTGGTGGTGGGCGTGGTGGCCGTCAGCGGCGAGGCCGCGGCGAGGTCGCGCGGGTCGGACAGCAGCCGGCTCATGCCCACCGCCGCGCGGCCCACGGGCTGCAGCAGGAAACGGTCGCCGGGCTGGGCGTTGGCGATGTCGATGCGCATGCCATCGACCACGTCACCGCCATTGATGTGGCTCACCTGGCCGTCGGACAGCCTCGTCAGCTGCCAGGTGCCGGGCTGGGTGGTGCTCTCCCGCAGGTCGTAGTCGCTGGCCTTCAGCGCGGCGGCGTCGGTGAGGGTCAGCGTCACGCTGCCCAGCGGCAGGCCGGTGGCGGCGTCCCGCTGGTTGGACGACTGCGGGATGGCCTGCGCCGCGCCGAGACCGAACAGCGGCTGCGACGCGATGCTGCCGGCCGGCGGTTGCAGGTTCAGACCCGCCAGCTGCTGGCGGTTGACGGCCGAAGCCACGGCCGTGGCGAGCTGGCCGACGAGGTTGCGGCCGGCCACGAGGTCGTCGTTCTGGAAACGCAGCAGCCCGGCCACGCTGCCGCCCCCCAGCGTGTCGGCATCGATGCCGACGCTGCCGCCGCCCTCCTGCAGCGCCAGTGCGCTGCGCGACGGGTCCGAGGGATCGCCCACCACCTTCAGCGTGGCCGCTTCGGCGCCCAGCACGAGGCGCTGGCCACCGCCGATGAAGAGGCCGATGGAACCGTCGCTGGCGTCGATGCGCGTGACCTGGACGCGGTCGGACAGCCGCGCCACCAGGCGGTCGCGCTCGTCCAGCAGGTCGTTGGCCGGCTGCCCCGTGCCCAGCAGCGCGGCGATCCTGGAGTTGGCCGCGGCGATGGACTTCGCCAGGTCGTTGATCTCGGCCACCTGCGACTTCAGCGAGGTGGTGAGGCCGTGCTGCAGGTTGTCGAGCGTCTGGCCGGCCTCGTTGAAGCGGTCCACCAGGTCGCCGGCGCGCGCCAGGACCACCTGGCGGGCCGAAAGGTCCGACGGGTGGCTGGCCAGGTCGCCCATGGCGTTGAAGAGCTGGCTGGCGGCATAGCCCAGGCCGGACTCGCCGGTGCGGAACACGCTTTCCAGCTGCTGCAGCTGGTCCAGGCGCGCGCCGTCCATGGACGCCAGAGAACGGGCGGCGGCGGCCTCGCGCGTGAGGAACTCGTCGTGCGCGCGCACGACGCTGCTCACGTCGACGCCGCGGCCGAAGAAGCCGGCGCCGGTGAACTGGCCCTGCGCCGTGCTCAGCACCGCGCTCTGGCGCGAATAGCCGTCGACGTTGGCGTTGGCGATGTTGTGGCCGGTGGCCTGCAGCGCAGCGAAGTTCGCCGCCATCGCGCGGATGCCCAGCGACATCAGGGGTGAGGCACCCATTCAGCAGTCCTTCAGGCGAGCGAGCGCTGCAGCCGCAGCGTGGTGTTGATGACGCGCGTGAGCTTCTCGGCATAGTCCGGCGCCGTGGCGTAGCCGGCCTTCTGCAGGCCCTGCGCGAAGCCGACGGCGGCGTTGCCCGTTTTGCTGGACGCGCTGGCCACCACGCCCTGGTAGCGCGGGCTGTCCTTCATCAGCTTGGCGTAGTCGGCGAAGGACTCGGCGTAGCTGCCGTAGGCGCGGAACTTCTGCACCACCTTGCGCGGCTGGCCGTCGATGTACTCGGTGGTCATGACCTCGGCCACCGGCCCCTTCCAGTTCTTGCCGGCCTTGATGCCGAAGAGGTTGAAGGAGGTCGTGCCGTCGGGGTGACGGATCTCGTGGCGGCCCCAGCCGGTTTCCAGCGCGGCCTGCGAAATCATGAAGTTCGCCGGAATGCCGGTGCTGGCCTCGGCGGCCTGCGCAGCGGCGGTGTGCTGCTGCACGAAGCCGGCGGCGCCCTTCTGGGGCAGCCGCGTGGCCAGCGGCGTGCCGGCCAGCGGCGCGGCCGTGTTGTTGGCGGAACCGGCATACGGAATCGGCCCGGGCGCCAGGCCCATCTGGCGCTCCAGCTGCTTCATGATGGCCTCGGAGAGCCCACCCGGCAGACCCGAGAGCTTGCTGGCGAACTGCTGGTCCAGCATGTCGGTCGACAGCGCCATGCCGGCGCCCTCGTCCTCGCCCTTCAGCGTGGTGGCGCGCATGCTCTTGACGAGTTCGTTCATGAACAGCGTCTCGAACTGCTTCGCGGCCTCCCGCACGGCGCCCTTGGGGTCGCTGGCGGCTCGCGAGCGCAGCACCTGCAGGCTGGCGGTGTCGCCCGCCAGGCCGGGGACGGGGTCGCTGCGGTTCGGGATGGCGCCCATGCTCAGATCACTTCCAGTTCGGCCTGCAAGGCGCCCGCGCTCTTCATGGCCTGCAGGATGGCCAGCAGGTCCAGCGGCGTGGCGCCCAGGGTGTTCAGCGCCTTCACCACGTCGGTCAGCTTGGCGCCGGCCTGCAGGTGCATCAGCGCACTGCCCTGCTGGTTGACGGAGATCTCGCTCTTGTCGGCGCGCGTGGTCTGGCCCTGGCCGAAGGCATTCGGCTGGCTCACCTGCGGCGTGGTGGTGATGGTGACGGTGAGCGCGCCGTGCGACACGGCGCAGGGCCCCAGCGTCACCGCGTCGTTGATGACCACCGAGCCGGTGCGCGCATTCAGCACCACGCGCGCGGCGGGCTTCTCCAGTTCCAGCGGGAGGTTCTCCACGTCGGCCAGGAAGCCCACGCGGTCGTCGGACTCGGGCATCTTCACGCGCACGGTGCGGCCGTCCAGCGCGCTGGCGGTGCCGGCGCCCTTGGCCTTGTTGATGGCCCCGGCGACGGCACGCGCGGTGGCGTAGTCGCTGGCCGACAGGCCCAGGTCCAGCGTGCTGCCATCGGCCAGCGGCGTGGGCACGGTGCGTTCCACGCTCGCGCCTTCGGGAATGCGGCCGGCCGAGAGGTGGTTGATCTGCACCTTGGAGCCGTTGGCCGAGGCGCCGGCGCCACCGACGATGAGGTTGCCCTGCGCGATGGCGTAGATCTGGCCGTCCAGTCCCTTCAGCGGCGTGGCGATGAGCGTGCCGCCACGCAGGCTCTTGGCGTTGCCGGCCGAGGAGACGTTGATGTCGATGGTCTGGCCGATCTTGGCGAAGGGCGGCAGCTGCGCCGTCACCAGCACCGCCGCCACGTTGCGCAGCTGCATGCTGGTGCCGGCAGGCACGGTGATGCCCAGCTGCTGCAGCATGGCGTTCAGGCTCTGCGTGGTGAAGGGCGTCTGCGTGGTCTGGTCGCCCGTGCCGTCCAGGCCCACCACGAGGCCGTAACCCGTGAGCTGGTTGCTGCGCACGCCCTGCACCGCCGCCACTTCCTTGATGCGCACGGCCTGCGCCGGCAACAGCGCCAGCGCCATCAGCGCCACCAGGACTCGAACGAGAAGCTTCGTCACGGCCGGCCTCACATGGGAGCGACGTTCAGGAAGAAGCGCGCCAGCCAGCCCATGGCCTGCGCCTCGCTCTGCTGGCCGCGACCCCGCTGCTCCAGCCGCACGTTGGCGATGGCCGAGCTGGGCACGGCGTTGCCGGGCTGGATGGCGCGAGGGTCCACCTGGCCGGAAAAGCGCAGCACGTCCACGTTCTCGTTGACGCCGATCTGCTTTTCGCCGGCGATCAGCAGGTGGCCGTTGGGCAGCACGTCGCGCACCACCACGGTGATGGTGCCGCTGAACTCGTTGGTGTTCTCGGTGGCGCCCTTGCCGGCGAAGCTGTTGGCGCTGCTGCCGTCGGCGGTGCCGCGGCGGAAGGCGTTCGGGTTCACGCCCGGGAAGGCCGTGATGCTGCCGGTGACGGTGCCGCTCTTGTCCACCGAGCTGGTGCTCTTGGCCGTGGCCGAGACCTTCTCGACGATGTTGATGGTGAGCGTGTCGCCGACCAGCCGCGCCCGGTGGTCCTCGAACAGCGGGCGGTACACGCCCGACTGGAAGATGCTGCCGTTGGCGGCCACCGGCTTGGGCATGGCGGCCGGCGTGGGCGGGCGCGTGTCGGCCACGTCCACGCGCGGGGCGAGGTAGCCGCAGCCGCACAGCAGCGCAGCAGCGGCGAAGGCGGTGAGGTGGGTGCGCATCACAGCTGTCCCAGCTTCTGCAGCATCTGGTCGCTCGTCTGGATGGCCTTGGAGTTCAGCTCGTAGGCGCGCTGCGTGGCGATCATGGTCACCAGCTCCTCGACGACGTTGACGTTGCTGCCTTCGACATAGCCGTGCATCAGCGAGCCGTGGCCGTTGCTGCCTGGCGCAGCCGCATTTGGCGTGCCCGAAGCGGCGGTCTCGGCATACAGATTCCCGCCGCGCGACTCCAGCCCGGCGGGGTTGATGAAGGTGGCGAGCTGGATCGTGCCCAGCGTCTGCGGCGTGGTCTGACCGGCGGGCACGACGGACACGACGCCTTCCGCCGAGACCTTGAACGACGACGAGCCGGCGGGCACGGTGATGCCCGGCTGCACCACGTAGCCGGCGTTGGTAACGATCTGGCCGCCGGCGTCGACCTGGAAGCCGCCGTCGCGCGTGTAGCCGGTGGTGCCGTCAGGCAGCGTGATCTGGAAGAAGCCGTTGCCCTGGATCGCGACGTCGAAGCTGCCGCCGGTGTTGGTGAGCGCACCCTGGCTGAAGTTGCGCGTGGTGGCCGCTGCGCGCACGCCCAGGCCCACTTGCAGCCCGGTGGGCAGCGACGTCTGCTCCGAGCTGGCCGAGCCGGCCGGACGCAGGTTCTGGTACATCAGGTCCTCGAAGGCCACCCCGGCGCGCTTGAAGCCGCTGGTGCCGACGTTGGCCAGGTTGTTGGAGATGGCGTCCAGCTTGGTCTGCTGGCCTTCCATGCCGGTCTTGGCGATCCACAGCGAGCGGAGCATGGTGTTCGGGTCCTCTTGTGCCTTGACGCCCATCTTCGTCGCGGCTTGAGTTCCCCGGCGGGCCGATAAGCGCCGCCTTTGCGCGCCAATCT
>JAEUPH010000098.1 GCA_016790395.1 Rubrivivax sp. | reverse complement strand
CACATCGCGCAGACCATCGCGTCGCACTGGTCGCGGCGCGCCTTCAGCGCGGGCCGCACCGGCAGGAAATGGTCTTCCATGAACAGCATCGTCACGATGACGATGTCGGCCCCGGCGATGTCGGCGCGGCAGCGCTCCAGCGCGGCGCCGTCGGCACCCCATTCGCCGGCGGCATGCACGCTCAGCGTCAGCCCAGGCAGTGTGCGTGCCAGTTCGCGATTGGCGCGCTCGGCGGCGCTGGCCAGGTGGCTGTCCATCGTGACCAGCACGACGCGCATGCGCGCGCCGCCGGCTTCAGCGGCTGAAGTGCGCTTTGGCGTCATACAGCGTTTCCACGGTGATCAGCGACACCCCGCGCTCGGCGGCGAAGCGTTCGGTGTTGCGGCGGGCCTTGCCCCGGACGAAGAAGGGGATCTTCTGCAGTTCTTTCTGCGCCTCCGGCGCCCAGCCGGTGACGACGATCGGCTGCGCGGCTTCGGCGACGGCGGCTTCGGGCGCCGCGGCCACCGGCTCGGCCGGTGTGTCGGCGACCGGCAAGGGCTTGGCGGCGCCATGGCCCAGGTGCGAGGCGGCGGCGCCGTCGTGGAACTCGAAGTCGCCGCGGAACATCGTCAGCAGGTGCTCTTCCAGGCCCATCATCAGCGGGTGCACCCAGGTGTCGAAGAGCACGTTGGCGCCTTCGAAGCCCATCTGCGGCGCATGCCGCGCCGGGAAGTCCTGCACGTGCATCGGCGCCGAGATCAGCGCGCAGGGAATGCCCAGCCGCTTGGCGATGTGCCGTTCCATCTGCGTGCCCAGCACCAGCTCGGGCTGCAGCTCGGCCACCTTGGCCTCGACCTCGAGGTAGTCGTCGGTGATCAGCGGCTCGACGCCGTAGAGCTTGGCGGCGTCGCGCACCTCGCGCGCGAACTCGCGGCTGTAGGTGCCGATGCCCACCACCTGGAAGCCGAACTCCTGGCTGACCACGCGCGCCGCCGCCACCGCGTGGGTGGCATCGCCAAACACGAAGACGCGCTTGCCGGTCAGGTAGGTGGAATCGACCGAGCGCGCATACCAGGTGGAGCGCGAGCGCGGGTCGTCCAAAGCCGGCGCCGGGTCCACGCCGGCCAGCTCGGCCACTTCGCGGATGAAGGCCTTCGTCGCGCCGACGCCAATGGGCACCGTCTTGACCATCGGCTGGCCGAAGCTGCGCTGCAGCCACTGCGCGGTCAGCAGCGCCACTTCGGGGTAGAGCAAGATGTTGAAGTCGGCCTCGCCCAGGCGGGCCAGGTCGGCCGGCGTGGCGTTCAGCGGCGCGACCACGTGCACGTCCACGCCCAGACGCTGCAGCAGATCGCGCACCTCGCGCAGGTCGTCGCGGTGGCGAAAGCCCAGGGCGGTGGGGCCCAGGATGTTGCAGCGCGCCGGGCGGGCCGGGTCGCGCTCGGGCTTGGTGCCCGGCGGCGGTACCGACGGGCCGGCCATCTTGCGCACCAGCTGGTACAGCGTCTCGGACGCGCCCCAGTTCTCCTTGCGCTGGTAGGCCGGCAGCTCCAGCGGCACGACAGGCACCGGCAGGTCCAGCGCGGCGGCCAGGCCGCCCGGATCGTCCTGGATCAGCTCGGCGGTGCAGGACGCGCCGACGATCCTCGCCTGCGGCTGGAAGCGCGCGTAGGCCTCGCGCGCCGCGGTCTTGAAGAGTTCGGCGGTGTCACCACCCAGGTCGCGGGCCTGGAAGGTGGTGTAGGTGACCGGCGGGCGATGGTTGCGCCGCTCGATCATCGTGAATAGCAGGTCGGCGTAGGTGTCGCCCTGCGGCGCATGCAGCACGTAGTGCAGGCCGCGCATCGCGGTGGCGATGCGCATCGCGCCGATGTGCGGCGGGCCTTCGTAGGTCCAGAGCGTCAGTTGCATGGTCAGGCAGCCTTCACCGCGTTCACCGCCGGCGTGGCCAGCAGGCTCCGGCGGCGCAGCGGGCGCGCGAAAAGTTCGGCCAGGTCACCCGCCTGCTCGAAGCCGTGGATGGGGCTGAAGACCAGCTCGATGGCCCACTTGGTGGTGAAGCCTTCGGCCTCCAGCGGATTGGCCAGGCCGAGGCCGCAGACCACGAGGTCGGGCCGCTCGGCGCGGCAGCGGTCGAGCTGCCGGTCCAGGTGCTGGCCTTCGCTCAGGCGCACCCCTTCCGGCAGCAGCGCCAGCTCCTCGGCCAGGTGTTCCCGGTGCAGGTAGGGCGTGCCCACCTCGGTGAGCACCATGCCCAGTTCGCGCGAGAGAAAGCGGGCCAGCGGCGGCTCGAGCTGCGAGTCGGGGAAGAAGAAGATGCGCTTGCCCTGCAACAGCGCGCGGTGGCGCGCCAGCGCGGCAGTGGCCCGTTCGCGCGAGGCGGCCGTGGCGCGTTCCACCACCGCAGCGTCGATGCCGAAGGCGGCGGCGGCGGCCTGCAGCCACTGCATCGTGCCTTCCGCCCCCAGCGGGAAGGGTGCGGCAATGCGCCGGGCGCCGCGGCGCTCCAGCGCGCGCGCCGTGTCGGCCAGGAAGGGCTGCGCCAGCAGGTAGCGCGTATCGGGGCCGACCGCCGGCATGGCGTCGCTGCGCCGCGCGGGCAGGAACTGCACGTGCGGCAACCCGATGGCGGCGAAAAGGCGCGCGAACTGATCTTCCACCACGTCGGCCAGCGCGCCCACGACGACCAGACCCGGCGCCTTGCCGGTGGCCACCGGCAGCGTGGGCACCAGCGCCGCCAGACAGGCGTCTTCGCCCTGCGTGAAGGTGGTCTCGATGCCGCTGCCGGAGTAGTTCAGCACCCGCGTGCGCGGTGCAAAGCGCCCGTTCAGCCGCTCTGCGGCGCGCGCCAGGTCCAGCTTGATGACCTCGGACGGGCAGGAGCCGACGAGGAACAAGGTGCGGATGTCGCTGCGACGTTCGAGCAGCCGGGTGACGACGCGGTCGAGTTCCTCGTGCGCATCGACCAGGCCGGCGAGGTCGCGCTCTTCCATGATGGCGGTGGCGAAGCGCGGTTCGGCGAAGATCATCACGCCCGCGGCGCTCTGCACCAGGTGCGCGCAGGTGCGAGAGCCGACGATGAGGAAGAAGGCGTCCTGGATCTTGCGATGCAGCCACACGATGCCGGTGAGGCCGCAGAAGACCTCGCGCTGGCCGCGCTCCTGCAGCACCTCGGGCTTGGCGCAGCCGGAGGCCTCGGCGCGCAAGGGAATCACCGTGTTCATGCCGCCACTCCCCGGGCCGCGGCGCCGGGCGCCCGCTGCGCCGCTTCGTCCAGACGTGCCTGGCGCAGCTTCCACAGGAACTGCGCGGCATTGATGGCGTAGGCCGCATAGGCCGCCAGCGCCAGCACCATCAGTGCCCGTGGCGCGAGGCTGCCCTGCCACAGCGCCACCAGGTAGGCGGTGTGCAAGGCCAGCACGAGCATGCTGAAGACGTCTTCCCAGAAGAAGGCCGGCGCAAACAGCCAGCGGCCGAAGACCACCTTCTCCCAGATCGAGCCCGTGACCATGATGGTGTAGAGCACGAGGGTCTTGATGACCACCGACACCGTGGCCGCCGCATAGCCTTCGCCCGAGCCGAGGTAGCGCAGCACCAGCGCGGCACTGACCAGGAAGACCACGAACTGCAGCGGCGCCAGCAGGCCCTGCACGAGCGTCCAGCGGCTGCTGTCTCGGAGGCGGCGCTGCTCGGGGGTGTACAGCGGGGCTCGCCGGACGGTGGCGCCGACGGGATGCGCGGGCCGCTGGTTTCGGTTCATACGGCACAGACTAGAGGCCGGGAGGGCGTCTGTCAATTGAGATAGACGTAAATCGCAATTGACACTTCCGGACCCCCCGCGCATGATGGGCCCACCTACCCGGTCTCTGCGGGAAGGTGGGAGCACTGCTCATGGCGGCCTCGGTCAGAACTGGTGGAAGCCCGAAGGCCTTGGCCAGTGCCAGGCCCAGGTTGAGGGTGGACAGAACCTGGACAACTGAGCGAAACTGCTCCCTGAGACGAGCCGACGAATCTGGCGAACGAGCTCCTGGTCTGGCGATGTCATTGAGCCCCTGCGGCGGGGCCGGTGAACGGATCGGAACGCATGCCGCCCTGCTGTACCCCTGCCCTGACGGCAGGGCTTGTTGCACCCGCAGGAGGCGGCCATGCCGGTGGTATCCATCAGGGCCCTGGGCCCGGGTCTCGCGACCTCCCCCGGGGAGCGCGAAGATGACGAAGCCGGCGAGCCATCGCCGGCCGTTCACGAGCCAGACACCTTGCCTGCCAAGCTGCGCCTTGCGCGCCTGGCACGGGCGATCGAGGCCGATGTGATCCCGCGTCTCGTCCAGTCGCACCGCGTCGGCACGCTGCCCGGCCCCATGGCCGCCAGGATGGAACACGTCGAAGCCGACGCCTTCCTGCGCACACTCACCGCAGGCACGGACCGCCAGCTCGCCGACGCCGTGCAGCAGCTGCGCGAACGCGGCCAGGCCCTCGAATCGATCTACCTGGACCTCTTCACGCCCACGGCACGCCGGCTGGGCGAAATGTGGGAGGAAGACAGCTGCGACTTCCCCACCGTCACGCTGGCCCTGGGGCGGCTGCAGCGCCTGCTGCGCGAGCTGAGCCCTGCATTCGGGACCGAAGTCGAACATCCGCTGTGCGGACGGCGCGCCCTGTTCGCACAGCCGCCCGAAGAGCAGCACAGCTTCGGCCTGTCGATGGTGGCCGAGTTCTTCCGCCGCGACGGCTGGGATGTGGTGGGCGGTGTCGGCACCGCCAGCACCGACCCCGCACGGCGGGTTCGCGAAGAGTGGGTGGACGCCGTCGGCTTCTCCGTCGGCAGCGACGCGGCCATGCCGTGGTTGCGCCAGGCCATCGCACGCGTGCGTGCGGCCTCGTGCAATCCGGACATGGCCGTGATCGTCGGGGGGGCGCCTTTCATCGTCCGGCCCGAGTGGGCGGCCGAAGTGGGCGCCGATGGGACGGCCCGCACCGGCAAGGAGGCGCCGGCGCTGGCCGAAAAACTGTTGTCACGGGGGTACGCCAGCAGGAAGCAGTGACTTCCGTCCAGCCCTTGCCGGCCGGTGGTGTCGGCATTGGTTGACAATACGCCTTGTCATCTGTCACCAAGGATCCACGTCCATGCCGAGAAGTGCGGGCGAGAAGTACGTGCTTGGATCACTCGACGCGAAGAGCGCCACGCGGCTGCTGAACGCATCGAGCGACATCGCGTTGGTGCTTGACGACGACGGAACCATCCTCGAGGTCTTGGCCCAGGGCGACGACACCGCCGCGCGCGTGGCACGCAACTGGCGCGGCCAGTCCTGGGTCCAGACCGTCACGGGTGAGAGCCGCCAGAAGGTGGAGGCCATGCTGCGCGATGCACAGGCCGCCGCCGAAGCCGCGAGCGCGCGCTGGCGCCAGGTCAACCACCCGGTCGACGGCGACGACGAACTGCCCCTGCTTTACGCCACGGTGCGCCTGGAGGACGAAGACGCCCGCGGCAAGCCGCGCAGCCGCATCGTCGCCTTCGGTCGCGATTTGCGCGCCGTGGTCTCGCTGCAACGCAGGCTGATCGACACCCAGCAGGCCATGGAGCGCGACTACTGGCGCTTCCGCGAGGCCGAGACGCGCTACCGCCACCTGCTGGAGACCTCCTCCGAAGCCGTGCTGGTGGTGGACGGCGCCACGCAGAAGATCCTGGAGGCCAACCCGGCCGCGCGCGCCCTGTGCGGCACCACGCGCGCCAAGCTGGCGGGCGTCGCCCTGCCCTCGCTCTTCGATGCCGGCAGTGCGGAGCGCCTGCAAGATCTGCTCGCTGCGGCGCGCACGGCCGGCCGGCGCGAATCGCAGCCCGCCCGCCTGGCCGACGGCCTCACCGAGGTCAACGTCGCGGCTTCGGTGTTCCGCCAGGATGACAACGCCTTCATGCTGGTGCGGCTGTCGCCACGGGCCAGGCCGGTCGCCGCCAAGGTCGGCGCACGGCGCGGGACGCCGGTGCGCAACAGCTGGGAAGCCACCTTCTCGGCCTTCGTGCAGAACTCGCCGGACAGCCTCGTGTTCTGCGACGAGGGCGGCCGGGTGCTGTCGGTCAACAAGGCCTTCCTCGCGCTCGCCGAACTGACCAGCGAAGACCAGGCCCGGGGCCAGCCCCTGGACCGCTGGCTGGGCCGCACGGGCGTGGAACTGGGCGTGCTCATCACCAACCTGCGCCAGCGCGGCAGCGTCGGGCGCTTCGTCACCGCCGTGCGGGGCGAGTACGGCACCGAGATCGAGGTCGAGATCTCGGCTTCGCAACTGGCCGGCGAGGACACCGTGCTGGCCTTCGCCATCCGCGACATCGAACGCCGCGTGAAGGCCGAGCCCGATGGCGGCCGGGCCATGACGCGCTCGGTGAGCGAACTCACCGAACTGGTGGGCCGCACGCCGCTGAAGGACATCGTCAGCGAGACCACCGACCTCATCGAGCAGCTCTGCATCGAGACCGCGCTGGAGATGTCCAACGACAACCGCGCCTCGGCGGCGCTGCTGCTGGGCCTGTCGCGCCAGAGCCTGTACGTGAAACTTCGCCGCTACGGCCTCGGGAGCCTGGGCGGCGACGAATAGCCCCCTGTGCCGGTGCCGGCCTCAGCGCAGGTGTAAACATAGATTGACGATGTGGAGTGTCAGGCGCAAGATGCGCCCATGACTTCCACGGCTCATGCCGCGCCCCTGGGCTACCCGGCTCCGTCGGCCATCGCCGAACTGCTGAAGCCGGTCACCTGGTTCCCGCCCATGTGGGCCTTCAGCTGCGGCGTCATCGCCTCGGGCGTGCCGCTGGCCGGCCACTGGGGCCTGGTGCTGGTGGGTGTGTTGCTGGCCGGCCCCATGGTCTGCGCCACCAGCCAGGCCGTCAACGACTGGTTCGACCGCCATGTCGATGCCATCAACGAACCCCACCGCCCCATCCCCTCGGGCCGCATGCCCGGCCGCTGGGGCCTGTACGTCGCGATCGTCTGGACGCTGCTCTCGCTGGCCGTGTCGTTCGCACTGGGACCCTGGGGCTTCGGCGCGGCCGTCGTGGGCCTGATGCTGGCCTGGGCCTACAGCGCGCCCCCGCTGCGGCTGAAGCGCAACGGCTGGTGGGGCGGCGCGGCCTGCGGCCTGTGCTACGAAGGCCTGGCCTGGGTCACGGGCGGGGTGGTGATGGCCGGTGGCCAGGCGCCGGGCGCCGCCTCGCTCGGGCTGGCCGCGCTCTACAGCGCCGGCGCCCTGGGCATCATGACGCTCAACGACTTCAAGGCCATCGAAGGCGACCGCCAGATGGGCATCGGCTCGCTGCCGGTGCGGCTGGGCGTGGACGGCGCGGCCCGCGCGGCCTGCCTCATCATGCTGCTGCCGCAGGGCGTGGTGGTGGGCCTGCTGCTGGCCTGGGGCGCGCCCGTGCACGCGCTGGCCATCGTCGGCCTCATCCTCGCGCAGGCAGGGATGATGAAGCGCTTCCTTCAGGAACCGGTCCGCCATGCGCTCTGGTACAGCGGCTTCGGCGTTCCGCTGTTCGTCTCCGGCATGATGATCAGCGCCTTCGCCTTGCGTGGCCTGTCGGGCGCGCTCGCATGAACGCGGGTCTGCCGCCGCTGGGCTGGCTGGGGATTGCGCGGCTGGGCCTGGTGCAGGCCATGCTGGGCGCCGTGGTGGTGCTGACCACCTCCACGCTCAACCGCGTGATGGTCGTGGAACTGGCGCTGCCGGCGCTGCTGCCGGGGCTGCTGGTGGCACTGCACCACGCGGTGCAGCTGTCGCGCCCGCGCATGGGCTACGGCTCGGACGTGGGCGGGCGCCGCACGCCCTGGATCGTCGGCGGCCTGGTCACGCTGGCCCTCGGCGGCTTCGGTGCGGCGCTGGCCGTCCACCTGATGGCCACCGACCCGGGTGTCGGCATCGCCTTGGCCGTGCTGGCCTTTGCGCTCGTGGGCATCGGCGTGAGTGCCGGCGGCACCTCGCTGCTGGTGCTGCTGGCCAAGCGTGTTGACGAACCGCGTCGCGGTGCCGCAGCGGCCACGGTGTGGGTGATGATGATCATCGGCTTCGCCGTCACGGCCGGCCTGGCGGGCCGCTGGCTCGATCCGTACACGCCCGCGCGGCTGCTGGCGGTGTCGGGCAGCGTGTCCGTGGTGGCGGTGGTGGTGACGTTGCTGGCCTTGTGGGGCCTGGAAGGTGACGGGCGCGGCAAGGCACCGGCCGCCAGCGCGCGCACCGACTTCCGCGCCGCGCTGCGCGAGGTCTGGGCCGAGCCCGCGGCCCGGCGCTTCACGGTCTTCGTCTTCTTCTCCATGCTGGCCTACAGCACGCAGGACCTGATCCTCGAGCCCTTTGCCGGCGCGGTGTTCGGCTTCACGCCGGGCGCCTCGACGCAGCTGTCCGGCGTGCAGCACGGCGGCTCGCTGGCGGGCATGCTGCTGGCCGCCCTGGCCGGCCGCCGCGTGGCCGGCGTGCGGCTGGGTTCGCTGCGCGCCTGGACGGTGGCGGGCTGCCTGGCCTCAGGCCTGGCGCTGCTCGGGCTGGTGGCCGGCGCGGCGCTGGCGCCGGCCTGGCCCCTGCGCGTCAACGTCTTCCTGCTGGGCGTGGCCAATGGCGCCTTTTCCATCGCTGCCATCGGCTCGATGATGAGTCTGGCCGGCGGCAGCGCGCCCGCCGGCACCACGGCACCCCGCGAGGGCACGCGCATGGGCCTGTGGGGGGCGGCGCAGGCCATCGGCTTCGCGCTCGGCGGGCTCTTCGGCGCCGTCGCCAGCGACATCGCGCGCTGGTTGACCGGCTCGCAGGCCCAGGGCTACGCCGCGGTCTTCGCGCTGGAGGCACTCATGTTCGTCGGCGCCGCCGCCCTGGCCGCCCGCATTGCGGGTCCGCACGCCCGGGCACCCGACGAGGAAGAACACAGGCCCGGCCGACCCGCGGCCGCCCTGCCTGCTGGAGGAACACCATGAACACCTGGGACCCGACCCGCGCCTACGACGTGGTCGTCATCGGCGGCGGCCCCGCCGGCGCCACGGCGGCCGACGATCTCGCCCGCGCCGGCCGCAGCGTGCTGCTGCTGGACCGCGCCGGCCGCATCAAGCCCTGTGGCGGTGCCATCCCGCCGCGCTTGATCAAGGACTTCCAGATCCCCGACCACCTGCTCGTCGCCCGCGCGCGCTCCGCACGCATGGTGTCGCCGGCCGACGTGAAGGTGGACATCCCCATCGAGAACGGCTTCGTCGGCATGGTCGACCGCGAGTTCTTCGACGAGTGGCTGCGCGAGCGCGCGGCGTCCCACGGCGCCGTGCGGCGCACCGGCACCTTCGAGCGCATCGAGGACACGAACGACGGCATGGTGGTGGTGCACTTCCGCTCGCGCACCGACGACGGCCCGCGTGAAGGCCTGGCGGCCTCGGTGCGCGCGCGCTGCGTCATCGGGGCCGACGGCGCCCGGTCGGAAGTCGCGCGCCAGCGCGTGCCCGGCGCCGAGAACATGACCTGCGTGTTTGCCTACCACGAGATCGTGCGCGCGCCTGCGGAACCGCCGGCCGGCTACGACGGCTCGCGCTGCGACGTCTACTACCGCGGCGAACTGAGCCCCGACTTCTACGGCTGGGTGTTCCCGCACGGCGGCACGCTGAGCATCGGCACCGGCAGCGCCGACAAGGGCTTCTCGCTGCGCCATGCCACGGCCACGCTGCGCCAGGCCGCCGGCCTCGCCGGCTGCGAGACCATCCGCCGCGAGGGTGCCCCGCTGCCCATGAAGCCGCTGCCGCGCTGGGACGACGGCCGCGCCGTGGTGCTGGCCGGCGACGCCGCCGGCGTCGTGGCGCCCGCCTCGGGCGAGGGCATCTACTACGCCATGGCGGGCGGCCGCATGGCGGCCGAGGCCGCGCTGGCCTTCATCACCACCGGCGACGCCCGCGCGCTGGCGCAGGCCCGCAAGCGCTTCATGAAGGCGCACGGCCGGGTGTTCTGGGTGCTGGGCATCCTGCAGCGCTTCTGGTACAGCAGCGACAAGCGCCGCGAGCGCTTCGTCAGCATCTGCAAGGACCGCGACGTGCAGCAGCTGACCTTCGAGTCCTACATGAACAAGGAACTCGTGCGCAAGAAGCCCATGGCCCACGTGCGCATCTTCTTCAAGGACGTGGCCCACCTGCTGGGCCTGGCCCGCATCTGAAGGCGCGCTGCGGCCACCCGGCCGCAGCCGCACGCCGCCGCTGGCCCGCCGTGTTTCCGCGGCGTCGGGCGATGCTGCCTTGCCGCGATGCACCGGCGAGCGGATTGCGCTGCCTCAACCCCCGTGCGCCCGTGCCCGCGAGAGGGGAAACGCGGTGTGCCGGCCACCCGGGCCACACCCTAGAATCCTCCGCACTCGCACCCAGGGCCGGGCCGTATTCGCCAAGGGGAGGAAGTATCAGTGAGTAGCCGTTCGCAATCGCCGGTGCCCCCGGCGGCGGCCGCATCGAGGTAGTCGCGTGTCGCGCAGTTCAGCGTTCGGCCCGTCCGTTTCCACGGACGGCGATTCCGCCATCACGGGTTTCCGTGTGCAGCCGCATGGGCTCGTCCTGGTGGTGCGCGAGCCCCTGTTGCGCGTCGTGCAGGCCAGCGCCAACGCGGCAGCGCTCATCGGCCGCCCGCTCGACACCCTGCTGCTGGCCACGCTGGCCGACCTGGGTGGCGATCTCGAAACCCGCATGCGCGAACTGCTGGCCGGCGCCGCCTCGCTGTCCGAGCCGCAGATGCTGCGGGGCTGCCTGGGCGCGGCCGGCCACGAGCGCCGTTTCGAAGGCCTGGTGCAGCGCGTGGGGAGCGAGGAACTCGCCATCGAGCTCGAGCCGGTGGCCGGCACCTTGCCGGTCGACAGCGTCGATCACCCCGTGGGCCCCCTGTTCGCTCGGCTGGGCAGCCACGTGCAGGCCTTCGGGGGTTCGGCCGCGGTGGCCACGCTGGCCCACGCCGTGGCGGCCGCCGTGCGAGAGATCACCGGCTTCGACCGCGTGCTGGTCTACGAACTGGCCACCCAGGGGCCGGGGCGGGTGATCGCCGAGTCGCGGCGGCTGCCCGGCAAGCCGCCGCTGGGTGAGCCGCTGGCCGCGCTGGAGGTGCCGCCGCCCGCCCGGGCCGCGCGCCTGCGTCAGCGGCTGCAAGCGGTCGTGGACGTCGATGCCGAGCCCTTCGGCCTGTTGCCGCACGATCAGTTCGGCCCGCTGGGGGCCTTCGACCTCAGCAGCACCTCGCTGGCCGCCTGGCCCGAGGCCCGCCTGCAAGGCCTGCGCGAGATCGGCGTCGTGGCGTCGGTGTCCGTGGCCATCGTGCGCGAAGGGCGCTTGTGGGGCCTGATCGCCGGCCTGCACGGGCGCCCGCGCCACCTGCGCCAAGGGGTACGGGCGGCGCTGGAACTCCTGGCCGAGGCGATGGCGACGCGCATCGCGGCGGTGGAGAGCTATGCGCGCGCGCAGGTCGGGCAGCAGGTCCGGCAGCTTGAACAGCGCCTGCTGGAGGCCACTTCCTTCGACGGCGACTGGAGCAGTGCGCTCTTCGCCGACCCGCGCACGCTGCTGCAGCCTCTGGCCGCCACGGGCGCGGTGCTGTGGCACGAAGGTCGTTGCACCACCTGCGGCGATGTGCCCCCGGAGGACGCGCTGGCGGGCCTTCAGGCCTTCCTCTCCGAGCGCGTCGCCGATGGCGACCCCTGGCACTGCGTCTCATTGGCCCAGGAGTCGCCGGCGATGGCGCTCTACTCCGGCACCGCCAGCGGCGTGCTGGCGGTTCGGCTGGCCACGTCGCCGGACAGCCACCTGGTCTGGCTGCGTCCCGCGGCCGGCCCCCTGCTGCCCGACACCGCCCTGCCCTGGACGGGCAATGAACTCGAACTGGCCAGCGCGCTGGCCCGCGCGCTGGTGGACCTCATCGTGCAGGTGAACGCCGTGCGCATGCTGATTGCCGCGCGCCAGCTCTCACAGCTTCGCGCCACGGTCGCCGGTGCACAGGAAGCCGTGGTGGTGGTGGCAGACACTTCGCCGGGCGGCTTCTACGCCAACGACGCCTTCTATGCCCTGGTGGGCCGCCGGCGCGACGAGTGCACGTCGCTCGAAGCGCTCACCGGTCTGTTCACCGACACCGGCCTGGTGCGGCGCATCGTGGGCCACCTGCGCGCCGAGCAGCGCAGCTGGCAGGGTGAACTGGCGCTGCGCCGCAGCGACGGGACCGAACTCCCGGTGTCGATGCGCGCCGAGCCCGTGCCTTCAGGCATGGACGGCTTGCTGGGCACGATCTTCATCCTTGAAGACCTGACCACGGCCAAGCGCATCGAGGCCGCACGCATGCGCCTGGAGGCGGCGCTCACGCGCACCGGCCACACGGCGCCGACGCAGTCGGAATCGCCCGAGGGCCAGGCCCTGGTGGGCGCCATCATCGCCAACGCCAGCCTGGCGGCGATGGACATCGCCGACAGTGGCCCCACGCCCACCGCGGCGCCACTGCTTCAGGAGGTGGAGACCTCCACGCAGCGCGCCACGGCGCTGCTGGCACGCATCCGCGCCCTGGAAGAACGCCGGGTGTAGCTCCCCGGGCTCAGGCGCTGGCCGCGTCCAGCGCCGCCATGTCCTCGTCGGTGAGCCGAAGGCGTGTGGCCGCCACCAGCTGCTGCAGCTGCGGCAGGGAGGTTGCACTGGCGATCGGCGCCGTGATGCCCGGCTGCCGCAGTTGCCAGGCGATGGCCACCTGCCCCGGCTTGGCGCCATGCCGGGCCGCCGCAGCATCCAGTGCCGCCAGCACGCGCAGCCCGCGTTCGTCGAGGTAGCGCTTCACCACGTTGCTGCCCCGCGCACTCTTCGCGGCGTCGGCCACGCTGCGGTACTTGCCCGTGAGAAAACCCGCCGCCAGCGCGTAGAAGTTGATCACGCCAACGCCTTCCGCGACGCACAGCGCCTGCAACTCGTCCTCGAACACCCGGCGGTCCAGCAGGTTGTACAGCGGCTGCAGGGACTCGTAGCGCGGCAGCCCCAGCGCCGCGCTGGTGCGCAGGGCCTCGGCCAGCCTCGGGGCGGTGAAGTTGGACGCGCCGATGGCACGCACCTTGCCGGCACGGATGAGTTCGGCAAAGGCGCCCAGCGTGTCGGCCATCGGTGTCTCCGGGTCGTCGGTGTGCGCCTGGTAGAGGTCGATGTGGTCGGTCTGCAGCCGCTTCAGGCTGTCCTCGACGGCCTGCCGGATGCGTTCGGGCTTCAGGCCCCGGCGTGCTTCATCCCATTGCTGGTGGCCGAGTTTGGTGGCAATCACCACATCGTCACGGCGCCCGCGACGCTTGAGCCAGCGGCCGATGACGCCCTCGCTCTCGCCGCCCTCGTGGCCATCCACCCAGCGCGAATAGATGTCGGCGGTGTCGATGAAGTTGAAGCCGGCGTCGACCCAGGCGTCCAGCAGCGAGAAGCTGGTGGCCTCGTCGGCCGTCCAGCCAAAGACGTTGCCGCCGAAGCACAGCGGCGACACCTGCAGGCCCGAGCGGCCCAGTTCGCGAAAGTCCCGGTTCATGGCAGATCGCTCCTCGTCAGTCGGCACGGCCCGAGGCCTGCAGGGCACGCTGGCGTGCATGGGCATAGGCGCCTTTCGGCACGTGCAGCAGGTCGGCGACGCGCCACAGCACATGGCGTTCGTGGTCGGCCAGGTGACCGTCGGCGTAGGCCACGCGCCACATGTGTTCGAGCATGCGCAACTTCTGCGGCATGTCGAAGCGCTCATTGATGCGCGACGTGAAGCTGAAGAGATCGGTGGCGTCGCGTGCCGTCGACTCGGCCAGTTCGGCCAGGCGCCGGGCCTCGTCCTCGTCGAGCGCGAACTTGTCGCGCAGCCCGGCGCGCACCGCCTCGCGCTCATCGGCCAGGAAGCTGGCATCGGCTCGCATCACTTCCACCAGCATGACGGCCGTCGCGAGCTGCAGCAGGTGTTCCGTCGCTTCCGGGCCCGCCTGCGGCGACGGCGGCAGCAGACGGTCGAGCAGGTCATTCAGCGTCTTGAGCATGTGCACATCATGCCGTCACTCGGCGTGAACGGCGGCCCCGAGGGCATCGGCGACGGCCCGGGCCGCGCCGCCCCCCGGGTCGCGGGGGTGATGAGTCGTTTTCGCGGCGCAGCCTGCGTAGGCGGGATAACGGTCTTCCTTCGCCCCAGAGGTCTTCATGCGCTTCTTCCGTTCCAACGCCCCCGTCCCAGGCCGGCGCTTGCCCGCCCTGCTGGCCGCAGGAGCGGCTTCACTGGTGATCGGCCTCCCGGCCCAGGCCGCACCGGTGACGCTGCACATCCAGGGCTCCTTCACCGCCACCAACAGCGCCGTCACGCTCAACAGCGCCGCCGCCAAGGCGCTGGCCGCCAGCGTCAATGGCAGCTCCAGCTGGAACACGCTGGCCAACATCCCGCTCAGTTTCGAGATCGACCTCGACGACACGCCCTACAGCACCCAGCTGTCGACCAACGCCTGGAACTGGTTCCTCGACGACATCACCGAGATCCGCATCCAGCTGGGCAACGCCCACTTCGCCACCCGCGGCAGCGGCGGCCAGTCGCTCGGGGCCGTGATGCTGGGCGCCACGGACACCGAGACCGCGCCCGCCCCGGCGCCGGGCACGGGCCTGCTGCTGCGCATGAGCCAGCCCTGGAGCCGCGACGCCTCGGTCACGCCGCCGCCTTTCAGCTTCGCGGGCGCGACGCCCCAGGTCTCGGGGGGCGGTCTGTACGAGCACTTCTTCCGCACGGCCTACGACCTGGGCCCGGGGAACCGGGTGCTCGACTTCTGGGGCACCCTGGCCAGCAATGACAGCCAGGTGGGTGGCCTCCCCACGGGCCGCTGGACGATGGGCAGTGTGGCCGTCACGCCGCGGCAGCCGGACGACACCGGCAACAGCGTGCCGGAGCCCGGCACGTGGGCGCTCAGCCTGGCCGCGCTGCTGGCCCTGGCGACGCGGCGCCCGCGTTCCTGAGCGAAGGGCCGTCCGGCCCGCGCAGCAGGGCGGGTCAGGCCGGCTCGAGCAGCACCACCGCCCCCGCCGTGTTCGAGATGGGGATGTGGTACGTGCGGCTCAGTTCGCGCGCGCCTTGACCGGCACCGGCCAGCGTGCCACGCGCCACCAGCCAGTTCAGCAGCTCGATGCCCTGCGTGCCGGCCTGCTTGACCAGTTCATTGATGCTCTGGCGCGTGGCCCACTCGGGGTCGCCCGTCAGGCTGTCCATGAACTGCACGTCGAAGGGCTTGTTGATGAAGCCGGCGCGCTCGCCCTCCAGCTGGTGCGACAGCCCGCCCGTGCCCATCACCAACACCTTCTCGTCGGTACCCCAGCTCTGGATGGCACGGCCGATGGCCTGGCCGAACTTCCAGCAGCGCTCGGCACTGGGCAGCGGAAAGAGCACGGTGTTGATGCACACCGGCACGATCTTCACCGGCCACTTCTGGTCGGGCCACAGCAGCGCCATGGGCAGGGTCAGGGCATGGTCGACGAGCATTTCCTGGCAGGTGGTGATGTCGAAGCCATCGGCCACCAGCTGTTCGATGAGATGCCAGGACAGATCCACCTCGCCGGCGAACGGTGCCGTCTGCGGGATGCCCCAGCCTTCGTCGGCATTGCTGTAACTGGGCGCGGCGCCGACGGCGAAGGTCGGCATCTTGTCGAGGAAGAAGTTCAGGCCGTGGTCGTTGTAGCAGACCACGACGACGTCGGGCTTCACCTCGCCCACCCACTGGCGCAGCGGCGGGAAGCCGTCGAAGAAGGGCTTCCAGTAGTCCTCCTGCGTGCGCCCCTTGGCGATGGCGCCGCCGATGGCGGGCACGTGGGACATGAAGGCGTTGCCGATGATGCGGGCCATGGTGGGTCTCCTGGTCTTGCCGCTCAGCGGCCGGCGGCGACGAGGCGCGCCTTGAATTCGTCCTTGGTGACGCCGGTCTGCTGCGCGCCGATGTCCTGCATGTCCAGCCCGAAGATGCCGGCGAACTTGGCCAGGTAGTAGGCGTTGCCGCCGGCGGCGATGAGCTGCAGCACGTTGCGCGCGCGGATGGCCTCGCGCTGCTGCTCGTTCAGGCCGAAGCGGGCGCAGTAGGCGTCCTCGTCGGCGAGAAAGGCGTCGCGGTTGGCCTTGTCGTTGAAGGAGTAGCACATCTTGTTCAGCGCATAGCCGCGACGGGCCGAGCGGCCGTCGAAGAGCGGGGTGCCGAAGATGTCGTCCTGGACCTGGCGGCGGGTCTCTGGGGCGGTAGGCATGCGTCGTCTCCTGCCGGCTTCGTGCCGGTGGCGGCAGTCTCGGCGGCGGCCCGTGCGCGATCAATGGACGGATACTCATGCCAGACATGAAGAAAACCGATGCCAAGCCAGCGACCCGCGTCGATGCGCTCGACCTGGACGGTCGCGCTCTGCAGCTGCTGGTGGCCGTGGTCGAAGAGCGCTCGGTCACCCGCGCCGCCGAACGGCTGGCGCTGACACAGTCGGCCGTGAGCCATGGCCTGGAGCGTCTGCGTGCCGCCACCGGCGACGCGCTGGTGGTGCGTGCCGGCCGCGGCATCGCACCCACGGCGCACGCCGAGCGCCTGGCGGCACAGGCACGCGGGCTGCTCGCGGGCCTGCACGCGCTGGCCCAGCCGGCACGCTTCGAGCCGGCCGCGTGCGCGGAAGAACTCCGGATCGCCGCCAACCCGCTCCAGCGCGACCTGCTGCTGCCGCCGCTGCTGCAGCGCCTGCGGACACAGGCGCCGCTGCTGACGATGCGCATCGTCGATTCCACCGTGCCCACAGCCGAGATGCTGCGAAACCCGGCGCTGCACCTCGTCATCTCGCCGCGCCCGCCCGAGGCAGACGACGCCCGGCACGAACTGCTGTACGACGACCGCTACACCGTCTTCCACGACCCGGCGCTGCGCGACGCGCCCACCGGCCGCGCCGAGTTCGAAGCCGCCGAGCACGTGACCGTGCTGTACGAGGACGGCCGCCGGCTGGAGATCGACCGCTTCCTGGCCGAGCGCGGCCTGCACCGGCGCATCGCGGTGCAGGTGCCCGACCTCTCCGGTGTCGCCCCTTTCATCCGGGGCACCGGGCGCCTGGCCACGCTGCCCTCACGTGCGGCCGTCCACCTGCTGCGGGGCTTGGCGAGCAGCGAGGTGCCGCTGCCCTGCCCGCCCATGCCCATGCACATGGTCTGGCACCACCGCTGGGACGCCGATCCCCTGCACGCCTGGCTGCGCGACGCCGTGCGCGCAGTTGCACGGGACGGGGTCACCCGACCCTGAGCGCGCCGGGCAGCCGCTCACGGCAACTGGATGGGCATGCCCACCGTCAGCGCCGCCCCGGCACCGTTCACTCGAAGGTGATGGCGCCGTTGACCACCAGCGTCGTCGGGTACACCGCGGGAGAGCCGGTCGGCACGCTCATGTTGGCGCCCACCAGGTTGCCGTTCACCGGCGGCAGCGGATTGCCCGAGCCCACGGCCTGGAAATCCACCTGTGACAAGGGCCCCAACGCCAGCGCACTGGCCGCCGTGAGCCCGGGCACGTTGCAGGTCTGGATCAGGCCGAACGAGCTGAGGGCCACCGAATAGGCCGTCGCGGCCTGCGCCGTGGGCGTCACCACCGCCAGGAGCTTGATGTTGCAGGGTTGCACCGTGCTGTTGCCGCTGACGTTGTAGAACTTGCCCAGCGTGAGGATGACGCCGAAGTTCTTGGCCTGTCCGGAGAACCATTCCGGGTTCTGGCCGAAGGTGAACTTCATCGTCGTCTTGCCGTTGATGGACACCCCGGGGGTGTCGCCGGTGCCACTGAGACCGGTCGTCAGGCCTGGCGCCTGCACGAAGATGCCGGCATACAGGGAGGTCACGGCCGTCGGCGTCTGGTAGTAGTAGTAGAAGCCGCTGGCATCGGCCGCCACCGCGGGTGTGAAGCTGCCGCCGCTGCCGCAGGACGCCGGCGCGCCGCAGTTGAAGCCATCGACACTGCTGCCGCTGTAGCCGCCGTAGGCCCCACCCTGCACCGTGGTGGTGGTGCCGAAGCCCGAGGAGAAGGTGACCGGGCCCGAACTGCCGCCGCCGCTGGTCGCCGACGGCATGACGATGTCATCGAGGTAGTAGGTCTTGGCGCCGCCGGCCTGCGCGCCGGTCTTGCCGAAGTTGAAGAACACCGACAGCTTGTTGTAGTTGGTGGCCAGGTTCAAGGCTGCCGTGCCGGTGGCCGGGTTGGCGAAGTTGAAGCTGAGGGTCTGCCAGCCTGCGGCCACCGTGGTGGTGGCCTCGGTCTCCACGGTCTTGGTGTTGTCGGCGGCATCCTCGACCTTCATGCGCACCGGGATGCCGGCGTCCGGCGACCACACGCGCGCCGTGACGGTCGTGGAGCCGGCGGCGAATCCGATTCTCGGGATGGCCTGGTTGGCGAGCGTCGACACCGTGGTGCCCGCCCACAGTTCGGCCGTGGCGCCCTTGACCACCTTGGCCACCTTGTTGGCGGCGTTGGTGGGGTCGGCGACGACGGTGCTGTCCTCGGCGCCCCCGAAGCCCGTGAGCGTGGGCGCGCTGCTCTCGTCGAAGCTGATGGTGCTGCTCGTCGCGCCGCCGCCGCCCGTGCTGGGGCAGGCCGGCGTGTAGCTGGTGCCGACGAAGCTGAGGTCGTCGAAGTAGTAGGTGCGCGCGGCACCGGCCTGGGCGCCGGTCTTGCCGAAGTCGAAGAAGATCGAGGCCTTGTTGTAGGTGGTGGCCAGGTTCAGCGCCGCCGTGCCGCTGGCCACGGTGGCGAAGTCGAAGGTCAGCGTTTCCCACTGCGCGGCCTTGGTGGTGGTGGCCTCGGTCTCGGCGGTCTTGGTGTTGTCGGAGGCATCCTCCACCTTCAGGCGCACGGGGATGCCCGCCACCGGCGACCACACGCGCACCGAGAGCTTCCGGTTCGTGCCGCTGAACGGGATGTTGGAGATGGCCTGGTTGGCGCACACCGAGACGGTGGTGCCGGCCCACAGTTCGGCCGTGGCGCTCTTCACCACCTTGGCCACCTTGTTGGTGGCGTCGGTCGGGTCGGCCACCACCGTGGCGTCCTCGGCGCCGCCGAAGCCGGCGAGCACCGGCGCCGTGCTTTCCTGGAAGCTCACGAGCGCCGTGGAGACCACCGGCGGCACGGTGTCATAGGCCCGCTGCGCGCTGGCCGCCGCGGTGCTCGCATTGCCCGCCAGGTCGCGCACGGCGCCGGCCGCCACCGACAGGCCGAGGGTGCCCGTGGTGTTGGGCGCGGGCGTGACCACCAGCGTGGCCTGCGTGCTGCCCACGCGCAGGAAGGTTCCCTTGGTGCCACCGCTGACGGCGATGTCGTCGGCGGTGAAGCTGATGCCGACGTCCTCGCTGAAGGTGAAGGTGAAGGTCACGTCGCCGGTGGCCGTGGTGCCCGTGACGCTGTCGGAGATGGTCATCGTGGGCGGCGTGGTGTCGGGCACCGTCGCCGCGGGCGTGCTGGGGCTCGCAGCCGGCGGTGGCGGTTCGGCGTCGCCACCGCCACAGGCGGCGAGAGCGAGCGTGGCCGCCAGCGCGACGGCGGAGAGGGCGAAGGGACTGCGGGGCTGGCTCATGGTGGACATCCTGACGAAAGTGCCCGCGGGCCGGCGGGACGGGGTGTGATGAAGGCGCCTGGGGCGTCGATCGGTGCCGGGGCTCCGGCGCTAGGGCGCGCGACCCAGCGCGCCGGGGGCGACGACGAGTTCGCGCCCGTCGGTGAACTTCACGGTGATCGGGGCCTGTCCGGCGTTGAAGGCCAGGTAGGTGCGGCTGCCATCGGGCTTGCGGAACACCTGGTACAGCGGCGTGTCGGCACGCACGCTGAAATCCGGCGTGCCCATGGCCGCCAGGCTCAGCATCCAGTGCAGCGTGTGGCTGGGCGTATCGCCGTCCTCCACGCTGCCGCGAGGGTTCCACTGCGCCAGGGCGGCAGCCGGATCGGCCAGCGCCAGGTACTTGGCGAAGATGTCCTGCCAGACGTCGGCCGGCGGCGGGTTGGGCGGGAAGCGGCCGCGCTTCACATAGGCCTCGCTCTCCACCTTCATCGCGTCCAGGTTGCGGCGGATGAAGGCCGGGTCCTTGCCGAGGTAGGTGGAGAAGGCGGCGATGGGCAGCAGGTTGATGCCGTGGATCTGCCGCGGCTCGTCGGTCCACCAGGTGTTGTGCGCGTACTTGCCGCCGAAGACCATGCTGGTCTCGACGTTCTTGTACTCGGGCGCGAACACGATGCGGTGCAGGTCGAACCAGTAGTGGTTGATGGCCTCGACCTCGGTCGTCATCAGGTAGATGCCCAGGTCGCGCAGCGCGCTGCGGCCCGTGACCTCGCCCCAGAGCACCAGCGCCGCCCAGGCGTTCACCGCCTCGCTGGAGGACTCCTGGTTGTTGCCCAGGCCGCCGTACTCCCCGGCACCGCCGATGCCCACGGCCCACGAGTGCCCTTCGTAGGCGTCGAAGTTGCGCAGGTAGGGGAAGTCGGCGCGGCCGCGCTCGGCGGTGGCGATGTCGGCCACCAGCTTGTCCACCATGCCGCCCCAGCGCTCGGGCGCCGCCCAGGCCGGGTCGCGCAGCGCGATCTCCGCGGCGGCGCGGATCCAGTAGCCGTAGTGGAAGTGGTGGTCGTTCATCTGCTCGACGGAGAAGAACTCGTCGGGGTAGGCCACCACGGTGCCCAGGCGCTTGTCGAGGTGGAAATAGCTGCGCTTGCCCTGGCCGCCGAACCACCACTCCATGCGGTCACGCGCCACGCGCAGCAGCTGGTCGCGCGCATCGGGGTCGCCCTGCTGCTCGGCGATGGCCGCCAGCTGCGTCACGCGGGTGAGGCCCTTGCCCTGCCAGTACACGCTCACGCGCCAGTCGTCGCCGTTCTCCCGCGCAGGGATGAGGTCGCGCCGGCGGCGCAGGTCGCGCTTGAAGTGGTCGTTGAACTCGGCCAGTCGCGGCCCATCGGGCAGCCGGGGCCAATGGGGGACGAATCCGCCCCAGGAACGCTCGACCTTGAACGAAGGCGCGGCCAGCAGCTTCAGCGGCCCGCGCACGGTGTCGTAGGCCGGGCCCAGCCGGCCAGCCACCGATGCGTTGTCGTGCCAGTGGTGCGGATACAGGCCCAGCAACGGGCCGTGGTCAGCCCCTTCCATCACGCGCGCGGTGGCGGTGAAGGTGCTCTCGACCTTGGCGGCAGCGCGGTCGTAGCGCCAGGCCACGCGCGTGTCCTGCACGAAGGCGTAGGCATGGCGCGCCAGCAGGGCCAGCGTTTCGGGCTTGTCGTCAGGCAGGCCGGCGGCCGAGAAGTAGCCGCTTCCGGCCGGCAGCCGGCCCAGCCACTGCGTGGGCGAGGCGGATTCCCAGCGCACGCCCGTGGGACCGAACAGCGCGTAGCGGCGGCCGCCGACGCGCAACACCAGCACGCGCGGGTCGGCATCGGCGACACGCTCGCCCGGCGCCGGCAGCGTGACGCGCACGTCGCCACGGCTGAGCTGGAAGTAGGCATAGGGACTGCCGTGCGCGACGGTGGCCAGCAGACGGTCTTCGCCGCGCGCCATCTCGATGTCGATGGCCCAGTCCGACACCTTGGCCAGCCGGGCCGCGCCAGGCTCGAAGGCCGCCGGCGCGAACACCAGCGCGTCGCGATGCGGGTAGTGGATCTCGACATCCTGGCGCTCGGTCGGCACCACCTGCTTGACCGGAAGGGCCATCTCGAAGCCGGCGGGCGTGGTACGGAAGGTCAGCGGCTGGGCGTAGATGGGGTCCGGCTTCGGGTTGAAGATGAGCGTCGAGTACCACTGGCTGGTGGGCGCGGCTTGACGCTGGAGCGCCTCGGTGCGCAGCGGCGCGGCGGGCGGCGGCTTGTCCTTCCCCTTGGGCGCCAGCCACAAGGTGCCGGCACCGACCTGCTCCACCTGTGCCCCGGCGTGGCCGCCCCAGGCCTGGAGCACCACGAACGCTGTCGCCACCCACCGCATCGACCTCATGCGAACACCCCGGTTGCCGGCCTCGAGGGCCATGTCGCGATACTATTGAAAGCGCTTTCAGTTGGAATACGTGGATTACCCGAATATCGCACCGATGGGGATGGGAAAACACGGGGGTCCAGCTCGTTGACTGAGGGGAGATCGTTCGACTAATCTAAGCTGAAAGCGCTTTCAGTTTCAGGCGATCCGGCAGCACTGCGCCACCGGAGCCTCCTCCCAGGCGGACCCACCATGACAGCAACCCTCCAACGCCGCGTCGTCCCTGTTGCCCTGCTGACCACCGGCCTGCTGGCTGGCGGGGCCGCGCAGGCGGTCGACTACGGCCCGTTCACGCTCAACGGCTTCGCGAAGGCGGAGTTCGTGCGTGTCAGCAGCTACTGCCCCGACTGCCAGGTCGAACGCCTCGAAGCGCGAGACCGCTACTGGGCCGACGAGGTGATCCAGGGCAAGCCCTATGGCGCCGGGAGCACGCACCTCGTGCTGGCCCAGCCCTACCTGGGCGTGAAGTTCGACGGCCCGGCGGGTCTGAAATTCGCCGGCCTGCTCAGCCAGCGTTGGCGCGACGGCAAGCCCGACTTCAAGGGTTTCTGGTACGACCGCAACGTGGCCGTGAGCCATGCCGACTGGGGCAGCGTGCGCATCGGCGCCATGACCACGCGCGCCTGGAGCATGGCCGACTACCCCTTCGGCAGCAACATCGGCGTGGCCGACGCCTGGGCCTCCAGTGGCGCCGGATACGGCCTGCTCACGCGCGCCATCCGCGTCACCACGCGCCCGCTGGACGTGCTGGACAGCGACCTCGTCCTGGAAGTGACGCACGACACGGGCAAAGCCGGCTGGCACCGCAACAAGCCGCGCTTCACCGAGCTCTACGTGCAGTTCCGCAAGGGCGACCTGCTCGTCGATGCGATGGTGCAGTCGACGAAGAACGGCACGCCTTCGGCCTTCGGCCACGGTCCGTTCACCGGCCTCACGCCCTTCCCTGCCGACGACGACAAGCTCGGGGGCAGCAGCCAGGGCATCGCCATGGTGATGGCGCGGCTGCAGGTGGACAGCAAGCTCGAACTCTCCGGCGGCGTGCGCTTCAACCGCTGGAGCGGCGCCTGGGCCACCATCACCGGCCGCACGACCGACGGCCGCTTCGACCAGTGGAACAACATGTTCAACGTCGACTGGGGCCCCACCAACAACGCCTGCCCCTGCAAGGGCTACCCGGCGACCTCCACGGACATCGTGGCCGGCGCGCGCTACCGGCTGACGCAGAACTGGTCGCTCTACACCGGCTTCCTGCACCTGGGCGCCGCCGCCACGGCCAACCCCACGGAGCGCGGGCAGTCCAACTCGGCCACGCACAACACCTTCGGCGTGAACTACGACTTCCGCAACGGCCTGCAGGTCTACGGCCTGTCCGGCCTGGTGCGCTACGCCCGCAAGGGGCTGGCGCCGCTGTCGATGCCGGCCCATCACGCCTTCACGAACATCGACTCGCGGCTCGAGAAGAGCGGCAACTGGTTCGGCGCTGGCGCCGTCTACGCGTTCTGACCTGAGCAGGATCGAGGTGAATCCCATGAAGACCCTGTCCACCGGCACCCTGGCCGCCTGCGGGCGCGCCGGCTTCGCGCTGGCCCTGGCCGCGCTGTTCTC
>JAEUPH010000081.1 GCA_016790395.1 Rubrivivax sp. | reverse complement strand
GGGTCCTCGAGACAAAGGCGTCAGCGCGCGAGCTGCACGGTGGCCGGCGCTGGCGGCAATGCCAACTCGCGGCCCTGCCAGGGCAGCGGCGTGCCGTCGCCGCGGGTGGCGGCGGGCAGCGGGCCGGTGCCGGGCCAGTGCAGCCGGGCGGGGGCCCCGGCGCGTTCCAGATGCAGTGCCCAGCCACCTGGCTGGCGTCGCAACGCGAAGTCCAGCGGGCCGCTGGCCGTGACGAGGCCGCGCACGGCGATGTCGGCCTGCTCCAGCCACGACGGCTTCAGGCCCGCGCCCAGCAGCAGCGTGCCGTCGGCTTCACGCTCGTAGGCCAGCAGGTCCAGCACCGATCGGATGTAGTCCGACGAGACCCAGGCATGCGGCATGTCGCCCAGGAACTTCACGGCCCGTGGGTCGGGCAGCACCACCTCGGCCCACTGGTTCCAGCCGGCAGGGCGCTGGTCGCGCAGGAAGAAGTCCACCATCTCGTGCGCGCAGTCGGCCCGACCCAGACGCACCAGCGCGCCGACGGTGCGCCATTCGTAGGGCGTGTAGTCGGGCGAAGCGCGGCGGCCGTCGGCACGCTGGCGCGAGAGCTCGCAGTAGCGCTCGAAGGTGGCCTCCAGGCGCGCGCGCGGCAGCGCCGCCTGCGCCGGGTTCAACGCCATGGTGGTGGAGGTGGCGTCAAAGTCACCGCGGTCGGCGGCCCCGGCAATGAAATCCACGGCGAAGCGCCGGGCCGTGGCCTCGATGCTGGCCGCCAGTTCGCGCTCGAACTCTTCGCGCATCGCGCCCCAGGCCTTCGCTTCGGCGCCCTGGCCGAGGGTGCTGGCGATGAACACCGCGTCCTTGTAGCCCCGCAGCGCCCAGAAGTCGTCCCAGTAGGAATAGGCCGGCTTGTCGGAGTAGCCCTCGTGGCTGATGGACGGCGGCATCAGGCCGAAGAGGTGCGCGCGCTCCGGCGTGCGGTTGGCGGCGCCGCGTTCGGACTGGCGCAACGCCTCCATCCAGGCCACCACGCGCTGCGCCTGCGGCCAGTGCCGCCGCGCGAAAGCGAGATCGCCACCGTGGCGCATCACCTCCGCCACGGCGTACAGGTACTGGCCGTGGCTGTCGTTCTCCACCACGGGGTCGGCACCGCGTGCGTCGACGCAGCAGGGCACCTTGCCGCTGGCGAAGATGTGGCCTGCGTACCAGTCGGTGAACTCGCGCGCCACGGCCAGCTCGCCCAGGCGCACGAGGCCGGCCACCATCATGGCGCCGTCGCGGATCCAGGTGCGCGCATAGCTGCGCGTGCCGGGGCGCAGTGCCGGCCCGTCGCGCGACATCAGCATGTGCGCCAGCGAAGTGCGCAGCGTCGCCGCCAGGCGCTGCAGTTCGGGCGGGCCTTCGATGACAAGACGGTCCAGGCGTGCGCGCCAGCCGGCCTCAGCGGCCACGAAGCGGTTGGCCATCGCCCCATCGTCCAGCGCCGCCGGCGCGGCACCAGTGGCCAGCGGCGCGGCCCAGCCGAGCCGGTGCTCGGCACCCGGCGCCAGCGTGATGTCAAAGGCCAGCAGCGCGGAGGCGTAGGCCTGCGGGTCGTTCAGCAGGCGCAAGGGTGGCGCCGCAGCGAGCGATTCGAGGGAGAGTCCGCCGTCGAAAGGCAAGGCACTCACGCGCGCCGGTGGCTGCGTGGGTCTCAGCAGGGCCTGGCCATCGGCCTTCAGCAAGCCCTCGGTCCAGGAGAGTTCTCGCAGGCTGCGTGCGCCGCCCGGCGTCGAAAGGAACTGTTGAGGCGGGTTCACCTGCCAGGGCCGCAGCGCCAGCAGCAGCGTGTAGGTCTGGCGCGTGGCCGTGATGTTGCGCAGGGTGTAGCGCGCCAGCAGCTGCGGTGCCGCGGCCGGGCCGTCGGCCGCAGCCTCGATGACCAGTCGGAACTGCGGGTGCGTCCACGTCGCACGCGGCAGCGGCAGGTGCCCGCCGGCCAGCGTGTGTTCAATCTTCACGTCGGCCCAGGTCACCGCCGCACCGCCGTTCACGCGCACGGCCGGCTCCACGCTGGCGCCGCCGCGGCCGATCTCCAGCGCGCCGTCCTCGCTCATCAGGCCCGAGCGGGCCCCGCCGCCGTCCACGCCGACCAGCGTCCAGTAGTTCTGCTGCTGGAGATAGGCGCGGGGCATCTCGCCGTGGCGCAGCGCGGCGGCCTGCTCGGCGAGGGCGGCGTCCAGCGTGGGCCACTGCGCAGCGCTGCGCAGCGCCACATCGGGCCACGCCTGGCCGCGACGGCGGTGGATGCGCAGTTGCCACGCTTCGCTCTCGGGCAGGTAGAGCGCGTCCAGCGCGCCGTCGCTGCCGCGCACGCGGCGCAGCAGCCGCCAGGGGCCGCCCGTGCCATCGCGGCCGAACACGTCGTAGTCCGGCGCCGGGGCCGGCCACTGCAGCGCCAGGCCGTTGAACTCGCGCGGCACGCCGAAGTCCAGCGTCAGCCGGTCGCCCTGCACGGCCCGCTTCACGTCCGGCCAGGGCACGGGGTCGGGCGCACGCTCGCGCAGTTCGAGGCGGGCCAGGCACAGCGCACCGCGACCGCCCTCCTTCCCTGCCGCGATGACGAATTCGATGCGC
>JAEUPH010000011.1 GCA_016790395.1 Rubrivivax sp. | reverse complement strand
CGCAGCTTGCGTTCGATCTGCAGGTCCGACACCGGGATGGCCAGGTGAACGAGGTCGGCTCCGCAGGGCAGCGCGGCCAGGAGGTCGGGCTCGGCCATGCGCGCCCAGACCATCGTGCGCGCCGACTTCACCGAGCCGGTGATGGCACGGATCAGCGCCACCTCGTGCGCACCCATGGCCGGGATGCCGACCTCCATCTCCGGCACGCCGGCCGCATCGAGCGCCTGCGCGATGGCCAGTTTCTCGTCGTCGCTGAAGGCCACGCCGGCGGTCTGCTCGCCGTCGCGCAGCGTGGTGTCGTTGATGGTGAAGGGCGTGGTGGTCATGGCCTCGTCCGTGTGGGTTCGACCGGGCTGTTCGCAAGCGCTGTGCCATCCCACCCGATCACGAGAATCGCCAGCAATGGCGCGGGTTTCCGAGATCCTGGGTGTGCGGCGCCGGCTGTGGAATTTGTGGCCTTCACGACAGTGCAGGCCCGCACGGCTCAGCGCTCGCGCGCGTGGTTCTTGGTGTAGCGCGGCAGCTCGACGACCAGAGCCGGCCCCTGCACGCGCACGCAGCACGACAGGCGCGACTGCGCGTCCAGCCCCCAGGCGTCGCCCAGCTGGTCTTCCTCGTCCTCATCGGCTGCCTTCACGTGCTCGGCACCCTCGCGCAGGTGCACGTGGCAGGTGGCGCAGGCGCCCACCTTCTCGCAGGCGTGCTCGATGGCGATGCCGTGCTCGAGCAGTTCGTCCACCAGCTTGCGCCCGGGCCGCGCCTCGAAGCGCAGGCCTTGAGGGCAGAGCTCGGGATGCGGCAGGACGCGCACCGCCGTGACGGCCGTGTCGCGGCTCATGCGGCCAGTTGGTCCAGGCGCTGGCCCGACAGCGCCTCACGGATGCGCAGGTCCATGCGGCGGCCGGCGAAGGCCATAGTGGCCAGGTTCAGCTGCTCGGTGACGGCGCGCAGCGCCTGACGCAGGGCCTTGCTCTCGTCCAGCGTGCTGCCCTCGCCTTCGGCGCACTGCTCCAGCAGGTCGGCCACGTCCTGCATGGCCTTCAGGATGGTGAACTGCTCGCGCGGCTGGAGCAGGCGGTCGCCGTCGTCGCGCAAGGCCGACTCGGTGGCATCCAGCAGGCGTCGCGCCTCCAGTTCCGCCTCCCGCAGCATGCGCGCCGCGGCATCGGCCTCGGCGCCGCCCAGCGCGGCCTGCAGCATCTCCGCCACCGTCTCGGTGGCCAGGCCGTAACTGGGCTTCACTTCCACCTGCGCATGCACGCCGCTGGTCTGCTCCACGGCGCTCACCGACAGCAGCCCGTCGGCGTCGATCTGGAAGGTGACGCGGATGCGCGCCGCGCCGGCCACCATGGGCGGAATGCCGCGCAGCGTGAAGCGCGCCAGCGAGCGGCACTCGCTGACCAGGTCGCGCTCACCCTGCACCACGTGCAGGGCCATCGCCGTCTGGCCGTCCTTGAAGGTGGTGAAGTCCTGGGCGCGCGCCGTGGGCACGGTGCTGTTGCGCGGCACGATCTTCTCCACCAGGCCGCCCATGGTCTCGATGCCCAGCGACAGCGGGTTCACGTCCAGCAGCAGCAGGCGTTCGTCGTCACTGCGGTTGCCGGCGAGCTGGTCGGCCTGGATGGCCGCACCCAGGGCCACGGCCTGGTCGGGGTCCACGCCCGACAGCGGCTCGCGGCCGAAGTGGCCGGCCACGGCGGCGCGCACGGCCGGCACGCGCGTGGAGCCGCCCACCAGCAGCACACCGTCCACGTCGGCCGGTTTCAGTTTCGCGTCGCGCAGGGCGCGGCGCAGCGGCACCAGGCTGCGTTCGACGAGATCGCGCGTGAGGTCGTCGAAGAGCGCGCGGTCCACGGTGCGCGTTTCTGCGCTGCCGTCCGCGCGTGCGCAGTGCAGGACGGTGAGCGGCGCATCGGTCAGCGCTTCCTTGGCACCGCGGGCCGCCGCATGCAGCGCACCCAGCTCGGCCTGCGCCCAGCCGCCACCCGTGTCGGCGGCAAACCAGGCCGCGAGGCGGTGGTCGAAGTCGTCGCCGCCCAGCTGCGCGTCACCGCCGGTGGCAATGACCTCGAACACGCCCCGCGTCAGCCGGAGCACGGAAACGTCGAAGGTGCCGCCGCCCAGGTCGTAGACCACGAAGGTGCCCTCGCCCGCCGAGTCCAACCCGTAGGCGATGGCCGCGGCCGTGGGCTCGTTGAGCAGGCGCAGCACGGAAAGGCCCGCCAGCTGCGCGGCGTCCTTCGTGGCCTGGCGCTGCGCATCGTCGAAGTAGGCCGGCACGGTGATCACGGCGCCGACCAGGGCGCCACCCAGAGCCGCCTCGGCACGGGCTTTCAGCACGCGTAGCACCTCGGCCCCCACGTCCACCGGGCTCACCAGCCCTTGCCGCGTGCGGATGCCGACCGCGCTGTCGGACATCGGCTCCACCTGGAAGGGCCGGTTCTCCGCGGCGATGTCACCGGGCCCGCGCCCGATCAAGCGTTTGGCCGACGCGATGGTGTTGCCCGGGTCACTGGCAGCGAAGGCCTTGGCCGCCGCACCGACCACGCGCGAGCCGTCCGCCGCGTAGTGCACCACCGAAGGCAGCAGCTCACGCCCTTGTTCGTCGGCCAGCACCACCGGCAGGCCGCTGCGCACCGTGGCCACCAGCGAGTTCGTGGTGCCGAGGTCGATGCCCACCGCCAGCCGGTGCTGGTGCGGCGCTGCGGCCTTGCCCGGTTCCGCGATCTGCAGCAAAGCCACGGCCGGCTCCGTCTACACGGCGAAGGATTCGCCGCAGCCGCAGGTGGCGCTGGCGTTCGGGTTGCTGAACTTGAAGCCCTCGTTGAGGCCTTCGCGCACCCAGTCCAGCTGCGTGCCGTCCACCAGCGCCAGGCTCTTGCTGTCCACCAGCAGTTGCACGCCTTCGCTCTCGAAGGCCAGGTCTTCGGCCGTGCGTTCGTCGGCGAACTCCAGCGCATAGGCGTAGCCCGAACAGCCGCTGGTCTTCACCGCCACGCGCAGGCCGGCACCGCCACCGCGCTTGGCCAGCGCCTTGCGGATCTGCACCGCCGCCTTGGGCGTCACCGAGATGCTCATCGCCAGCTCCTGCAGCTTCAGACCGAGAACGAAGACCCGCAGCCGCAGGTGCTGGCCGCGTTCGGGTTCCGGATGACGAAGCGCGCGCCCTGCAGGTCGTCCTCGTAGTCGATCTCGGCGCCGGCCAGGTACTGCAGGCTCATCGCGTCCACCACCACGGTGACCGGGCCGCGCTGGATCTGGAAGTCGTCGTCCTTCCTCTCGTCGTCGAAGGCGAAGCCGTACTGGAAGCCGGAGCAGCCGCCGCCGGTGACGAAGATGCGCAGTTGCAGCGCGGCGTCGCCTTCCTCGATCAGCAGTTCATTGACCTTGGCGATCACGCTCTCGCTGATGCGCAGGGGCTCCTCGCCTTCGGGCAGCGCGAACTCGCGCGGCGCCAGCGCGGCCGGGGTGGAGCACGAAGAGCCGGCGTGGCCCTGGGATTGGCATGCGGACATGGGGTCTCTCCTTGAGGCGAAGCTTCAGTGCGATGTGCTGGCGGTGGGGGCGCAGGCCGGCTGCTCCACGGTGCCGGCCTGGCGGCTGCGGTAGTCGTTCACCGCAGCCTTGATGGCGTCCTCGGCCAGGATGGAGCAGTGGATCTTCACGGGCGGCAGCGCCAGCTCTTCGGCGATGGCGGTGTTCTTGATGGCCAGGGCCTGGTCCAGCGTCTTGCCCTTGACCCATTCGGTGACCAGCGAACTGGACGCGATGGCCGAGCCGCAGCCGTAGGTCTTGAAGCGCGCATCCTCGATCAGGCCCGTGGCCGGGTTCACCTTGATCTGCAGCTTCATCACGTCGCCGCAGGCTGGCGCACCCACCATGCCGGTGCCCACGCTGCCGTCTTCGGCGTCCAGGCTGCCGACGTTGCGGGGGTGTTCGTAGTGGTCGATGACCTTGTCGCTGTAAGCCATGGGCGCGTACTCCGGGTGAGGTTCAGTGGGCGGCCCACGCGATGGTGGACAGGTCGATGCCGGCCTGGTGCATGTCCCACAGGGGAGAAAGTTCGCGCAGGCGCTCGACGGTGCGCTTGACGGTCTCGACGGCACGGTCGATCTCCTCGGCCGTGGTCATGCGGCCGATGGAAAAGCGCACCGAGCTGTGGGCCACCTCGTCCGACAGGCCCAAGGCGCGCAGCACGTAGCTGGGCTCCAGGCTGGCGCTGGTGCAGGCGCTGCCCGAACTGACGGCGATGCCCTTCATGCCCATCAGCAGCGACTCGCCCTCCACGAACTGGAAGCTCACGTTCAGGTTGTGCGGCACGCGGTGTTCCAGGCTGCCGTTGACGCGCACTTCCGGAATCGCCATCACGCCGGCCAGCAGCCGGTCGCGCAGCACGCGGATGCGCTCGTTCTCCGCGCCCATGGTTTCGCGCGCCAGGCGGTAGGCCGCGCCCATGCCGACGATCTGGTGCGTGGGCAGCGTGCCGCTGCGCAGGCCGCGCTCGTGGCCGCCGCCGTGCATCTGGGCGTCGATGCGCACGCGCGGCTTGCGGCGCACGTACAGCGCGCCGATGCCCTTGGGGCCGTAGGTCTTGTGTGCCGACAGGCTCATCAGGTCCACCGGCAGCGTCTGCAGGTCGATGGCCATCTTGCCGGTGGCCTGGGCGGCGTCCACATGGAACAGGACGCCATGGGCGCGGCACAGCGCACCGATGGCGGCGAGATCCTGGATGACGCCGATCTCGTTGTTCACGGCCATCACGCTGACGAGGAGCGTGTCGGGCCGCAGCGCGGCCTTCAGCGCCTCCAGGTCCAGCAGGCCGTCCTCCTGCACGTCCAGGTAGCTCACCTCGAAGCCCTCGCGCTCCAGTTCGCGCATGGTGTCCAGCACGGCCTTGTGCTCGGTCTTCAGCGTGATCAGGTGCCGGCCCCGGGCGCGGTGGAAGTGCGCCGCGCCCTTGAGGGCCAGGTTGTTCGACTCGGTGGCGCCGGAAGTGAACGCGATCTCGCGCGGGTCGGCGCCGATCAGCTGCGCCACGCTCTCGCGGGCGATCTCCACCGCCTCCTCCGCCGCCCAGCCGTAGGCGTGGCTGCGCGAAGCCGGGTTGCCGAACTGCTCGTACAGGTAGGGCACCATCTGCTGCACCACACGCGGGTCCACGGGCGTGGTGGCGGCGTAGTCCAGGTAGATCGGCTTGCTGTCCAGCGGGTCCATCGGCGGCGCCTCCAGGCTGCGTGTGCCGTGCTCTTCGCAGGACGCGTGCCAGGGCGCAAAGCCTTGTGGATCAGGCACTTGGCGCGGGCGGGCCGGTGGCCGCCGCGGCGGGGCTGTCGAGATTGTCGGGTGTGCGACGCGCCGCTCAGGGCTGCGCGGCCACCATCACCGCCGAGGCCTTGAACACGGCCGTGGCCGGCGTGCCGATGGCCAGGCCCAGCGCCTCCACGCCTTCGTTGGTGACGCTGGCGGTGATGGCCGAGCCGCCCGGCAGCGTCACGACGACCAGCGAAGACACCGCCCCGCGCTCCACGCGCGACACGGTGCCCGCCATCTGGTTGCGGGCCGAGAGCGCCCAGCCCGCGAAGTCGGTCACCAGCACCACGCCGGAGGCCTTCACGAGCGCGATGGCCTCCTTGCCCCTCTTCAGCTTGAGCTGCTTCGCTGCCGCCGTGGTCATGGTGGCGGTGATCTCGCCGCCGAAGCGCAGCGCCAGCGTGACGCTGGCCGACACCGGCCCGAGGTCGAGCGCGATCACGTGGCCCGCAAACTGGTTGCGTGCGGTGGTCTTCATGGACATCCTCCTGAGGAGCCCGTGCAGGGTGGGCAGTTGGGCCAGGCGCGCTTCCTGCGCGCGGACGAACTCGCGGTGCTCGGCTTCGAGCGATTCCCAGGCCTGCAGCAGGCCCAGCGCAGCGTCGGTGAGCCGCGTGCCGCCGGGGGTGGTTGCCATCAGCGGCGCGTGGGCCAGGTTGCAGGCCGACTCCAGCAGCAGCCACGCGCCCTTGTAGGACAGGCCCGCCGTGCGCGCGGCGCGATTGATGGAGCCGGTGTCGCGCAAGGCCTTCAGCAGCGCGAAGAAACGGGCGTCCAGCCGGCCGGCGATGCGAAGTTCGCCGCTGAGCAGGGAACCATCGTTCATGCGCTCATTCCATCAGCGCCACGGTCTTCACCTGCGCCCACACGGGCAGGCCGACCTCCAGCGCCAGCGCGTGGGCCGAGCGCCGCGTCAGGCGCGCCACCACCGGGCTGCCGCCCACGCGCACGCGCACCAGCGCCAGCGAGGGGTGCTCGTCGTCGGCGATGGCCTCCACCGTGCCCTGCAGCTGGTTGCCGATGCTGCTGCCTTCCAGCGGCGCATGCGCCAGGCTCACGTCGCGCGCCAGCAGGCGCACGCGAACGGCGCGGCCTGCGGGCAGCCCGTGGTCACGCGCCCACAGGCTGAAGTGGCCTGGGCCGACATCCAGGCGCGCCAGCTGCCAGGTGGCGTCGCGTTCGGCGACCACGGCGTCCAGCACCACGCCGGCGCCTTCGCCCTGCGCGGTGGGCAGGTCCAGCCGCGCCATCACGTCGGCCAGCGCACCGGCCGCCACCACGCGGCCCTGCTTCAACAGCACCAGGTGGTGGGCCAGGCGGGCGACCTCGTCGAGCGCGTGGCTGACGTAGACGACGGGGATGCGCAGCTCCGCGTGCAGCCGGTCCAGGTAGGGCAACACCTCGGCCTTGCGCGCCGCGTCCAGCGCGGCCAGCGGCTCGTCCATCAGCAGCAGGCGCGGGCTGGTGGCCAAGGCGCGCGCGATGGCCACGCGCTGGCGCTCGCCGCCCGACAGCGTGTCCGGCCGGCGCGCCATCAGCGGGTCGATGCCCAGCAGGGCCACGACCTGGTCAAGTTCGATGCGGCGCAGGCCAGGCGCCACGCGGCGGCGGCCGTAGTCGAGGTTGCGCTGCACGTCCAGGTGCGGGAACAACGCCGACTCCTGGATCACGTAGCCGATGGCGCGCCGGTGCGGCGGCACGAAGTGCCCTTGTGCGTCGTCCTGCCAGACCTCGTCGCCCAGCGCGACGCGGCCCGCCGCCCGCTCCAGCCCCGCCAGGGCGCGCAGCACCGTGGTCTTGCCGCAGCCCGAGGGACCGAAGAGCGCACTCACGCCCAGCGCCGGCAGTTGCAGCGCCACGTCCAGCGTGAAGTCGC
>JAEUPH010000157.1 GCA_016790395.1 Rubrivivax sp. | reverse complement strand
TTCGTCGCCGGCCACCGCGGCATGGTCGGCTCGGCCATCGTTCGGCGCTTGCAAGCCGAGGGTTACGGCAACATCGCGACGCGCACCCGCGCCGAACTCGACCTGCTCGACCAGGCGGCGGTGCACCGCTTCCTCGCCGAGGCGAAGCCCGACTACGTCTTCATCGCCGCGGCCAAGGTCGGCGGCATCCAGGCGAACAACCTCCACCGCGCCGACTTCCTCTACGACAACCTGCAGATCCAGAACAACCTGATCCATGGGGCCCACCTCGCCGGCGTGCAGCGGCTGATGTTCCTCGGCTCGTCGTGCATCTACCCGCGCGACTGCCCCCAACCGATCAAGGAGGACTACCTCCTCACCGGACCATTGGAACCGACGAACGAGCCCTACGCGATTGCCAAGATTGCCGGCATCAAGCTATGCGAGAGCATGAACCGCCAGCATGGCCGGCAGTACGTGAGCGTGATGCCGACCAACCTGTACGGCCCGAACGACAACTACGACCTCGCCAACAGCCACGTGCTGCCGGCGCTGCTGCGCAAGGCGCATGAGGCGAAGCTGCGCGGCGACGCCGAATACGTGGTCTGGGGCAGCGGCACGCCGCGCCGGGAGTTCCTTCACGTCGACGATCTCGCCGCCGCGTGTGTGCATCTGATGACTACCGGCTACGACGGCCCGCTGGTCAACATCGGCACCGGCGAGGACGTGACGATCCGCGAACTCGCCGAGACGGTGATGCGCGTCGTCGGCTTCGAGGGCCGCATCGTCTTCGACGCGACCAAGCCCGACGGCACGCCTAGGAAGCTGCTCGACGTGAGCCGGGCGCATGCGCTGGGGTGGCGGGCGCGGATCGGGCTGGAAGAAGGCATCGCCGGAACCTATGCCACCGAACCCTTCCGCGACGCGGCTTCCGCTGCGCGCTGAGACCGACAGGACCCACCAATGAACGACCGCCCCAAGACAGCCCTCATCACCGGCGTGACCGGCCAGGACGGCGCCTATCTCGCCGAACTGCTGCTCGACAAGGGCTACACGGTGCACGGCATCAAGCGCCGCTCGTCGCTGTTCAACACCGACCGCGTCGACCACCTGTACCAGGACCCGCATGTCGACCACCAGCGATTCACGCTGCATTACGGCGACCTGACCGACAGCACCAACCTGATCCGCATCGTCCAGCAGGTTCAGCCCGACGAGATCTACAACCTCGCGGCGATGAGCCACGTGGCGGTGAGCTTCGAGGAGCCCGAGTACACCGCGAATGCCGACGGCATCGGCACGTTGCGCCTGCTCGAGGCCATCCGCATCCTCGGGCTGACGAAGAAGACGCGCTTCTACCAGGCAAGCACCTCCGAGCTTTACGGCCTGGTGCAGGAGACGCCGCAGAAGGAGACGACGCCCTTCTACCCACGCAGCCCGTACGCGGTGGCCAAGCTGTATGCCTACTGGATCACGGTCAACTACCGCGAGGCCTACGGGATGTACGCCTGCAACGGCATCCTCTTCAACCACGAGAGCCCGATCCGCGGCGAGACCTTCGTCACGCGCAAGATCACGCGCGCCATCGCGCGCATCGCGCTGGGCCTGCAGGACACGCTGCACCTGGGCAACCTCAGCGCACTTCGCGACTGGGGCCACGCCCGCGACTACGTCCAAATGCAGTGGCTGATGCTGCAGCAGACGCAGCCGGAGGACTTCGTCATCGCCACCGGGCAGCAGCACAGCGTGCGCGATTTCGTGCGGCGCGCGGCGGCCGAGCTGGGCATCGCCGTGCGTTTCGAGGGTGAAGGCGCGGCCGAGATCGGCATCGTCGAGCGTGTCGACCGTGTCGGGGGCGAACTGCTGGCCAAGTGCAAGCCTGGCGAGGTGATCGTGCGCGTGGACCCGCGCTACTTCCGCCCCACCGAGGTGGAGACGCTGCTGGGCGATCCGACCAAGGCCAAGGACAAGCTGGGCTGGGTGCCGACGACCAGCTTCGAGAGCCTGGTCAAGGAGATGGTCGAGAGCGACTACACCAGCGCCAAGCGCGACAGCCTGGTCAAGCTGGCGGGCTTCCAGGCCTACGACCACCACGAGTAGATCGACGGTGAACCCCGACGCGAAGATCTTTGTGGCCGGTCACCGCGGCCTGGTGGGCAGCGCCCTGGTGCGCCGGCTGCAGGCGGCCGGCTTCACGAACCTGGTGCTGCGCACGCATGCCGAGCTGGACCTCACGGACGAGCGCGCGGTGCGGGCCTTCTTCCAGAGCGAGCAGCCCGAGCACGTGTTGCTGGCGGCTGCCAAGGTGGGCGGCATCGTCGCCAACAACAGCTACCCGGCCGAGTTCATCCGCGACAACCTGGCCATCCAGACGAACGTCATCCACGCCGCGCACCTCAGCGGCGTGAAGCGCCTGCTGTTCCTGGGCAGCAGCTGCATCTACCCGAAGCTGGCGCCGCAGCCGATGCGCGAGCGCGACCTGCTCACCGGCCCGCTGGAGCCGACCAACCGGCCGTATGCGCTGGCCAAGATCGCCGGCATCGAGATGTGCTGGAGCTACAACCGCCAGTACGGCACGCAGTACCTGGCCGCCATGCCCACCAACCTGTACGGCCCGGGCGACAACTACCACCCGACGAACAGCCACGTCATCCCGGCCCTGCTGCGCAAGTTCCACGAGGCCAAGCTGTCCGGACGCGACGAAGTCGTCGTCTGGGGCACGGGCACGCCGCGGCGCGAGTTCCTCTACAGCGACGACATGGCCGACGCCTGCATCTTCCTGATGCGCCTGCCCGACGAGCGCTTCCGCGCCCTGCTGGGCAGTGACGAATCGGTGACAGGACGATTCGAGCCGCCGCTGGTCAACGTCGGCGTCGGCCACGACGTGACGATCGCGGAGCTGGCCACGCTGGTGGCCGCCACGGTGGGCTACGCCGGCCGCACCGTGTACGACCTCACGAAACCCGATGGCACGCCCCGCAAGCTGATGGATGTCGAGCGGCTGGCGCAGGCCGGGTGGCAGGCGACCACGCCGCTCGAGGCTGGCTTGCGCGTCGCCTATGCCGAGTTCGCAGCCGCTTACCAACCCAGCACCCCGTAACAGCTGACACGTCAAGTCCTGGCCCACTGGGGCCGAAGAAGCGCTGAGCGCTGCCCGCAGGCTCCTCCGGAGCCTCGCCGGGACAGCGAGTTGCCCTCCTTCTGCCCCGCAGGCCATGATCCGCGTCGAAGTCCGACCCCTCTCCGTGCCAGCCACCCTGCTCCTCGTCCTGAGTCTGGCCGCTGCTTCCTGCGGCGGCGGGGGCGGCGGGGCGTCCGATGGCGGAGCCTCCGCCACACCCGCCGGAAGCGGCGGCGCCACGGCCGCCAGCGTGCCTGCCCCGGTCGTGTTGCCCGTGACCGACGCCGTGAGCACCGCGCAGCAGATCGCTGAGGCCAACGCCGCGGCCTGGCCCTTCCAGGTGCCCGACCTGGCCACGCTGCGCGCTTCGCCGAAGAAGGTGTTCGCGCACTACTTCACCCCGTTCCCGGTGTCGATCGACAACCTCGCGGCGCCGGCCGACTACTACGGCAGCCACTACCTCTCGCCGCAGGGCGAGGGCGGCAAGTTCGCCGGTTCGGGCGGCTTCATCAAGCAGCGCCCCCTGCCGCGCACCGTGCTGAATGCACCGACCTGGACGCAGACCGATGCCGCCCAGGACGTGCGCCGCGCGGCGGCGCTGGGCATCGACGGCTTCGCGGTCGACCTGCTGGCCAGTTCCGGCGTGCACTGGGAGCGCGCGCAGCGCATGCTGGACACGGCCGCCGCCACCGACAGCGGCTTCCGGATCCTGCTCATGCCGGACATGGAGTCCGAGTTCAAGGCGCAGCCCGCCAACATGCTGACCGTGGTGCGCGCCCTGGCGCGTCACCCGGCCGCCTACCGGCTGCCCGACGGCCGCCTGGTGCTGTCCCCGTACAACGCGCAGAACCAGCCGGCCGACTGGTGGAAGTCACAGCTGGCCACGCTGAAGGCCGAAGGCATCGACATCGCGCTGTGGCCCGTGTTCCAGGGCTGGAGCCGCCACGCCCAGGCCTTCGCGCCCATCAGCCTGGGCTTTTCGGACTGGGGCGTGCGCAGCCCGGGCGTGAACCGCGCCTGGAAGGACGCCCCCGCGCAGGCGCATGCCTGGAACGTGAAGTGGATGGCCACCGTCTCACCGCAGGACGCACGTGCCAAGGACCTCATCTTCTGGGAAGCCGGCAACAGCGAGAACTACCGCGTGATGTGGGACAACGCCATCGCCGGCGGCGCCGACTGGGCGCACATCGTGACCTGGAACGACTACTCCGAAGCCACCGAGGTGGCGCCCTCCAGCGGCACCCAGTGGTCCTTCTACGACCTCACGGCCTACTACACGGCCTGGTTCAAGAGCGGCGCGGCGCCGGCCATCCACAAGGACGCGCTCTACTACTTCCACCGCCGGCACAGCACGGCCGCGCAGCCCGACCTGACCAAGCAGACCCGCCGCTACGTGCCTGCCAACGGCAGCGACGCTGCGGCCGACGACATCGAGGTGCTGGTCTTCGCACGCGCCCCCGCCCGCCTGCGCGTGAGCGTGGGCGCGCAGGTCACCGAGCGCGACGTGCCCGCCGGGCTGACGTCCGTGCGCGTGCCGCTGGCCGAGGGCACGCCGGTGTTCGAGCTGCTGCGCGACGGCGCCACCGTGGCCAGCGTGCGCAGCGGCTTCGCCGTGAACAACCGCATCGTCTACCAGGACATGCTGTACCGCAGCGGGGCCAGCACCCGCGCCCTGGTGGCGCCACAGTAGCGCCCCGCCCCTATGATCGACCGCATCGTGCTGATGCGTGTCGATCGAGAGGAAGAGCGCGTGCGGAGAGGAACCTTTGGGCGCCTGGGCGCTGCCCTCGCAGCGGGCTGGCTGGTGGCCCTGCTGCTGCCGGGCTGTGGCGGTGGCGCTTCGCCTACCGCCAGCGCGTCGCAGCTCGAGGCACGCCTGGCGGCATCGGCCAGCCCGGTGGTGGGCGAGCCGCTGATGCTGGATGCGACGGCCAGCGTCGTGCCCACCACCGGCACGCTGCAGTACGCCTGGGCGGTGAAGGATCCCGCCGGCGAAACGGTCGGCCTCGCCGATGCCGCCGGCACGCGGCCCTACTTCGTACCCGCCACCGCCGGCACCTACGGCATCGAACTGCGCATCACGGCGACGGCGCCCAGCGGTGCGTCGGCGCAGAGTCCGCTCGCGCGGTTGGACGTCGCGGTGGCGGCCTCCTCCACCCCCACGGTGGCCGAAGTTCGTGCGCGCGTGCGCAGCCTGGCGGCAGCGGCCAGCGCGCCTGAAGCGCCTGACGGCAGCGCGCCCACCATCGCCGTGGGCGACCCGGGCGCCGCCAGCCGCATCACGGGCAGCCGCCTGCTCGCCTGGACGCGCCCGGAGTTCGTCTACAACGGCGACGTCGTGCAGGCCGGCTCGGTCTACCCGGACTACCTGTTCGGTGCCAACCGTGCCGTGAGCTACAGCGCCGCGCTGCGCGGCGGCACGTACGCCACCATCGATTTCAGCACCGACGCCACCGAGTTCGAGATCCTGCAGAAGGGCCTCGGGGCGGCCAGCAACCTGTGGGTGCTGGTCGATGGGCGTCTGGCACGCAACGCGGCCACCACCCTGCCCTCGGACGGCGAGCTCTACCTCACCCGGGTGACCTTCGGCAGCAAGGCGACGCGGCGTGTCCGTCTGGTGATGACGAGCCCGTACTTCGGCGGCATCCGTGTCGGCGCCGCCGACAGCGTGACGAGGCCGGTCCCGGGCACGCGCTTGCGGGCGATGTTCCTCGGGGACTCGATCACTGAAGGCACGGCAGGCCAGAGCGCCCGCGCCTCCTTCGCGGCACTCGCCGCCGAGCGCCTGGGTTGGCACGAGGCGTGGATCTCCGGGGTCGGCGCCACCGGCTACCTGGCCGCACCTGCGCCCAAGCTGACGCTGCGCCAGCGCCTGGCCACCGACGTCATCGCCTACAAGCCCCACGTGCTGGTCATCGCCGCAGGCGTCAACGACCTGGGCTTCACCGACGCGCAGATCGAGGCCGAGGCCGCCACGCTGTTCGACGAGATCCAGGCCGCCCTGCCCGACACCCTGGTCTTCGTCACCGGCCCGGTGGCCACGCTCAACCGCGTGCGGGGCGGCGTCAACGCCGCCATCAAGGCGGCCGTGGGCACGCGCGCCAACTTCATCTGGGTGCCCAACGTCGACGAGCCCTGGCTCACCGGCACCGGCACCGTGTCCAGGCCGCGCGGCGACGGCAATGCCGACCAGTACATCAGCGCCGACATCACCCACCCCACGCCGGCGGGCATCGACTACCTGGCCGGCCGCCTGGCGGACTTCATCAAGCAGGCGGTGAACTGAGCCCGCCTTCGCGCAGCGCGAATTCGGCCATCAGGTGGTCGCGGAACAGCCCCGGCTCGCCCACCATCAACCGCGGGCCGCTTGCGCGGGCCACACCCGGCAGCTTCGTCAGCACTTGCTGCTCGAACCAGGCCGGCAGCAGCTTCGCGCCGAAGCGCAGCCAGCCCTTCAGCCGCCGCCCCGGCGGCAGGCCGCCGCTGTCCAGGTGCGCGAAGCCGGCCTCGATCAGCGTGCCCTGGAAGTGCGGTCCTGCCGAGCGCTGGCACCAGCGCGGCGAGATGAAGCTGATGTGCTCGAAGTTGTGTGAGTAGTAGTAGGCCGGCCCGGCCAGGCGCCACGCCGCCGAGGCCGTGCTGCCGGTGCTGATGACGATGAAACCACCGGCTTCGAGGAAGGGCGCCAGCTGGGCCAGGAAGGCGCGCGGGTCCGGCACATGCTCGATGACGTCGATGGCGGTGATGACGTCGAAGCGCCGGCCCGCCGCCGCCAGTTCCGAGGGCGTGGCGCCGAGGATGCCGATGCCGCGGCTCTGGGCCAGGGCCTGCGCATCGCGCGAAGGCTCGATACCGAAGGCCGTGAAGCCCGGCCCCAGCGCGGCCAGCAGGTCGCCCGAGGCACAACCGATGTCCAGCACCGCGCCGCCCTGGGGCCGGCGAGCGCGGATGTGGTCCACCACGCGCTGCTGCTCCGGCCGCAGTTCGGCCGCGGCCCAGTGCCCCCCCGGGGCGCGGGCGTAGAGGGCCTGGTAGTCCTCGGCCGGCAGCAGCGGGTGGCGCAACAGCAGGTCGCACTGCGTGCAGCGGTAGAGCCCGCCGCCGTCGAGCGCAGGCACGAGCTGCAGGCCGGCGAAGCGCCGGCCGCGTGCACCGCGCCCCCACCGCCGTGCCCGGCCGCCGCAGCTGCGGCACTCGATCTCTGCGTTCATGTCGCCATCACCTGTTCGATGCCCGGCGCGCCCGGGGCGTCGGCAGGCAGCCGCGCCGCCTGCAGGCCGCTGCTTTGCAGCCAGGGCAGCGCCAGGGCCTCGGCGCCGGCCAGACGGTAGCCGATGAGGCCCTCGCCGCGGTGGATCATCGGCAGCCCGGCCTGCTGGCACTGCGCCAGCACGCCGCTGGGGCCGTAAAAGCCTTCGTAGGCCACCCAGCCGAAGTCGGCGGCGGCGAAGGCCAGCCACTCCTCCTGGCGGTCCACGTAGCGGTCCACCTGCACCAGCCGCCCGGCAGGCAGGCGCGGCGCCGCCTCGGCCAGCAGGGCCCGCACCTCGTCCGATTGCCGGCCGGCCATCAGCACCTGCACTTCGGCGGGCAGGTCGGGCCGGCAGGCCAGTTCGATCAGCGCGCGCACGCCCTTGCGCAGGTCGATCGAACCGAAGAGCAGCAGCACCGTGGCCCCGGGCTCCAGGCCGAAGTGGCGGCGCGCCTCGGCGCGGCCGCCCTGGCCGCACAGGTCGGCCGGGTCGTCGGCGTAGCACAGGCGCTCGTGGCCCGCGGGCCGCACCCGGGCCGCCCAGTCGCGCAGGCTGGGGTCGATGGTCACCAGCCGCTGCAGCCGGCGCTGGCGCAGCAGACGGGCGAAGAGCAGGCGCTTGAGGCCGCCGTGGCGCGAGGCCGGCGCCACCACGCCCTGCGCCGCCCAATGGAAGTCGGGCCGCATCACGATGCCGGCGAAGGGCGTGCTGCCGAAGGGCGAACCGAAGGCGCCGATGGCGTAGCTGGCGTAGTCGAGGTAGGGCACGACGACGAGATCGCCCCGCGCCGCCGCCGCCAGCCCGCGCCAGTGGCGGCGCATCAGCCGCCAGTAGGCCGGCTGCAGCGCGAAGCCATCGCCGCCGCGCACGCGCGACTCGAACGCCGCCTCGCCCGCGATGGCCACGGTGCGCAGCCGCGTGCCGCCGGCGGCCACGGCCGCCTGGGTGCCCGGGTGCGACAGCGCACCGGGGAAGGTGCTCAGGCTGAGCTGCCAGTCGCGCGGCGCTGCTTCCACCAGGCGCCGCACGTACTGCATGCGGTGGCCGTCGGCCCGCGGTTCGAAGAAGTGGACGTGCATCAGCCGCGCCCCTCGCGCCGCAGCGACCAGGCCATCCAGGCGCAGGCCGGCACCGAGGCCAGGCCCTGCGAGAGCACCAGCCCCAGCGCCGTGGGCAGCGCCAGGACGATGGCCAGCGCGCCCACCGCGAAGAGCGCGGTGGCCGTCAGCAGCGCCCACGGGCGGTCCACCGCACTCAGCGCCGAACTGCCCACCGCGTTCAGCGCCTGCACCGGCGCCAGCACGGCCAGCCACACCAGCAGCGAGGCATGGCCGGCGAAGGCGGCGCCGAAACCGCCCATGGCCCAGGGCGCCAGCAGGGCCAGCGGCAGCCCCAGCAGCAGCGACGCGCCCACCGACCACAGTGCCGCCTTGCGCAGCCCGCGCGCCAGGCCGGCGTGGTCGCCCGCGCCATGGGCCGCGGCCAGCACCGGCACCACCGCCGAAGCCGACTGCACGGCGACGAAGATCAGCAGGTTGCGGAACTGCTGCGTGGCCTGGAACAGCCCCACCTCGCCGTAACCGGCGCTCTGGTGGCCGACGATGGCCAGGCAGGCCAGCTGCACCGGCCCCACGAGCAGGCCGGCCAGCATGGTGGGCACGCCGAAGCCCAGCAGCCGGCGCAGGTCGGCCGCCTGCGGCCGCGCCCAGGCCAGGCCGTGGCGGCGCATCTCGCCGGCCAGCGCGCGGGCACCGACAGCCCAGCGCAGCGCTTCGGCCGCGGCCAGCCCGAGCACGAAGCCCGGCACGCCCGCCTGCCAGGCCCCGAGCAGTTGCAGGGGCACGCCGGCCACGCCGCCCACGAGTCCGCTGAGGGCACTGGCGCGGAACGCTTCGAAGCCGGCCAGTGCGCCCGTCTGCGCCTGCGCCACCAGGCTGAAGACCAGCAGCGGCACGGCCATGCGCAGCGGCGTGGCGAGCGCGGGCGCGCCCAGCGGGACCGCTGCCAGCCAGGGCGCCAGCGCATACAGCAAGGCCCCGGCCAGCAGCGCCGCGCCCCAGGACCAGGCCGCCGTGGTGCCCAGGATGCGCGAGGTCTCCGCGGGTCGCGTGGCGCGGCTGGCAGCGATGAAGCGGCTGGCCGTGGCGCCCACGCCCAGCCCGGCCAGCGTGCCCAGCGTGGCCACCGTCTGCTGCACCACGCCGACCTGGCCGAAGGCCTCCACGCCCAGCAGCCGCGCGGCCAGCATGGCGCCCACCAGGCCGAGGCCGCGCGCCACCACCGCCGAGGCCATGGACCACAGCGTGCCGCGCGCAAGGCGCGCGCCGATGCCGGTGCCGCGCAGCCGCCCGGTCAGGCGCGACAGCGGCGCTTCAACCGGCATGGGCCAGCGGCACCAGGGCGGCACACCAGGCCTGCAGCACGCGTTCGCCGTGCAGGTGCTGCTCGGCGAAACGCCGCGCTGCGTCGCCGAGGCGCCGGCGTGCGTCGGCGTCGTCGGCGAGCTGGCGCAGGGCCTCGGCCAGGGCCGCCGGGTCGTCAGGCGGCACGACCCGACCGCAGTGCTGCACGGTGCGGGCGATCTCCGTGCCCGGCGCGCAGGTGGCCACCACGGGCCGGCCGCTGGACAGCATGCCACTCAATTTAGACGGCAGCACCAGGTCTTCGGCGGCCGCGTCCTGGGTCAGCAGCTGGATGTCGGCCAGGCCGAGCAGTTCGCCCAGCCGCGGCAGCGGCTGCAGCGGCAGGAAGTGCACGCTCGGCAGGCCGGCGGCACTGCGCACCAGTTCGTCCTTCATCGGCCCGTCGCCACAGACGACGAACTGCAGACGGCGCTCGCCCGCGAGCCGCCGCGCCACCTCGGGAACCAGGTGCAGGCCCTGCTTGCGGCCCAGCGTGCCGGAGAAGAGCACCACCACGTCGTCGTCGGCCAGCCCGAGTTCGCGCCGGTACGGGCTCATGCCCACCAGCGGCCGCACGGCGTCCACGTCGACCCAGTTGCGGAACATCACGCGCCGCTCGGGGGCCACGCCCTTGTCGCCGGCGCGGTCGAGCATGCGCTGCGAGATCGAGGACACGCGGTCGAAACGGCGGAAGAGGAAACGCTCGGCCGCCGCCACGCCGCGCCGCAGCCAGCCGCCCTTGAGCAGGCCCATGCTGAAGGCGACGTCGATCTCGTAGTCCTGCACGTGCAGCCAGGCCGGTGCACCAGCCAGGCGTGCGGCCAGCAGCGCACCCGGCGCGGCGGTGAAGAAGGGTGCCACGCACACCACGGCGTGCGGCCGCCAGCGCAGCGCCCACCACAGCAGCAGCGGCGCCGACGTCAGGCCGAAGCTCAGCAGGTGCAGCACGCGCGCCAGCCCGCCGGGCCGCGAGGGCACCCACAGCGGGGCACGCCAGACCTGCACGCCGGCCAGGGTCTCGCGGCAGAAGGGGCGGCCGCGGTAGGCCTCGGCCACGCGCCAGGCCGGGTAGTAGGGCGGCGCGGCCACCACGCGCACCTCGTGGCCCTGGGCGGCCAGCCACTCGGCCATCTCGCCCGAGTACTTGCCCACGCCGGTCAGTTCAGGGGCGTAGTTGGCCGAACAGATCAGGACCCTCATCGGCGCGGGGACAGGCAGCGCGTCAGCGCCCTTGCAGCGAGCCGATGACCGACTCGCGCGCCGCCGGCGTCAGGTGCGCCAGGAAATCGCGCACGAAGCGGTCCTGCAGCGCGAACGAGGCCGCCGCATCCGGATTCACCTCGGAAACGCGGAACAGCAGCCCGTCGGGGATGTAGCCGCGCAGGCCGAGCCGGATGCGCGCCAGGTTCTGCTCGATGGAGCCGCGCACGACGGTGTCGCCGGCGCGGATCCAGTAGGTCAGCGGCTCGATGCGGCGCCCCATCTGCGCCACGATGCGCATCACCGGCACCGTGCCACCGGCGGCGGCTTCGGCAGGCAGCAGGTCCTTGCGCATGGACAGCAGCGAGAAGCCCTGTGCCGGATAGCAGACCTCGGGCTTGTGCACCTGCGTGGCGCGCGACTGGTTGTTGCCGTAGGCCAGCGAAACCATCACCCGGCGTCCGCTGGCGCGCTCGATGTAGACCTTGGTCACCACCTCGTCGTAGATGGCGTCCAGCGTCTCCTGCTGCTGCGGGTTGACGATCATGGTGGCCTGCTCGCGAGCCAGGTCCCAGCCGCCGAAGCTGGCCGGGAACAAGGTCTCGTACTTCACGTTGGCCGTGTGCTGCGACCAGAACTTCGTGGGCGTGGCCCACCAGGCCAGCAGCGAGGCGGCCACCATCAGCGCGCCCATCCAGCGCAGGCGCAGCACCTGCATCGCCGGCACCGGGGCGGGGAGGGTCGGGTGGGCATCCATGCTTCAGGCTCCCTGGGGCTTGCGGCGGCTGAACAGCAGGCGCAACAGCGAATCGGCGGCCAGCGTCAGGGCCAGCGCGCTGAAGAAGAGCACGAAGCCCGCGAAGCCGTGCAGGAAGCCCTGCCCCGCCTCGTCGCCAAGATACAGCGTCACCAGGCACAGCACGATGACACGGATGACGTTGGCCGACATCGAGATGGGAATGATCAGCAGCGCCAGCCCGACGTTGCGGCCGATCGACTGGTAGCGCACCAGGTTCAGGTACAGCAGGCCCAGCGCCTCCAGCGTGAACAGCGTCCGCAGGCCGGCACAGGCGTCGGCCACCAGCATCTGGTACTGGCCCACGTAGAGGATCACGCCCACGCGCGCCACCGGGTAGCCGGCGGCATACATGATCTGCTCGGCCATGTAGGACACGGCGGTCTTCATGGGCAGCGTCACGGGGTCGACCACGGTGCCCGGCAGCGGGATCATGAAGAACATGAAGAAGAAGGCGAACCAGGCCTTGCCCAGCACCGCGCGGCCCCACAGCAGCACGGTGAAGCCCATCAGCAGCGGGATCGCCGAGAAGGCCTCGGCCTGGATGATCTGCTGGCTGCGCCCGAACACGTAGAGCAGCAGCGCCGAGGCCACCAGCGCCCAGCCGCCCCAGGCGCGCGGTGCACTGGCGTCCAGCATCGGCGGGTTCAGCTCGGCCCACTTCCTGTAGAGCAGCCACACCGAGATGGCCAGCACGATGGGGCCGTGCGCGTTGTCGTCCGACATCCAGTAGCCGCGGAACAGGTCCACCAGCGTCGGCACGTACATCGCCAGCCCGCCCAGCACCAGCGGTGCCGCCAGCCAGGCCATCGCGTAGCGCGGGTCGTCGAGGGTCTTCTTGATCACGATTCGCTCACCCCCGGCACGCGCGGCCGCACCGGGCGGCAGGGCGAACCCAGGCAGACCATGCCCTCGGGCAGGTCACGGAAGACGCTGCTGCGCGCGCCGACCACGGCGCCGCGGCCGATGCGCACGCCCGGCGCCACGAAGACGTCGGTGCCCAGCCAGGCTTCGTCCTCGATGTGCACGGCCCGGGCACGGATGGGAAAGTCGATCTGCATGGGGTCATGGTCACCGGCGCAAAGATAGCTTCTCTGCGAGACGACGGTGTGGCTGCCGATGCGGATCTCGCCCAAAGAGTAGACCACGACATCGTCCCCAATCCATGCGTGGTCGCCCACGCTCACGTGCCACGGGTAGGTGACGGTGACCGTCGGCCGCACCAGCACGCCGCGCCCGACGCGGGCGCCAAAAGCCCGCAGCAACGCGCGCCGGAAACCGTAGGCGAATTGTGGCGACCAGCGGAACAGGCTGGCCTGCACCAGCCACCACAGCTGCACCGTCAGCGCCGAGCGCCCCCTGAACCCGGGGGGCAGGCGGAAGCGGCTCAGGTCCTGCCAGCGCGGCGCGTTCACGCGGGCACTCCGCAAAGCTCGCCCACCAGCCCCTCCAGCCGCTGCACGTTCTGCGCGCGCCGTTCGGCGAAGGTGGCCTGCGCCGCCCGCCGCCGCGACTCCCAGGCCGCCTGGCCCTCGGCCAGCCAGGCCGTGACGCACTCGCCCGCCAGGGCCACGAAGCGGGCGTCGCCCTCGAGCACCGCGCCTGCCGCCGGCGGCACCATCTCGGCCAGGCAGCCGCGCGCATTGGCCAGCACGGGCACGCCGGCGGACAGGGCTTCGAGCACCGTCACCGGTTCGGCCTCGTTGGCATAGAAGGTGGGGAAGACGAGCAGGTCGATGTCCGCGAAGAAGGCCTGCTTGGCCTCGCCGTAGACCGGGCCGAGGTGGCGGCACCAGGGCCGCGCTGCCAGCGTCTCGGCAAAGCGGCCGGCGATGTCGGCGGCCACCGGCCCGGCCACGCTGGCGCGCAGCGCCACGCCGCGCTCGCGCAGCGCGTCGCCCAGTTCGAAGAAGGCCCAGATGCCCTTGTCGGTGGTGATGTTCGACAGGAAGCCCAGGTGCAGCCCGGCGGCCGAGGCCGCGGCGGGCGCCCGGGGCGCGGGCTCAGGCAGGAAGGCCGCGTTGGACAGCACGGCCACGCGCGCGCGGGCGATGCCGTAGGCCGCAGCCAGCTGCTCGGCCATGCAGGGGCACAGCGCCACGTGGCGCGCATGGCGCGCCAGGCCCAGTGCCAGGCGCGAGTGCCAGGCCGGTGCGCGGAGGTAGGCAAAGCTGTGGTGGTGCACGCACACCGGCCGCCCGAGCAGCCGTGCGGCGGCCAGGTACAGCGCGTCTTCCAGCTGCCCGCGCCCGCCCGACAAGCCCAGGTAGACGCCGCTGCCCCGCGGCGAGCCCAGCAGCGCCACGACGAAACGCAACCAGCGGCCCAGCACCGCGGCCGCGCGCAGGGGCAAGGGGCCGGGCCGGGGAGCGCGGTCGAAGACCTGCACGGGGCCGGCGGCCTGGAAGCGTTCGAGCATCGCCCGGTTGATGACCGAGAAGCCGTGCACCGGCGGCGGCAGCGGACCGACGAACTGGATCAAGCCGCCACCTCGACACGACGGCCGGCCAGCAGCCGCTCCAGCCCGGCCAGCATGCGGCTGGCGGCCTGTGCGGGCGTGTGCTGCTCCATCAGGCGCTGGCAAGCCTGGCCGGAGGTGGCCACGTCGGCGAAGGCCTGCAAGGACTGCTCCAGGCGCTGCGCCAGCGCCGCCGTGTCGCCGGCATCGAAGGCCAGGCCGGTGACGCCGTCGCGCACCAGGTCGGGCCGGCAGCCGCAGACCTCGCTGACGATGGCCGGACAGCCGTGATGCAGGGCCTCGTTGACGACCAGGCCCCAGGGCTCGCGCGTGCTGGGCAGCACGAGGCAGCTGGCCCGAGCGTACTCGGCCGACAGGCCGGCGGCGTCCATGGCACCGGCGAACACCACGCTCGCCCCGAGTTGCAGCTCCGCGGCCAGGGCCAGCAGCTGCGTCCTCTCGGGCCCGGCGCCCACCAGCACCAGCGAGGCGCCCGCCGGCAGGCCGCCGCGCGCCTGGGCGAAGGCCCGCAGCAACGTGTCCAGGCCCTTCTCGGGCGCCAGTCGCCCGACGTAGAGAAAGCGTGGCGCGGCGCCCGCGCGCGCCGCGACGCGGCGCGCCAGCGCCTCGGCGGCCTCGAAGCCCGGCGCCAGCGCCGCCGCCTGGCAAGGCTGGAACACCGCCGCCGGCGCCGCGCCGAACTCGCGCAGGTACTCGGCGCTGCGGCTGCCGTAGGCGAAGAAGCCGTCACAGAGCCCGAAGAACAGGCGCTTGGCCGCGCTCTTCAACGCACCGGCAGCCCCGCGGGGCGGGTTCTCGTGGCGCGTGCTGTCGCAGAACACGGCGCGGCGCTTGCCGCGCAGCAGGCACACGCCCAGCATGGCCCAGTACTCGGCACGGTGGTAGCCCGGCAGCACCACCAGCCGCGCCGGGGTGCGCCAGACCTCGGCCGCCAGGCACCGCAAGCGCCGCACCGCGGGCACGGCCTCGTAGGCGCCGTCGAAGAGCAGGCGGAAAGGGTAGCGGTGGCTGGACAGGTCCACGGCCGAGAGCGCGGCGCGTTCGGCATCGGTGCGCGCGATCTGCACGAAGCCCAGGCGCAGGCCGCGTGCGCGCGCCTGTTCGTGCAGGGCCGAGAAGATCTCGCCCTTGTAGCGCGGCCACAGCAGGTTGTGGAACACGACGACGTCGTCCATGGCCAGGGTCGCCACGCGCCGGCTTCAGCGGGCCGCAGGCCGCGGCGGACGCACCCGCAGGGACGACACGGGCGCCGGCCGGCTGGCCAGCAGGCCCACCAGCACGCGGGCAACCCCGAAGGCCACCAGCGCCCCCGAACCGTAGGCCACGGCGATCATCAGCGAACCGCGCAGCAGGAAGACGAGGAAGAAGGCCAGGTACACCGCGATGGCCTGCGAGGTCGCCGAGCGCCCGGGTGCGGCCCAGATCTCGATGCTGCGGACCAGCGCGGCCAGGCCCAGGCCGTAGGCCACCACGCCCAGGTAGCCGAAGTCCAGGAAGCCCTCGGCCACCAGCGGTGCCGACAGGTTCGTGAACCACATCTGGTAGTGGGTCATCAGGAAGTTGCCGATCTCGATGCCGGTGGCCAGCGGCTTGCCCGACCACCACGTGCTCGGCACGTAGAACAGCAAGGCCCCGGCCAGTTGCTGGCCACCCGACAGGCCGTTGCGCTCGGTCATCTCGATGGCGCTGTAGGTGTTGGCCCAGGCGTCGTAGTGGGT
>JAEUPH010000156.1 GCA_016790395.1 Rubrivivax sp. | reverse complement strand
ATCCACCGCTGGCACACCCTCGAGCCCGACACGGCGCTGTGGAAACTGATCCCCAGGGCGGTCGACGAGGTCGGCGGCCCCACCATCCTGGCCACCTTCACCGTCATCGCGGCGCTGCTGCCCATGGCCTTCGTCAGCGGGCTGATGGGGCCCTACATGAGCCCCATCCCCATCAACGCCAGCCTGGGCATGCTGCTGTCGCTGGCCATCGCCTTCGTCGTCACCCCCTGGCTCTCGCGGCTGTGGATGAAGAAGACGGTGGACGCGGGCCCCGATGGCGGACATCCGGGCGGCCTGGCCAGCAAGCTGGCGCCGCTGTTCGAGCGCGTCTTCCGACCGCTGCTGGACGAAACGCGCGGCACGCGCAGCCGCCGCTGGCTGGGCGCCGGCGTGGCCGGGCTGATTGCGCTGTCGCTGGTGCTGCCGGCCACCGGGCTGGTGATGCTCAAGATGCTGCCCTTCGACAACAAGTCGGAGTTCCAGGTCGTCGTCGACATGCCGGCCGGCACGCCTGTGGAGCAGACGGCCGCGGTGTTGCGCGAGCTGGGCGCGCACCTGCTCAGCGTGCCCGAGGTGACCGACCTGCAGGCCTACGCCGGCACGGCCGCGCCCATCAACTTCAACGGCCTGGTGCGCCAGTACTCGCTGCGCAGTGGTGGCGAGGTCGGCGACCTGCAGGTGAACCTGGTGGACAAGCACCAGCGCAGCGCGCAGAGCCACGCCATCGCCACGCGCGTGCGGCCGGCGCTGCAGAAGATCGGCGCGCGCCATGGCGCCAACGTCAAGGTGGTGGAAGTGCCGCCGGGGCCGCCGGTGCTGTCGCCCATCGTGGCCGAGATCTACGGCCCCGAGGCCGAAGGCCGGCGCCAGGTGGCCAAGGCCGTGCGCAAGGTGTTCGAGGCCCACGAAGGCGTGGTCGACGTGGACGACAGCAGCATCGCCGCCGCCCCGCGCACGCTGCTGCTGGTGGACCGCCAGAAGGCCGCCATGCTGGGGGTCTCGCAGCCCGACATCGTGGCCACGCTGCGCGCCGGCCTGGCCGGTGAGGCGACCACCTACCTGCACGATGGCGCCAAGTTCCCCGCTGCCGCCACGCTGCAGCTACCGCCCGAAAAGCACGGCAGCCTGGACGCCCTGCTGCAGCTGACGGTGCGCAGCGCCGCCGGCAAGCTGGTGCCGCTGCGCGAGCTGGTGACGGCCAGCGACACGCTGCGCGAGCAGCCGGCCTATCACAAGGACCTGCTGCCGGTGAACTACGTCGTCGGCGACATGGCCGGCCGCATCGACAGCCCGCTGTACGGCATGTTCGCCATGCGCAGCGAACTGGCGAAGATCGTCCCGCCCGGCGGCGGCAGCCTGCAGGAGTTCTTCATCCGCCAGCCCGGCGACCCCTACCGCGGCTACTCGCTGAAGTGGGACGGCGAATCGCAGATCACCTACGAGACCTTCCGCGACATGGGCGCGGCCTACGGCGTGGGCCTGATCCTGATCTACCTGCTGGTGGTGGCGCAGTTCGGCAGCTACGTCACGCCGCTGATCATCATGGCGCCGATCCCGCTGACCATCATCGGCGTGATGCCGGGCCACGCGCTGCTGGGCGCGCCGTTCACGGCCACCAGCATGATCGGCATGATCGCGCTGGCCGGCATCATCGTGCGCAACAGCATCCTGCTCGTGGACTTCATCAACCTCCAGGTGCGCGAAGGCATGCCCTTCGAGCGCGCCATCGTGCAGTCGGCCATCACGCGCGCGCAGCCCATCGTGCTGACGGGCCTGGCCGCGATGCTGGGCGCCTTCTTCATCCTCGATGACCCCATCTTCAACGGCCTGGCGATCTCGCTGATCTTCGGCATCTCCGTTTCCACCGTGCTGACGCTGGTGGTGATTCCCATCCTGTACTACGTCGCGAACCGCCACCGGCTGGCCGCGCTCACCTCAACGGAAGGACATTGACATGACCACCTGGCAGATCGTGCGCGTCGTCGCCGGTACGTTCATCCTGCTGTCGCTGGCGCTGGGCATTCCCGGCAGCCCCCTCTTCATGAGCCCGTGGTGGCTGGCGTTCACGGCCTTCGTGGGCGCGAACCTGCTGCAGAGCGGGTTCACGAAGTGGTGCCTGATGGAGCAGATCCTGCGCAAGCTGGGCGTGAAGCCCGGGGCCTGATCGTTCAGCGCACGAGTGCGGGGTCGACCTCGCGCAGGCGGTGGTCCACGTAGTAGCCCCCGTACTCCGTGTACTGCACGAAGCCGCGTCCGCAGGCCGCGCAGGCCCAGACCTCGCAGCGGTTGTAGGGGAAGCAGGCCGGCGCCACCGGCGCGTGCGCCGAGCCGTAGCGCGAGCCGGCCTCGTGCCGTTCCTCCAGCGTCGGCTCGTCGACCGCCGGGTCGCGCAGCGTGCCCAGGTGGCGCAGCATGGGCTCGCCCGGCGGCGCGGAGACCGACTCCCAGCCCTCGCACTTCAGCACCGCGCAGGCGCAGTCGTCTGGCGTGGCGCGCGGGTCGGGCAGGCGACGGAGGTCGTCGACGGTCAGCAGGGCGCTCAATCGGGTTTGATGTTGTTGGCCTTGACGACCTTGGCCCAGGTGTCCATCTGGCCCTCGATGAAGGCCTGCGCTTGCGGCGCCGTGCCGGGCGTCAGCGTGATGCCCTGCGCCGCCAGCTTGCCGGCCACCTCGGGGTTCTTCAGCGCCTTGTTGATCTCCTCGTTCATGCGCTGGATGATTTCCGGCGGCGTCTTCGCCGGCGCCAGCACGGCCCACCAGGCCGGCGCGTTGAAGCCGGCGAAGCCGCTTTCGGCCAGCGTCGGCACTTCGGGCATCTGCGGGCTGCGCTTGTCGGTGGTCACCACCAGCGCGCGCAGGCGCTTGCTGTCCACGTGCGGCTTGGTCACGAACACCGAGCCGATGGCCAGCGGCACATGCCCGGCCACGGCGTCGTTCATCAGCGGGCCGCCGCCCCGGTAGGGCACGTGCTGCAGGTCGAAGCTGTGGCTCTTGGCCAGCAGCGTCATCGCCAGGTGTCCCAGGCTGCCGTTGCCGATGCTGCCGTAGCTCACGCCCTTGCCCTTGGCGGCAGCCACCACGTCGGCGAAGCTCTTGTAGGGGGAGTCGGCGAACGTGGACAACACCATGGCGCTGGTGCCGATCAGCGCCACCGGCGGCAGGTCGCGCCGCGTGTCGTACGGCAGGTTGGGGAAGAGGGCCGGGTTGACGCCGTGGGTGTCGAAGACCACGGCGAAGGTGCTGCCATCGGGCGCTGACGAGGCGACGACGCCCGCGCCGATGGTGCCGCTGGCACCGCCCTTGTTGTCGACGATCACCGTCTGCCCCAGCTGCTGCTGCAGCGCCGGCTGCAGGATGCGCGCCACCTGGTCCACCGAGCCACCCGGCGGGAACACCGCCACCAGGCGGATGGGGCCCTTGGGCTGCCAGCCCTGGGCCTGCGCGGCGGCGGCGCTCAGGAGGGCGGCCGTGGCCAGCGAGAGGGCGAGCAGGGGGCGCAGTCGGGTCTTCATCGGGGCGTTCCGGGCAGTGGCGGGCGGCGCAGTGTGCGCGACGCGCGGCAGGCCGCTACCGCAGGAAAACCCCGCCCGTCGCGACTCGTGTCCCCAAGGGATGGCCGTCAGCACCGCGTGCGTGGCAGTCTGCGCCATGGTCCCTGCCGAGCCCGCTGCCACCCCCCGCCTGCGCCTGCTGGGCACGGTGGCGCTCGTGGCGCCGCAGGGGCAGCCCTTCGCCGACGAACGTCGCTTTCGCCTGGCGCTGTACCTGGCGCTGGCCCCCGGCCCCGTGCCGCGCGACACGCTGGCCACCCTGTTCTGGCCCGAGCGTGCGCAGGCGGCGGCGCGCAGCAACCTGCGCAAGCTGCTGATGGAACTGCGCGCACTGGCGCTGCCCGGCCTGGTGGACGACGGCGACGCGCTGCACTGGCCGGTGGCGCACGACGTCGGCGCAGAAACCTGGGCGCCGCCGCTGCAGGGCCTGTCCGGCGGCGACAGCCCGGCCTTCGAGGCCTGGCTGGCCGAACGCCGCCAGGCCTTGCAGGACAGCTGGTGCCACCGTGCGCTGGCGCAGGCCCGTGCGCAGCTGGAGACCGATGCCCATGCCGCGCTGGCCGGGGCGCGGCAGGTGCTGCAGGCCGATGCGCTGCACGAAGGCGCGGGCCGTCTCGTCGAAGCCGCGCTGCTGGCGCTGGGCCGCAGCCACGAGGCGGCTTCATGGCGTGCTCAGTTCGCGCATCGGCTGCGCGCGGAACTGGGCGTGCGCTGGCCTGCCGCGGCCGAGGCTGCGGCCGATCGTGACGAGCCCCTGCTCGGCCGTCGCGACGAACTGCTGACGCTGCGCGGCCTGCTCGAAGACCGCCGCTGCCGCCTGATCACGCTCACCGGTCCGGGCGGCGTGGGCAAGAGCACCCTGGCGCTGGCGCTGCTGCAGGAGCCGGGCCTCTCGGCCGAGGCGGCCTGGTGGGTGGCGCTGGAAGATCTGGCCGACACCGCCCTCGTGCTGCCGCGCATCGCGCGCGAGCTGGGCGTGGCGCTGGGCCCGGCCAGCGACGGCTGGGCCGAGGTGCTGGCGCACCTGCCCGGCCGGCAGGCGTTGCTGCTGCTGGACAACGCCGAGCACCTGCCCGGCCTGCCCGCGCTGCTGCGCCGCTTGCTGGACGCCGTGCCCACGCTGCGCTGCCTGGCCACCTCGCGCGTGCGCCTGGGCCTGGACGATGAGTGGCTGCTGCCGGTGGCCCCGCTGCCGCCGCAGGCCGCGCGCCAGCTCTTCCTGCGCGCCGCACGCGCCGCGCCCTGGCGCCAGCCCATCGCGGCCGACGACGCGCTGCTGCCGCCGCTGGTGGAGGCGCTGGGTCGCCTGCCGCTGGCGCTGGCGCTGGCCGCCACGTGGACACGCCACCTCGCGCTCCCCGCGCTGCTGCAGGAGGCGCAGAGCGGCCTGGACCTGCTGGCCGCCGCCCAGAGCCCCGACGAGCACCCGGCGCACGCCAGCCTGCGCGCCACCTTCGAGCGCTCCTGGCAGTTCCTGGCGCCCGAGCTGCGCCCCGTGCTGGCCGCGCTCTCGGTGGGCGTGGGCACGCTGCCGCTGCACGTGGCTCAGGCCCTGGGCCCGGCCAGCGCGGCGCAGCTGGCGACGCTGGCCGACGCTTCTCTTCTGACGATGGGCAGCGACGGCCGCGTGGGCCTGCACCCGCTGCTGCGCCAGTTCGCGGCCGAGAAGCTGGGCGCCGGGCGCGGCGCCGCGCGGCGCCGCCACCTGCAGGCCCTGGCCGCGCTGATGGCGCCCTGGAAGGACTTCGACGAAACCGACGGCGGCGCTGCCCTTGCCGCCATCACGCCCGAACTCGGCAACGTGCTGCTGGCCTGGGACGCCGCGCTGGAGTTCGAGGATGCTGGCGCGCTGGCCGACATGGCCGAGGGCCTGGGCCATGTGCACCAGACGCAGGGTGGCATCGCCCGCGTGCTGCCGCGCTTCGAGCAGGCCGAGGCGCTGCTGGCCGGCCGCCGCGAGCCCGCGGCCCTGTGCCGCGTGGCGCTGGAGCATGCGGCGCTGCGGTTCTGGCTGGCCGACTACGCGGGCGTGGAGCGTTCGGCGCGCGGGGCGCTGCGCGCGGCGCGTGAAGCGCGGCTGCCGCGCGCCAAGCGACAGGCGCTCAACGTGCTGGCGCTGTCGGCCATGCGGCGCGGCCGCAACGAAGAAGCGGCCACCTGGCTGGGCCAGGCCCTGGCACTGGCACGGGCCGAGGGGGCCGCGCGCGAGGCTGCGGTCTATGCCGGCAACCTGTGCGCGCCACTGCGCGAGTTGGGCCGCCTGGAAGAGGCCGATGCGCTGGCGCAGTCGGCGCTGCGGGGCTACCGCGAGGCGGCCCATGCCGTGGGCGAGCTGGCGGTGCTCAACGAGCTGGGCCTCATCGCCCACCAGCGTGGGGCGCTGGACGCCGCCTTCGGCTGGTACGAGCAGGCCCTGGCAGTGGCCGCGCGCCAGAGCATGCCGCTGCGCCGCCCGGTGCTGCTGACGCACCAGGCCTCGGTGCGTCTGGACCAGGGCCGTGGCACCGAGGCCTTGGCGCTGGCCGAAGCCGCTGGCGCCGAGGTGGAGCGAGCAGGCGCCCGCAGCCATGCCCCCACGCAGCTGCGCCTGCTGGCCGAAGCGTTGCTGGCCTGCGGCCGCGTGGCCGAGGCCGCCGAGCCGCTGCGCGCCGCCTGGGCCTTGCTGCAGCGCGTGGACGGCTCCAGCCGCTCCCGCGGTTTCCTCTGCAGCTGCGCGGCCTACGCGCTGGCGCAGGGCCGCGCCGCCGAGGCGCTGGTGCTGTGCGAAGCGGCAGGTCAGCGCAGCGCCGCGGCGCAGCCGATGCTGGCGCGCTACCGCCGTCTGCGCGAGACGCTGCTCGCGCTGGTGCCCTCGCCAGCGGCGCCGCCGGACGACATGGCCCTGCAGCGCGCCATCGAGCACCTGCTCGGCTGAGGGCCCACGCGCGGGCGCGAAACGCCCGCGAAACGGCCGCGCGCCTACGGTGGCGCCATGGCCGGCACCCGCCTCTACATCGTCCGCATCTGCCGCGAAGGCCCGGCCTTCAGCGCCAGCGCGCGGCGCGTCGACGAGGAGGTGGCCGGCCACTTCGACCAGCCGCTCGCGCTGCTGGAGTT
>JAEUPH010000344.1 GCA_016790395.1 Rubrivivax sp. | reverse complement strand
CGCGACTGGGGCACCGGCGTCATCACCGCGCTGGCCCGCCTCGGCGGCCGGGCGGTGGCGGTGGCGGCCAGCCAGCCGCGCCACCTCGGTGGGGCGCTGGATGCGCCCGCGTGCGACAAGCTCGCGCGCTTCATGCAGCTGGCCGATGCCCATGGGCTGCCGCTCGTCACCTTCGTCGATACGCCGGGCTTCATGGTCGGCCCCGACAGCGAGAAGACGGCGATGGTGCGTCATGCCGCGCGGCTGTTCGTCAATGCCGCCGCGCTGCGCGTGCCGGTGGCCAGCGTGGTGCTGCGGCGCGGCTACGGGCTGGGCGCGATGGCGCTCACCGCCGGGCACTTCCACGCCCCGGTGGCCACCTGCGCCTGGCCGAGCGGGGAATTCGGCGCCATGGGCCTGGAAGGCGCGGTGCGCCTGGGTTTTCGCAAGGAGCTCGAGGCGGCCGATGCGCAGGGCGGTGCCGGCGCGCGCCAGGCGCTGTTCGAGCGCCTGCTGGCCGAGGCGGTGCAGCGCGGCGAGGCGCTGAACATGGCCAGCCACCTCGAGATCGACGACGTGATCGACCCGGCCGATACGCGCGACTGGCTGGCGCGGGTGCTGGCCGCGGCCACCGCCGCGCCGCTGCCGCCGCGGCGCGGCTTCATCGACGCTTGGTAGCGGGGCGCGGCGTGCCCGTCACATCGGCTTGAAGCGCCAGGCCCAGGCCTGGCTGACCGGCAGCGTCTCGCGGTGGTGTCTCAGGTGCAGGGTGTAGCGGCCGAGCTCATCGCGCACGGCGCGTGTGATCTCGCTGGCGCGCACGATGGTGCCGCGGTGCACCTGCCAGAACTGTTCGGGGTCGAGGCCATCGGCGATCTCCTTCAGCGGCTTGCGCACATGGGCCTCGTCGTTGGCGGTGACGACACGCGTGTACTTCTCGTCGCTCTGGAAGAACAGCACCTCGTCGATGCCGAACAGTTTGATGGTGTCGCCGACGCTGGCGCTCACCCAGCGCAGCCGCTCGGCGCCGCCGCCGTGGGCGGCGTCGGCGCTCTGGCGCATCTGGGCCGTGAGCCGGTCGACCAGCGCATTGAGGTCGGGGGCGCTGCCGGCGCGCGCCACGCGCTCGCGCAGGCGGGCCACGGCCTGGGCCAGGCGCGCTGCGGCGATCGGCTTGAGCAGGTAGTCGACCGCGCCGGCCTCGAAGGCGGCGACGGCATGCCTGTCGTACGCCGTGGTGAAGACGACATGGCAGCGGCCGGCCGCGGCGCGCGCCACGTCCAGGCCGCTCAGGCCGGGCATGCGGATGTCGAGGAAGGCGATCTCGGGCCGGTGGGCCTCCAGCGCCTCCACCGCGGCGGGGCCATGTTCGCACTCGGCCACGATCTGCAGCTCGGGCCAGGCCTCGCCCAGCATGCGCCGCAACTCGGCGCGCGGCAGGTCTTCGTCGTCGGCGATCAGGGCGCGGGTCATGGCCGTGCCGATGGCGAGGCGGGCGCCGCGGCCGGCGGCGCGGGTGCGGCGGGCAGGTCCAGCGGCACCACCAGGCTGGCGACGACGCCACCTTCGGGCCGTGCCATCAACGCCAGTGCGGCGCGCTCGCCGTGCATCTGGGCCAGGCGTTCGCGGATGTTGGCCAGGCCCAGGCCGCTGCCGCCGGCGCTGGCGCCGAAACCGGCCCCGTCGTCGGCCACCGTCACCTGCAGCCGGCCGTCGGCGCTGTGCTCGGCACGGATGGCGATGTGGGCCGGGCCGATCTTGGGCTCCACACCGTGCTTGACGGCATTCTCGGCCAGCGAGATCAGCATCAGCGGCGGGAAGGCCGCACCCTGCAGCGACGCCGGGACATCGATGGTGTAGCTCAGGCGCGGCATGCGGGCCGCCATCAGGCCGAGGTAGGCGCGGGCGATCTCGACCTGGCCGGCCAGCGTGGCGGCGCTGCCGCCGTCGCTGCGCAGGCGCGGGATGGCGGCGCGCAGATAGTCGCTGAGGCGGTCGATCATCTCGCTGGCGCGCGCCGGATCGGTGGCGATGGCGCTGCGCACGCCGGCCAGCGTATTGAAGAGGAAATGCGGCTCGACCTGCGCCGCCAGCACCGACAGGCGCATCTCGGCCTCGCGCCGCTCGGTTTGCGCGCGTGCCAGCTCGCGTTCGCGCGCCAGCGTGGCCAGGCCGTCGCGTTCGCGCCACCAGCGCGGCAGGGCAAATCCACCCGCGAGGGCAAACGCCAGCAACGCCATCATCAGGTGCGAACCGGGCCCTGGGCCGCGTGGGTGCGGCCGCTGGTCGGCGTCGCGCCCTGTTCCCGGGGGTGCCGATGCCGCCCCGGTGGCCGGATCTTGGGGCTGCACGATGACGCCGATCATCAGCGCCGCGCGCTTGCGCCGGCCCTGTTCGTCGACCGCACCGGTCCACTCGGCCACGCGCTGCTTCATCGGCTCGGCCAGCCACTCGTTGAACCCGGTCACCAGCAGCACGGCGACCAGCACCGCGGCCACCAGCGCCGGGCCTTCGCGCCGCGGCGCCCAGCCGCGCGCGCGCACCCGGCTGCCGAGCCAGGGCCCGAGGAACAGGGGCAGCACCACGCCGATCAGTGTCTGCACCACGGCACCGGTGGGCGCGGTATCGGGCGCGCTGACGAGCACGCTGCCGAACAGCAGGGCGGTCGCGAGAACCACGGTCACGCCCAGCGTGGCGGCACGCCCGCGCGCCCAGGCCGGGCTGAAGACCGGGTAGCGTCGATAGGCGGTCAGCCAGCCGTGGGTGCGGCCGCTGATCTCGATCGGCAGCGGGGTGTGCAGGCCTGGCAGCGCCTGGCCGCCCGCTGCCTCGGCCGGTGCCGCCGCGGATTCGGCGGCGCCGCGATCGGCGGCGGCAGGGGGCGCTGGGAAGGCCGGTGTCATCGTGCAGGCAGCATAGCGCCGGCCGCGCCCGTGTCGGGCGCCGGCGACGAGTTCGGGCTGCGCGGCGACGAAATCCCGCCCCCGCGGGTTGGATCGGGGCCGGGTCGACGTGTCGCGGCCGGGACCGCGCCGGTCAGCCACACCGGGCGGCCGCCGCGGCGGCCGATCTGCGCTAAGGTCACGGCTCGGCGCCGCTGCGCCCGAACCCCCCGCAGGAGCCTTCCATGTTCGAGACCGCGATCGCCGGCAGCCTGCCCAAGCCGGCCTGGCTGGCCGAGACCGGCAAGCTGTGGCCGAAGTGGCGCGCCGAGGGCGCCGAACTGGCGCAGGCCAAGCTCGATGCCACGCTGCTGTGGATCAAGCAGCAGGAAGATGCGGGCCTGAGCATCATCGGCGACGGCGAGATGAGCCGGCAGCACTTCGTCCACGGCTTTCTCGAGCGGGTGCAGGGCATCGACTTCGAGCACAAGGTCGAGATGGGCATCCGCAACGACCGCTACAAGGCCATGGTGCCGCAGGTGGTGGCGCCGCTGGCGTTGAAGGGCCGCGTGCACGAGGCCGAGGCGCGCTTCCTGCGGGCGCACACGCGGCGCAAGGTGAAGTTCACGCTGCCCGGGCCCATGACCATCGTCGACACCGTGGCCGACCGCTTCTACGGCGACCGCAGGAAGATGGCCTTCGCCTTTGCCGAATTGCTGAACCAGGAAGCCCTGGCACTGCAGGCCGACGGCGTGGACATCGTGCAATTCGACGAACCGGCCTTCAACGTCTACATGGACGACGCCGCCACCTGGGGCGTGGCGGCACTGGAACGTGCGGCGCAAGGGCTTGTCTGCAAGACGGCCGTGCACATCTGCTACGGCTACGGCATCCAGGCCAACGTCGACTGGAAGCAGACGCTGGGCAGCGAATGGCGCCAGTACGAGAAGGTGTTCCCGGCGCTGGCGAAGAGCCGCATCGACCAGGTGAGCCTGGAGTGCATCCACAGCCACGTGCCGGCCGAGCTCATGGCGCTGCTCGCCGGCAAGGAGGTGATGGTGGGCGTGATCGACGTCGCCAGCGACGTGGTGGAAACGCCCGAGGAAGTGGCCGACACCCTCGGGCGTGCGCTCCAGTTCGTGGCGCGCGACAAGCTCATTGCCTGCACCAACTGCGGCCTGGCGCCGATGGGGCGCGCCGTGGCCGAAGCCAAGCTGCGTGCGCTCGCCGAAGGCGCGGCCTTGGCGGCAAAGCGGCTCAGTCCTGCCTGAGCACGGCCAGCACTTCGGAGTGGAACTCGCGCCGGTACAGCACCCAGATCACGCCGGCCGTGGCCGCCATGTAGGCCCAGGGTGACAGGAACCAGGCCAGCGCGGCGAAGCTCATGTAGTAGGCGCGCAGGCCGTCGTTGAAGGCCTCGGCGGCCAGGCCCACCACGCGGCCGGCGCGGTCGGCGAAAGCCTGCCGAGCGGCTTCGTCGGGCCAGGCGTCGTGCGCCGGCGCCGCGGCCACCACCAGCACGCCGAAGCTGTACTGGCGCAGGCTCCAGGTGAAGCGGAAGAAGGCGAACACGAACACCGCCGTCAGCAGCACCACCTTGAGATCGAACACCAGCAGCGAGGTGCGCGCGGCGAACGGGATCTCGCGCACGATCTCGCTCGCGCGCTCGGTGGTGCTCAGCACGGCCAGCAGGCCACCGATGATCAGGATGGTGGTGCTGGCAAAGAAGCTGGGGCTGCCGGAGAGGTTCTGCACCACCAGGCCGTCGAGCATGCGGTTCTCGCGGCGCGAGGTCTGCAGCATCCAGCGCATGCGCTCGCGGTTGGTGGTGGCCAGCACGCTGGGGAAGCGCTCGGCGCGGTGCCGAGCCCACTTTGCGTAGGCCAGCCAGCCACCAAAGAAGAGTGCCACCGCGAGCCAGTCGACCCAGGGCAGCACGGTGACGATGGTCTGCAACGCATTCATCGGCCGGCATTGTGCCGGCCGGAGGCTCATGCCTTGGTGATCTTGGCGGTGGCTTCGGCGACGCGCTTCCCGAACACCTTGGCCGTGGCGATGTCGCCCGGCACCATCTCGTCGGCCGAGGCGTCCGACGGCGTGGCGGTGATCAGGCCCGTGTAGCCGCCCAGGTGGTTGATGTCGTCGCGCGTGTTGGCCTTGGCGTTGGGTGCGGTGATGCCCGTGCCGACCCAGAACATGCCGTGCTGCTGCGACAGCGTGACCATGTAGGTCAGCGTGTTGAACTTGTCGCCGTTGAGCGTGGCGCTGTTGGTGAAGCCGGCCGCCACCTTGTCCTTCCAGACGCGGCCGTACCAGGGCTTGCTGGAGGCGTCGGCGAACTTCTTGAACTGCCAGCTCGGGCCGCCCATGTAGGTGGGGCTGCCGAAGACGATGGCATCGGCCGCGGCCAGCTGTTCCCAGCCGCCCTCGGGCAGGTTGCCTTCGGCGTCGATGGCCAGCAGCGTGCCGCCGCTGCCTTCGGCGACGGCCTGCGCCACCTTGGCGGTGTGGCCGTAGCCGCTGTGGAAGACGATGACGATCTTGCTCATGGTGAATGCTCCCGGGTTTCGGTGCGTTGGGGGAAGGGTCAGGTTCAGGGTGCGAGGTCGAACACCAGCACCTCGGCGTCTTCGCCGCCTTCGAGCACGAGCCGGGGCTCGCCTTCGATGCGTGCGGCGTCGCCGGCGTGCAGGACATGGTCGTTCACGCGCAGCGCGCCGCGCACCAGGTGCACGTAGGCGATGCGGGACGGATCCAGCACCATCTCGGCGCGCTCGTCGCCGGTGAACAGGCCGGCCTTCAGGGTGGCGTCGGCATGGATCGTCACCGAGCCCTCGGCGTGCCCGGCGCCGGCCGGTGAGGCCACCGTGACGAGGCGGCCGCGCTTGCTTTCGCTGCTGAAGTGCTTCTGCTCGTAGCCCGGCGCAATGCCGGCTTCGTCGGGCAGGATCCAGATCTGCAGGAAGTGCGTGGCGCCGTCCTGGCTGTGGTTGAACTCGCTGTGGCGCACACCGGTGCCGGCGCTCATGCGCTGCACGTCGCCGGGGCGGATGACGCCTTGCTCGCCGCCGTTGCCCATGCTGTCGGCATGGGCCAGCGCGCCGTCGAGCACGTAGCTGACGATCTCCATGTCGCGGTGGCCGTGTGTGCCGAAGCCGGTGCCGGGGGCGATGCGGTCCTCGTTGATGACGCGCAGGTTGCCCACGCCCATGTGGCGCGGGTCGTGGTAGTCGGCGAACGAGAAGCTGTGAAAGCTCTTGAGCCACCCGTGGTCGGCAAAACCGCGGTCGGCTGACTTGCGCAGGGTGATCATGGTGCGTGCTCCTTGGCGACCAATGTAGGAGCGGGGCCGGGTGCGCGGGCTGACCGCCCTTGAAGGGCCTGTTCAAATAAGATGAAGGCATGGCCGACGCTCCCTCCGACCGCTTCCACGCCCTCACGCCCGAAGCGCTGGCGATGATGGACACCATCGCCCGCACCGGCAGCTTCGCGGCGGCGGCGCGCGAGCTGGGCAAGGTGCCCTCGGCGCTGACCTACAGCGTGCGGCAGCTGGAGGACGCGCTGGACGTGCTGCTGTTCGACCGCAGCTCGCGCCAGGCGCAGCTCACCGCGGCCGGCACCGAGCTGCTGCACGAGGGCCGCCGCCTGCTGCAGGAGATGGACGCCGTGGCCAACCGCGTGCGCCGCGTGGCCAGCGGCTGGGAGCCGCAGCTGTCCATCAGCGTGGAAGACATCCTCTCCATCCCCACCGTGTTCGAACTCGTGCAGGCCTTCTGCGAAGTGCGCGGCGGTGGCGGCGGCCCGGGCGCCTGCGCGGCCGACGGCCCGGGCACGCGGCTGCGCCTGCGCACCGACGTCTTGGCCGGCGCCTGGGAGGCGCTGGTCACGGGCCAGGTGGACCTGGCCATCGGCGTGTCCAACCTGCACGAGAACCCGGGCGGCATCGAACTGCAGCCGCTTGGCAGCATGGACTTCGTGTTCTGCGTCGCGCCGCACCACCCCTTGGCCGGTGCCGCCGAGCCGCTCACGGACGCGCAGCTGGTGAACTACCGCGCCGTGGCCGTGGCCGACACGGCGCAGCGCATGACGCCGCTGACCTTCAACCTGCTGCCGGGGCAGGACGTGCTCACCGTGCCCAGCATGCGCATCAAGCTGGAGGCGCTGCTGCGCTGTCTGGGTTGCGGCTTCCTGCCCGAACCGCTGGCGCGGCCGCACCTGGAGGCCGGCACGCTGGTGCTCAAGCCCACGGCGCGCCCCGCCGCCGTGGCCGAGATGCACTACGCCTGGCGCGCCGACCGCGCGGGCCCGGTGGGCCTGGGCCGCGGCCTGCAGTGGTGGCTGAAGCAGCTGGAAAGCCCCACCACGCGGCGCGCGCTGCTGGAGCGGCACGCCGGCCCGTTGCGCTGAACGTGGCGGCTTGTCGCGGCAGATTCGCGCCTTCGCCCACGGGGCCGCTGCATGCAGGCTCGCTGGTGGCCGCGCTGGCGAGCTGGCTGGACGCGCGCGCGCAGCGCGGGGTCTGGCTGGTGCGCATCGAGGACGTGGACACGCCGCGCAACGTGCCGGGCGCCGCACAGGAGATCCTGCGCCAACTGGCCGCCTGCGGCCTGCGCTCCGACGAACCGCCCCTGTGGCAGAGCACGCGCGGGGCGGCCTATGGCGAGGCGCTGTCGCGGCTGCAGGCCGCCGGCCTGGTCTATCCCTGCGGCTGCTCGCGCAAGGACATCGAGGCGCACTGGGCGGCCCGCGGCGTGGCGCACCAGGCCGACGCCGAACGCGTCTACCCCGGCACCTGCCGCGGCGGCCTGGCCGGCCAGGCTGCGCGGGCCATGCGCTTTCGTGCCGAGGGCGTGGTGCAGTGGCACGACCGCCGCGCCGGCGCGCAGCGGCAGGACGTGGCGGCGGCCGTGGGCGACTTCATCCTCCAGCGCGCCGACGGCCCCTGGGCCTACCAGCTGGCCGTGGTGGTGGACGACGCTGCACAGGGCATCACCGACGTGGTGCGTGGCGAGGACCTGGCCGACAACACCGCGCGCCAGATCCTGCTGCAGCGGGCCCTGGGCCTGCCCACGCCTCGCTACCTGCACACGCCGCTGGTGCTGGCCGAAGACGGCCGCAAGCTCAGCAAGCAGAACGGAGCGCAGGCGCTGGACCTGCGCGACCCGGTCGCTGCGCTGCAGGCGGCCGGCGCGCGCCTGGGCCTGCCGGCGCTGCCGGCAGCCACACCAGCCGACTGGCTGTCGGCAGCCACCACCGCCTGGGCTGGCATCATCGAGAGCTTCTCCAACGCACAGGGAACCCCACCATGACCACCACCGCTTCCGGCCTGCAGTACGAAGACACCGTCGAGGGCACGGGCGCCACCGCCACCGCCGGCCAGCGCGTGCGCGTGCACTACACCGGCTGGCTGCACGACCCCAACGCCGACCAGCAGCGTGGCGCCAAGTTCGACAGCAGCAAGGACCGTGGCCAGCCCTTCGTCTTCGGCCTGGGCCAGGGCCAGGTCATCCGCGGCTGGGACGAAGGCGTGCAGGGCATGAAGGTCGGCGGCACGCGCGTGCTCACGATCCCGGCCGATCTGGGCTACGGCGCGCGAGGCGCCGGCGGCGTGATCCCGCCCAACGCCACGCTGGTGTTCGAGGTGGACCTGCTAGGCGTCTGAGCGCCGGCGCGTCGTGGCGCGCAGGCCCAGCGCCACCAGGCCCAGCGACAGCAGCGGCAGGCCGCCGGGCTCGGGCACCGGCGAGGCCTCCAGGCGCAGCTGCAGGTTGTCCATCACGAAGAGGTTGCGGTCGGTGGTCTCGCCCGTGGCCTTGAAGTTGGCGAAGCTGAAGCTGTGGAGCGGGCCCAGCGCCGCCATCTCGGTGAAGGTGGTGAAGAACAGCGGCGGCAGCACCACGTCGGGCGCTCCGTCGATGCGCAGGCTGTAGACCACGCTGGCCGCCGGCCCCTGCGTGGCGGCGTCGTAGGGCGTGACCACGAAGTCGAAGTCGATGTGGCCACCGTTGGCCAGCGCGCGGAAGTCCACGCTGTCCAGCATGAACGGCCGGCCGAAGTTGTCGACCGTGAAGTTGCCCTGGCCCAGCCGCAGCTCGTTGTTGCTGCCCTGGGCCGGCACCGTGGTCTGGCCGAACCAGGCCGAGCCCCATCGCAGGCCGCCGGGCATGGGGGCCAGCGTGTCGATGCGCACGAAGGTGTTCGGCGGCAGGTCGGCCCATTCCGCTTCGAAGTCGAGCGTCACGCTCGTGAGCTGGGCGTGCGCCGGTGCAAAGGCGGCGGCCAGGAGCCAGGGCGCCAGGCGAAGGGTCGGGACGGGACGGATGGACATGCAGGCTCCAGGGGGATGAGGGACGTGCGCGGCCCGCTGGGGCGCCGGCATCGGTGGCCGACAGAGCGCCGCCAGTCCGCGCCGATACATCCTTCCCTTCGGCCCACCCCCCGGTCTCGGGGTGGCCCTCGCGCGATCAGCGGGCCCGTTCGCTCCATCGCCGCAAGGCCGCCTGGCGCCGTTCTTCGGCCATCGCGTTGTCGTCCATCGACAGGCGGACGAACTCGATGTGCCCGGCGGCGGCCTCGGCCGCCCGCTCGGGCCGGCGTTCGCGAACGGACTCCCAGATGGCCTGGTGCTGCGCGCGCAGCAAGGCCCAGCGCTGCGGTCGGGCGTGCAGGTAGGCGAGGTTGGTCGTCACATGGTCGTGGATGAGGCGCATCAGGCTGGCCGTGAGGTGCGCCACCATGGCGTTGTGCGAGGCCTCGGCCACGGCCTGGTGGAAGGCCACGTCGGCCGCGATGCAGGCGTCGAGGTCGTCGTGCTGGTAGGCGTGGTCGAGTTCGGCGTAGGCCTGGTCCAGGGCGGCCAGGTCGGCGTCGGTGGCGCGGTCGGCGGCCAGCGCTGCCGCCTGGCGTTCCAGCATCTGGCGGAACTCCAGCAGGTCGCGGTGCAGCAGCGGGTTGCCCGCCAGCATCTGCTGCCAGGGGTCGACGAAAGGCGCCAGCAGGCGGTCGGTGACGAAGGTGCCACCGCCGTGTCGGGTGTCCAGAAGGCCTTTCGCCGCCAGGGTCTGCAGGGCCTGGCGCAGCGTGGGCCGCGAGACGCCGAAGGCCTGGGCGAACTCGCGCTCGGCGGGCAGCTTGTCGCCGGGCTTGAGTGAACCTTCGAGGATGCGCTGCTCGAGCGCCCGGACGACGGCGTCGGCCGCCCTGGCGCTGTGGTTGAGGGAGCGGTTCATGGGGGTTTCAAGTGGTCAGACCTCTTCTGGGAGTGTGCCAGATCCGGTGCGGCCTGCATGGGTGACGGATTCGCTTGGCTATGCTTCCCCGCGAACCGGTTCTGTCCTACATTGCGCCGATCGTGGTATGACCACTTGACCACACCGCCGGCCCTCCGGCGACGGAGACACGATGAGCACCCTCGCCGCAGCCCTGTCGAAGCTGTTGCCGGACAAGCAGGTCGTCACCGACCCCCTGCGCCGCCTGGCCTACGGCACCGATGCCAGCTTCTACCGGCTGGTCCCCGAGGTGGTGGCCGTGGTGGAGTCCGAGGACGAGGTGGTGGCGGTCTTGAAGGCCGCGCGCGAAGCCGGCCGGCCAGTCACGTTTCGCGCCGCGGGCACGAGCCTGTCTGGCCAATCGGTCAGCGACAGCGTGCTCATGCTCATCGGCGAAGGACTGGCCAGCTGCGAGATCGCGCCGGACGCCGCGCTCGTGCGCACCGGCCCCGGCATCATCGGGGGCGAGGTCAACTTCCGGCTCGCCCCGCACGGCCGCAAGATCGGCCCGGACCCGGCCTCCATCATGTCGGCCAAGATGGGCGGCATCGTGGCCAACAACGCGTCGGGCATGTGCTGCGGCACGGCGCAGAGCAGCTACCGCACGCTGGCCGGCCTGCGTGTGGTGCTGGCCGACGGCGCCGTGCTCGACACCGAAGACCCGGCCAGCGTGGCGCGCTTCCGCGAGACACATCGCGAACTGGTGCAGACGCTGGCCCGGCTGGGTGCCGAGACGCGCGCCGACACGGCGCTGGCGGAGCGCATCCGCCACAAGTACCAGATCAAGAACACCACCGGCTACAGCCTGAACGCGCTGGTCGACTTCGAAGATCCGATCGACATCCTCAGCCACCTCATGGTGGGCTCCGAGGGCACGTTGGGCTTCATCTCGCGCGTCACGCTGCGCACCGTGGACGAGGACCCGCACAAGGCCAGCGCGCTGGTGTTCTTCCCCGACATCGCGACCGCCTGCCAGGCCGTGATCCGATTGCGGGGCACGCCGGTGTCGGCGGTGGAACTGCTGGACCGCGCCTCCATGCGCTCGGTGGAAGCCAAGCCCGGCATGCCGCCGGCCATGCGCGCGCTGGGCGACGAGGCCGCTGCGCTGCTCGTGGAGGTGCGGGCGCAGTCGCCGGCCGCGCTTCAGGTGCGCATCGCCGCGGCGCTGGCCGCACTGGAGGGCGTGGCCACGGTCGCACCGCCCGTCTTTGCCACCGACGCCGCCACCTGCGAGAGCTACTGGAAGGTGCGCAAGGGCACCTTCCCCTCGGTGGGCGCCATGCGCCGCGCCGGCACCACGGTGATCATCGAGGACGTGGCCTTCCCCGTGGAGAGCCTGGCCGCGGCCACGGTGGACCTGCAGGCGCTGATGCGCCAGCACGGCTACAGCGAAGGCATCATCTTCGGCCACGCGCTCGAGGGCAATCTGCACTTCGTGTTCACGCAGGACTTCTCCGACGCCGCCGAGGTGGAGCGCTACGCGCGCTTCATGGACGCGGTCTGCGCGCTGGTCGTGCACAAGTACGACGGCTCGCTGAAGGCCGAGCACGGCACGGGCCGCAACATGGCGCCCTTCGTCGAGATGGAGTGGGGCCGCCAGGCCATGGTGCTGATGCGCCAGCTCAAGCGCCTGTTCGACCCGCAGGACCTGCTGAACCCCGGCGTCATCCTCAATGACGACCCGCAGGCGCACCTGAAGAACCTCAAGCCCATGCCGGCCGCAGAGGCTCTGGTGGACCGCTGCATCGAGTGCGGCTTCTGCGAGCCACTGTGCCCGTCGCACCGGCTCACGCTGTCGCCGCGCCAGCGCATCGTCAGCTGGCGCGAGCTGTCGCGCCGCAAGGCCGCGGGCGAGAGCACGGCCGACGTCGAGGCCGACTTTGCCTACTACGGCCTGGACACCTGCGCCGGCTGCGGTCTGTGCTCCACGGCCTGCCCGGTGGGCATCGACACCGGGGCACTGACGCGGCTGCTGCGGGGCCGTGCCGTGGGCAGCGGCGCGCACAAGGTGGCGCAGTGGACGGCCGATCACTTCGGCACCGTGTCCACGGCCTCGCGCGTGGGCATCACGCTGGGCCACGTGGCGGCCGGCGTGGTGGGCGAAGGCCTCATCTCGCGCCTGTCCATGGGCGCCTGGAAGCGCGGCATGCCGCGGGCCGGCAAGCCGGTGCCGGGCGGCGGCGAACAAGGCGACCCGGTGGTCTACTTCCCGGCCTGCGGCGGGCGCATCTTCGGCGCCAACACCCGTGGCGAGCCGACGCTGCCCGAGGTCATCGTCGAACTGCTGGGCCGCGCCGGCTATGCCGTGCGCCTGCCCGAGGGCGTGGATCAGCTGTGCTGCGGCAAGGTGATGGAAAGCCGCGGGATGGTGGAAGAGGGCGACGCCATGGCCGAGGCGGCCATCGCCGCACTGCTCAAGGCCGCCGACGACGGCCAGGGCGGCCACCACCCGGTGGTGATGGACGCCAGCACGTGCAGCGTGCGCATGCAGAAGGTGCTGGCCGGTCGGCTCAAGCTGATGGACTTCCACGAATTCGCGCACGACGCGCTGCTGCCGCGCCTGCGCCTGCGGCGCAAGAAGGAGACGATCGCGCTGCACGTCAACTGCAGCACGCGCCGTGTCGGATCGGATGCGCAGCTTCGCAAGGTGCTGGCGGCCTGCGCCGAGAACGTGGTGGAGCCGCCGGGCGTCACCTGCTGCGGCTTCGGCGGCGACCGAGGTTTCGCGGTGCCTGAGCTCAATGCCCACGCCCTGCGCAAGGTGCACGAGGCGCTGCCGGCCAGCTGCTGCGAGGGCGTTTCCACCAACCGCACCTGCGAGATCGGCCTCACGGCCGAGACCGGCCGGCCCTACCGCTCCATCGCCTACCTGCTGGAGGAGTGCAGCCGGCCGCTGGAGGACGATCAGGTCGGGTAGTCGCTGCCGATGAAGGACTTCAGGCTCTGGATGACCTCGGCCTGCTGCTGAACCACGGCGCGCACCAGATCGCCGATGCTCAGCAGGCCGACCACGCGCTCGCCGTCCACCACCGGCAGGTGGCGGATGCCGTGGTCGGTGACGACCTTCATGCAGTCGCCCAGGCGGGTGTCGGGACCGACGGTGATCACCTTGGGGGACATGATCTCGTCCACGCGGGTTTCGTTCGAGGCTCGGCCCTGCAGGATGCCCTTGCGCGTGTAGTCGCGCTCCGAAATGATGCCCACGAGCCGCGTGCCGTCCATCACCGGCAGGGCGCCGGCCCGGCACTCGGTCATCTTGTGGATGGCGGCATACACCGTCTCGGCCGGGCCGATGGCGTGCACCACCGTGCCCTTCTGGGCCAGCAGGTCGGCGACCGTGCCCCGCAGCTGGATGGCGTCCTGCAGGGCGGCCGCCAGCTGGTTGCGGGTGGGCATGCTCGGCATAGCGTTCATGGTGGAGGCCCCTGTCCGGTGGTCAGTGTGGTTCGGCGCGCAGGCGCGTGGCGGCGGTGGCCGGGTCGGCGTCGCTGCGGAACAAGCGCAGCACGATGTTGAGGTACACCGCCAGGCCCAGGAAGCTGCCGACGAAGGCGGCGATGGCTGCCACGAGGTGGCCCGAGGCGATCACCGACTTGAACACGAAGAGCTTGGCAAAGAAGCCCGGGAAGGGCGGCATGCCGGCCAGCGACAGCACGGCCAGCGCCAGCAGCAGCGCGGCCAGCGGGCGGCGCGCGAACTGGCCGTCCAGGGCCGCGAGTTCGTCGTCGGGGTGGCCTTCACGGGCCGGGCTCAGCCGCGCGAAGGCGGCGCAGGCCAGCAGCGTGCCGAAGGCGTAGAAGGCGACGTACCAGAGCAGGTCTTCGATCCGGCTGCCGGTGCTGTCCACCAGCGCAAAGATCATGTAGCCGGCGTGCGCCACCGAGGAGTACGCCAGCATGCGCTTGAGGCGCTTCTGGCCCAGGGCGGCAACGTTGCCGAACACGATGGAGACGATGCCCAGCGCCGCCACCAGGCTGGTGACCGTGGCCTCCAGCACCACGCTGGCGGTGATGCGCAGCAGCGCCAGCACCACGGCCGCCTTCACGAGCGAGGCCAGCACGGCCGTGACCGGCAGGCGCGCACCGGCATAGGCATCCGGCGCCCAGCCGTGGAAGGGAAACACCGCCGCCTTCACGAAAAGTCCGCACAGCACCAGCAGCCCCGCCGCCTGCGCCGGGCCGCTGCCAGACAGCACGCGGGCGAAGTCGGCGATGGCCAGCGAGCCGGTGCTGCCGTACGCCAGCGAGATGCCGAAGAGCAGCAGCGCCGTGCCCACGGACGACATCAGCAGGTACTTGAACGCGCCCTCGCTGGCGGGGGTGTGGCCCTGTCCCTGCACCATCAGCGCGAACGCGGGCAGCGACAGCAACTCGATGCCGATGAACAGCGTGGCGAAGCCGGCGCTGTCCAGCACCACCATGCCGCCCAGCAGGGCCGAGGCCAGCAGGATCCAGAACTTGAAGCCGCTGGCGTGGGTGAACCCCAGCGCCAGCGCCAGGCTGCAGGCCATGAGCACGGCCTTGCCCAGCAGGGCCAGGCGGTCCACCTGCACCTCGCCCGGCACCGGCTCGGCGCTGAAGCCGCCCATCAGTTGCTGCATCAGCACGCCCAGGCCGGCCAGCATCACGGCGGCGAAGGCCAGGCGGGCGACACGCGGGTCACGGCGCAGCATCTCCAGCACCATGAGGAGCAGGATCAGTCCCAGCACGCCCTGCTCGGGCAGCAGCGCGTAGAAGAAGTCAGTGCCCATGGACGGCCTTCGCGAGCGTGGGGGCGACGGCCGGCGCGGTGAGCGTGGCGACGGCGTTCTCCACCTTGGACATCATCGAAGCCGGTGCGATGCCGATCCACAGGATCAACAGCAGCAGCGGTGCCAGCGCCAGGCCTTCGCGGGGGCCCAGGTCACGCAGCCGGGCATCGCCGCCGGCCGGGCCGGCGTCGCCCCAGACCAGCGTGCGCGCGAAGCGCAGCATGTAGGTGGCGCCCAGCACCACGCCCGTGGCGGCCAGCAGCACCGCCACCAGTTGCCCGGCGCCCGCACCCGCGCGCCAGACGGCCAGGCCCTGCGTGAAGCTGCCCAGCAGCACCAGGAACTCGGCCGTGAAGCCGCTGGTCAGCGGCAGCGCCAGCGAGGCCAGCACGAAGAGCATCAGCACCACGGCGAAGCGCGGTGCGATGCCGGCCAGTGCGCTCAGCTGCAGGTAGCCGCGGCCGCAACGCTGTTCCAGCAGGCCCAGCATCAGGAAGAGGCCGGCCACCGCCAGACCGTGGCTGAGGATCTGGAACAGCACACCCTGGATCGCCGTGGCCTGGAAGCTGAAGAGGCCCAGCACGATGTAGCCCATGTGGCTGAGCGAGGCATAGGCCACGAGCTGCTTGAAGTGCTGCTGGCGCAGGGCCAGCACGGCGCCGTACAGGATGCTCAGCACGGCCCAGCCCGTCATCAACGTGGCGGCCTCGCGCGCGACCTCGGGGCACAGGGGCAGCGCCAGCTTCAGGAAGCCGAAGGCGCCCATCTTGGACATCACGCCGGCCATCAGCGCCGTGCCCGAGGGCGAGGCTTCGCCATAGGCCAGCGGCAGCCAGCTGTGGAAGGGAAAGAGCGGGCTCTTCACCGCGCAGGCCAGCACGATGGCCCAGAACACGAACTGCTGGGTGCCGGCGCCCAGCCGCAGGCGCTGCAGCGCGCTGAATTCGAAGCTCCACTGACCCGTCTGCTGCACGCTCTGCACGCCCAGCACGATGACGGCGGCCAGGAACAGCACGCTGCCGGCCATCGTGTAGAAGAAGAAGGTGAGCGCGGCGCGGCGCCGCTCGGGCCCGCCGAAGAGCAGGATCAGCAGCACCATGGGAATCAGCACCGCTTCCCACAGCACGAAGAACACGACCAGGTTCTGCGCCAGGAAGGTGCCCAGCAGCGTGGCCTGCAG
>JAEUPH010000327.1 GCA_016790395.1 Rubrivivax sp. | reverse complement strand
ACAGCTTGGTGAAGATCACGTACCAGCTGCCCATGGACATGATGATCATGATGATCAGCGTGCCGCGGGCCACGAAGTCACCCTGCGTCCACAGCGCCTTCAGGCCGTAGGGGTTGTCGACGGCTTCTTCGGTCACCGCGGCATGCGCGGGCGCAGCCGTCGGGGCCGGGGCTGCCGGCGCTGCAGCGGAAGCCGCGGCAGGCTCCGACGTCGCCTGCGCCAGGGCGGCCGTGGGCGCAGCGGCAGCACCGGCCAGGGTCAGGGCCAGCGCCAGCGGCCGGATCAGGGAAGAAAACAGATTCATGGGAACTCCAGGGCTACAGGCAGAAGTGAAGGGCGTGCGGCGGCTCAGTCGAGCTTCCACACGTAGTCGACGTCGAAGGAGGCACCCACCGGCTTGCCGTTCTCGTCGGAGCCGGCCTTGAAGCGGCACTCCGAGAGCTTGGAAGCGGCCAGGCGGTCCAGCATCTTGTGTTCGCGCGTGGCGCCGGCCGACTTCACGATGTCGGGCGCGCCGGCCAGCTTGCCGTCGGCACCGATGGTGAAGCGGATGCGCGTGGTGCCGGTGGCCTCGGAGCGCTTGGCGGCCGAGGGGTAGTCGTCGGCCGTGGGTGCGCAATCGGCCACGTTGGCGATGGCCGGCCGGGCGGCCACGCGTGGCGGCGCCGGGGGCGCCGGCGGGGCCACCACGGGCGGGGGTGCCGGCGTGAAGGGCTGCGGCGGCGGGGCCACCTGCGTGGTCGTGATGGTGGGCGCTGGCGTCGGCGGCGGGTTCACGTTCACCTCGGGCGGGGGCACGAAGGAAGGCGGCGGTGGCTGGAACTTCGGCGGCGGCGGCAGGTTCTCGGGCGGCGGTGGCGGCGGCGGCTTGACCTCTTCGATGATCTTGGTCTCCAGCGGCGACTTGATCACCTCCACCAGGCGCTGCGCCAGGCCGTTCAGCAGAGCCCAGCCCATGATGAGGTGCAGCACGACGACGATGGCGAAGCCGGTGGCACCGCGGCCGGCCTTGCGTTGGGTGTCGGCGAATTCCATGGGTTCATTCCTCGTCAAGGGCGGCGCGCCACAGCGCGGCGTGCAGGGGGCCGGCGCGCAGCACTTCGCGCACATGCTCGTGCAGGCGCTGCGGGTCGGGGGCGGGGGCGTCCAGCACGCCGGCGGCGGTGGCCGGCTGCCAGGGGTCGAACAGCTGCGACTGGCGCGCCCAGTCCCAGGCGGCGAGCAGGTGGCCGCCCTGGGCGTCGGGCGCGAGTGCGGGCAGCTGCTGCAGGAAGTGCCGGCGCGCGGCGGCGTCGGCCGGCGGCAGGCCGGCCGTCTGCAACGCGGTGCAGCGCGCGCCCAGCGCGCGGGCCAGGTGGCGGGCCAGCACGGCACCGGCGCCCTGGGCCTGCAGTTCCAGCGGCGCCGTGGCGGGCAGGAGCGCGGCCAGCGCTTCGTGCAATGCGGCAGCCAGGCGCGGCATGGCCACGTCCAGCTCGGCCGCAGCCAGGCTGGCGCCATGGCCGGGCAGCTCGACGGCGATGCGCGGGCCGGCGCCGCTTTCGGGCACTGCGGCCGGCTGGCCGATGTCGCCCAGCGACAGCCGCGCCGGGGCATCGCCGCCGGGTGCCAGGTGGAAGGCCCACTCCACGCCCCCGGCCGCCACGATGCGCCGCGTGGCGGCCGGCGCAGCGGCCATGCTGGCGGCGGCGTCGGCCACGGTGGCACCCGCGGCGCAGGCCGCGAAGTGGTTGTCCGTGCACTTCACCAGCTCGCCCTCACCACCCATCAGCACCGCCGCGCGTGAAGCGGCAGGCAACGCCGGGCAGCGCGGCGCGTGCGGCGCCAGCACGTCGCCGGCGCGCCAGGCCAGCAGCGCAGGCACCTGCAGCGAGGGCAGCGCGCCCCGCGGCGCGTACTGGAAGGCAGCGCGGTAGGCGGCGCGGTAACCGTCGCCGGCGTCCAGCAGGTCCAGCACGTCGGCGTGCACGCGCTCGGGTGCGGGCAGTGGGTAACGCAGCCGTGCGGCGCGGCGGCCGTCGTACCAGGGGAAGAACAGGTGCTGCTCACGCAGGCGCGCGAACAGCCAGCGCAGGTGGCTGCCGTCCCATTGCGGCTCGAAGGGCGGCACGTAGTGGGCCAGCAGTGAAGCGCACTCTTCCGCGTCGAAGAGCGAGAGGCCGTCGGTCACCAGGCCCGCCACGTGCTGCGGGTGCGCCAGCGCCAGCTGCGTGGCGATGGCCGCACCCGTGTGCATGCCGAACACCAGCACGCGCTGCAGGCCCAGCGCGCCGAGCAGCTCGGCCAGCGCTTCGGCGTAGTCGGTGATCGAAGGCGCGGCCAGGGGCAGCGGGTCGCTGTGGCCGAAGCCGGGCGTGTCGGGCGCGAACACGGCGTACTGCGCGGCGAGCCTCTCGATCCACGGCATCAATGCGCGGCTGCTCTGCGGCGACTGGTGCACCAGCACCACCGCCGGCCCGCGGCCCGCGTGCCGCACCATCACGCGGCGCGCGCCCACCTGCACGAACTGGCGCTGCACCTTCATGGCGTGATGCCGTGCAGCCCCGTGAACGCCGCCAGCAGCAGCAGGGCCCAGATGCCCACCACCCAGGGCCGCGCGCGGCCCAGCGACTGCGCGATGTCGTGGTTCACCGCGTCGGTGGTGTTGCCACGCCGCAGCTGCGCGAAGGCGGGGCCGAAGGGCTTCACGCGCACACGGATCATCAGCCCGCAGAACACCGTGGCCGCGAAGGCCGCCAGCTTCAGGGCCAGCCAGGGCGCGGGCTGCGGCCAGGCCTGCGTGAAGCCCATCAGCGCCACGGCCAGCAGGCCGGCCACCAACGCGATGCGCCAGGCGAAGTCCACGCGCACCAGCCAGCGCGTGCCGGGGCGGTGGTGCAGCCACAGCACGGCGGCGATCCACGCCGCGCACAACGCCCAGGCCGCAGCCGCGGCGGCCATCGGCATCGCGACGAAGCCGCTCAGCACCGCCAGGTGGAAGCCACTGGCCACCGTGAGCGGCATCGCGATGCGCGGCGCCAGATCGGTCGCGGCCATGATGCGCGCCGCGGTGACGCGCGCCTCGGCCGACAGCTCGCGCTTCACCACCAGCCCCGCCGAGTAGAAGGTGCCCAGGTCACCGCCCAGCCAGTACACGAAGCACAGCAGGTGCAGCAGCTTCAGCGCCACCATCACGCCGGCCGCGCGGGCAGGTAGACCCAGGGTCGGGCCTGGCGGTCGGTGGCCTGGAAGGCCTCGATCTGCGGCTGCAGCTTCAGGGTCAGCGCCACCGGGTCCAGGCCTTCGAGCAGCATCTCGCGCAGCGCCGGCTGGATGGCAAAGCGGAACAGCGGGCCGCCTTCCGCTTCCACCACGCAGGTTTCCAGGTCCACGCGCAGCGCGGCGCCGCGCTCCGAGGCGTCGGCCAGCGCCTGCACGGCGTCTTCCGGCAGCTCCACCGGCAGCAGGCCATTGCGGATGCAATTGTTGTAGAAGATGGCGCCGAAGCTGGGCGCAACGACGGCGCGGAAACCGTATTCCTTCAGCGCCCACACCGCGTGTTCGCGCGACGAGCCGCAGCCGAAGTTCACGCCCGCCAGCAGGATGGACGCGCCCGCGTAGGCCGGCTGGTTGAGCACGAAGGCCGGGTTGGGCGTGCGCCCGCCCACTTCGGTGTAGCGCCAGCCGGCGAAGAGGCCGTCGCACAGGCCGGTCTTCGAGACGCGCTTCATCTCGCGCGAAGGAATGATGGCGTCGGTGTCGATGTTGATGCGCAGCAGCGGCGCCGCCACGCCGCGGTGCACGGTGAACCTATCCATGCGCCAGCTCCTGCGGCTGCAGCGCCCGCGCATCGGCCAGGCAGCCCGCGATGGCGCTGGCCGCCACGGTGGCGGGGCTGGCCAGGTGCGTGCGGGTCTCCGGCCCCTGACGGCCTTCGAAGTTGCGGTTGGTGGTGCTGACCACGCGCTGGCGGTGGCCGAAGCTCTCGCCCCCCGCGAAGAAGCACATCGAGCAGCCCGACTCGCGCCACTCGAAGCCCGCTTCCAGGAAGACCCGGTGCAGGCCCTCGGCCTCGGCCTGGCGTTTGACCTGCATGCTGCCGGGCACGCAGATGGCGCGCACGCCCGGCGCCACCTTGCGGCCGCGCAGCACGGCGGCGGCGGCGCGCAGGTCGGAGATGCGCGCGTTGGTGCAGGAGCCGATGAAGGCGGCACCGACGGGCATGCCGGCCAGGGGCTGGCCAGGCTGCAGGTCCATGTACTGCAGCGCGCGCTCCATGGCCTGGCGCGTGTGCGGGTCGGGCTCGTGGAAGGGGTCGGGCACGCGGCCGTCCACGGCCACGGCGTGCTGCGGGCTGGTGCCCCAGGTCAGCATGGGCGGGATGGCCGCAGCATCGACCTCGATCTCGCGGTCGAACACCGCGTCGTCGTCGCTGCGCAGCGTGCGCCACGCGGCCACCGCGCGCTCCCACATCGCCCCGCTGGGTGCGTAAGGCCGGCCCTGCAGGTACTGGAAGGTGGTCTCGTCGGGTGCGATGAGCCCGGTGAAGGCCGAGAACTCCACCGCCAGGTTGCACAGCGTCAGCCGCGCTTCCAGGGGCAGCGCGCGCACCGCCTCGCCGGCGAACTCCACCGCGTGGCCGGCGGCACCGCTGGCGCTGTGGCGGCCGATCAGCCACAGCATCATGTCCTTGGCCGTGACGCCTTCGCGCAGCCGGCCGTTGAACACCACGCGCATGCTGCCGGGCCGTGCCAGCCGCAGCGTCTGCGTGGCCAGCGCATGTTCGGCTTCCGACGAGCCGATGCCCCAGGCCAGCGCGCCCAGGGCGCCCTGCGTGCAGGTGTGGCTGTCGGGGCACACCACCGTCAGCCCGGGCAGCACGATGCCCTGCTCGGGCGAGATCACGTGCACGATGCCCTGCTGCGGGTCGGTCACGTCGAACAGGCGGATGCCGGCGGCGCGCGTGGTGGCGCGCGTGGTCTCGATGAAGGCGCGGCCGCCGGGCATGCGCGTGTCGTCGCCGCGGCCGGGCAGCGTGTCGACGATGTGGTCCATCGTGCAGAAGGCCAGCTCGGGGTGGCGCACGCGGCGGCCGTCGGCCTCCAGCGTCTGCAGCGCCACGCTGCCGGTGCGCTCGTGCAGGAAGATGCGGTCGATGTGCAGCAGGCTGGCGCCGTCGCCCAGGTCGGCGACGAGGTGCTGCTGCCACAGCTTCTCGAACAGCGACAGGCCGGCCATCACGCGCCCTTCGGTGCCGCTTCCGGCCAGCGCAGCACGCCGGCGGCGGCGAGTTCGGCGATCTCGGCGTCGCTGAAGCCGGCCTCGCGCAGCGTCTCCTGCGTGTGCTGGCCGATCTGCGGCAGGTCGCGCCAGGCGTCGAAGCGCTGGCCACTCATTTCCAGCGGCAGCGCCGGCAGCTTCGTGGACCGGCCGTCGGGCAGCGTCAGCGGCACCAGGCCGCCCTGCGCGTTGAGGTGCGGGTCGTCGAACAGGTCCTCGGGCTTGCTGACGGGCGCGAAGGGCAGGCCGATGGTCTCCAGCTTGTCCATCAGCGCGGCCTTCTTCCAGCCGCGGAACTGCTCGCGCAGGAAGGGCATGGTGCGCTCGCGCTGCTGCACGCGGCCGCTGTTGGTGTCGAGGCTGCGGTCGGCCAGGAAGCCCTGGAAGTCGAAGGCGGCGCAGAACTTGCGCCACTGCGTGTCGCTGACGACGGCGATGAAGACCTGGTCGGCGTCGGCGGTGTCGAAGATGTCGTACACGCCCCAGGCCGACAGGCGCTGCGTCATCGGCGGCGCCGGCTTGCCGGTGACCACGCCCTGCGCCATGTGCTGGCCGCAGAGGAAGGCCGTGGTCTCGAACAGCGACGCCGTGACCTGCTGGCCGCGGCCGGTGCGGTGGCGCTCTTCCAGCGCCGCCAGGATGCCGATGACGCAGAACATGCCGCCGGTGACGTCGATCACCGAGGCGCCGGCGCGCATGGGCTTGCCGGGTAGGCCGGTCATGTAGGCCAGGCCGCCCATCATCTGCGCCACCTCGTCGAGCGCCGTGCGCTGTTCGTAGGGGCCGCCGAGGAAGCCCTTGGCCGAGCAGCAGATCAGCCGCGGGTGCTTCTGCGACAGCGCCTCGAAGCTCCAGCCGTTCTCGGCCATGGCGCCGGGGCGGAAGTTCTCGATGAAGACGTCGGCGTCGGCCAGCAGCGCGTCCACGACGGCGCGGCCGGCGGGCACGGTGGTGTCCACCGCCAGGCTGCGCTTGTTGCGGTTGTACATGGGGAAATAACCCGCACCGCTGCCCAGCAGCCGGCGCGTGTTGTCGCCCTTGGGCGGCTCCACCTTGATCACGTCGGCGCCCAGGTCGGCCAGGATGACGCCGATGGCCGGCCCCATCACCATGTGCGTCATCTCCACCACCCGGATGCCTTGCAGCGGGCGCGTGCGCTCGTTCATGCTCGTCCTCGTCTCCACAGGGCGCCATCCTGCGCGCGAATGGCCGGCCCGGTGGCGCACCAGGGCGGCTCTGTCCGCACGGCGGGCACGGGCGCCGGAGTCCGTGCCCGCGGGTGAGGCGGAGGCTACAAGGTCGGGGCTGAACCTGGGGAACCCATGAGCCACGAAATCCAAGCCATCGACGCCGTCGTCAACATCTGGACGCCCGAAGCCCTGGCCAACCGGCCGCCGCGCAAGCAGTTCTACGTCGACAAGATGAAGGTCGGCCAGGGCACCTTCGACGGCGTGACGCTGGAGGAGATGATCGACCGCATGGACGCCGCCGGCATCGAGCGCTCGCTGCTCATCGCCGCCAAGGTGGGCGTGAAGCACCACCCGGCCTGCTACCAGGTGCCCTACAAGCTGGTGGCCGACGCGGTGCAGAAGTACCCGAACCGCTTCAGCGCGCTGGCCGGCGTGGACCCCACCGAAGGCATGGACGGCGTGCGCGAGCTGGAAAAGGCGGTGCGCGACGACGGCTTCATCGGCGCCCACGGCTACCCGCACTGGTTCGAGCTGGCGCCCGACCACGCGCGCTGGTACCCGTTCTACGCCAAGTGCGTGGAGCTGGACATTCCCATCCAGCTGCAGGTGGGCCAGAGCATGGTCTACGACAAGAGCTACCCGCGCCGCAGCGTGGGCCGGCCCATCACGCTGGACAGCGTGGCCTGTGATTTCCCGGAACTGAAGCTGGTGGGCATCCACGTCGGCATCCCGTGGACCGACGAGATGATCGCCATGGCCTGGAAACACGCCAACGTCTACATCGGCTGCGACGCTCACCGGCCCACCTACTGGCCCGAGAGCTTCGTCAAGTACATCAACAGCTTCGGCCAGGACAAGGTGCTGTTCGGCACCGACTTCCCGGTGCTGCCCTTCGAGCAGACGCGCAAGGACATCGAGGCCCTGGGCCTGAAGCCGCAGGCGCTGAAGAAGCTGCTGCGCGACAACGCCGCCAGGCTCTACAAGCTCTGAACGGGGGCCGCCATGACGCAGCGTTCGCCGGAACTCTGGAACGACGACCTCGCGCCCACCGACGCCGCCCACCGCACCTGGACGGCCACGCACTACGTGGCGCTGTGGATCGGCATGGTGGTGTGCATCCCCGGCTACATGCTGGCCGCGGGCATGATCGACCAGGGCTTCTCGGCCGCGCAGGCCATCGGCATGGTGCTGGTGGGCAACTTCATCGTGCTGGTGCCCATGCTGCTGAATGGCCACGCGGGGGCCAAGTACGCGATTCCCTTCGCCGTGCTGGTGCGCACCTCCTTCGGCACGCAGGGCGCCAAGCTGCCGGCGCTGCTGCGCGCGCTGGTGGCCTGCGGCTGGTTCGGCATCCAGTGCTGGGTGGGCGGCAGCGCCATCTACGCCATCGGCAACATCCTGAGCGGCGGTGCGCTGGTGGGCACGAAGATGGGCTGGATCGGGCTCGACCCGGGGCAGCTGGGCTGCTTCCTGCTGTTCTGGGCGCTGCACCTGTTCTTCATCGCGCGCGGGCCGGAGTCGGTGCGCTGGATCGAGACCCTCACCGCGCCGATCAAGGTGTTCATCCTGTTCGCGCTGCTGGCCTGGGCCTGGTGGCGGGCCGACGGCTTCGGCCCCCTGCTGCTGGCGCCTTCGCAGTTCGTGGAAGGCGGCAAGAAGGAAGGCCAGTTCTGGGCGCTGTTCTGGCCCACCTTCACGGCCATGTCGGGCTACTGGTCGGGCCTGGCGATGAACATCCCCGACTTCACGCGCTTCGCGCGCAGCCAGCGTGACCAGATGGTCGGCCAGAGCCTCGGCCTGCCAGTGCCGCAGGCGGCCCTCGCCTTCGTGGGCGTGGCGGTGACGTCCGCCACCGTCAGCATCTACGGCAAGGCCATCTGGGACCCGGTGGACCTGGCCGGCCGCATGGAAGGCATCGCCGTGGCCATCGGCCTGGCCATCATCACCATCGACACGCTGTGCGTGAACCTGGCCGCCAACGTGGTGGGCCCGGCCTACGACTTCACCGCCATCTTCCCGAAGTGGCTGAACTTCGCGCGCGGCGGCTACGTGACGGCGCTGCTGGGCATCGTGATGATGCCGTGGAAGCTGATCGAGTCCTCCGGCGGCTACATCTTCACCTGGCTGGTGGGCTACGGTGCGCTGCTGGGGCCGGTGCTGGGCATCATGATCGCCGACTACTGGATCGTGCGGCGCACGCACATCGAGGTGGAGCAGCTGTACGACCCGCAGGGCCGCTACGCCTACGGCGGCAGCGGCTGGAACCCGGCCGGCGCGGTGGCCTTCGCCGCCGCCGTGCTGCCCAACGTGCCGGGCTTCCTGGCCACCGCCTTCCCGGGCGCCTTCGGCGGCGTGCCGGGGTTCTTCAAGGAGATCTACAACTACGCCTGGTTTGTGGGCGTGGTGATCGCGGTGGCGGTGTACGTGCCGATGATGAAGCGGCAGCAGCAGCCCGCAGCGCAGGCCGCGTAGCCCCACGCGGGCCGGGGCCAGGCTTTTTGCGCGTGTTCCGCATCGCGGAGGGCCGGACTACGGGAAAGCCCCCACTTGCCATGGGCGCCCTAGGCTTGAGGCTTCTTCAACCAGCCTTTGCGCCATGCGACCCCACGTTGAACTGATCGACGAGAAAGACCTGATCTGGCACCCCGCCGAGATGCCCCACGGCAGCGGCGACGCGCGCCAGCGCAACCTGAACTACTGCGAGGAGACCGGCGAAGCCTCGCTGCTGGTGGAGTTCACCAGCGACTGGCAGCGCCCCGCCGGCCTGCACGCCGCCCAGACCGAGTGGTACGTGCTGGAAGGCGAAGTCCGCATCGGCGACGAGACGCTGGCCAAGGACGACTACTTCATCGCCCCGCTGGGCGTGCTGACGCCGTCGCTGCAGGTGCGCGCCGGCACGCGCGTGCTGCTGTGGCGCGAGTACGGCGACTGGGGCTTCACGCCCGCGTCGGCCCACGGCCCGAACCGCAACCCCGAGCACCGGCTGGGCATCAAGCACGCCAGCCAGATGGACTGGTACGAGGTGACGCACCCGGTGCACGGCAGCCCGATGGACTTCTCGCGCGGCGGCACGCCCGTGCCGGGCCTGTTCATCAAGCTGCTGCACCACGACCCGGTGACGGGCTTCTACACACGCCTCATCCGCGCCAAGCCGAACTGGGTGGAGCACCCGCTGGCCCACCACCCGGTGTACGAGGAAGCCTACTGCCTGGAAGGCGACTTCGAATACAACTACGGCCGCATGTACCAGGGCACCTACTTCTTCCGGCCGGCCGGCGTGCGCCACGGCGACTTCGTCTCCGGCCCCGAAGGCACGACCTGGATCCTGCGCTGCGACGGCCGCCTGGTGGACTGGTACACCGAGGAAGCGCGCGTGGAGATGAAGGGCAAGCCCGTGAACTGGGGCCCCGACTTCCCGGGCAGCGAGCCGCCCGTGCTGCTGCAGCCTGCGCGCTCGCGCTCGGTGGGCCCGATGAAGGACCCCGGCTACCAATGAACACCCCGCAGCGCAGCTTCCCCACCGGCCGCGACACGCTCGGCTGGCGCAAGGTCTTCGGCGTCTTCGGGCCTTCGACGAACACCGTCGTGGAGCCCGAGTTCGCCGCCATGCGCCCGGCCGGCGTGACCAACCAGTACCGCGACATCTACATCGAGAACGCCAAGGCGCTGTCGGACGCCGCCTTCATGGCCGGCGCCGAGATCATCCAGGCCGCGGTGGACGACGCGCTGCGCACGGCCATGACCTGCGAGCCCGACTACTACGTGATGGGTGTGTCGGCCATCGCCTTCATCGGCGGCGCGGCGGCCTGCGAGCGCACCATCCGCCACGTCGAGAAATTCACCGGCAAGGGCGTGAGCGTGGGGCCGCAGAGCTGCGTGGAAGCGCTGAAGGCCTACGGCGGCATCCAGCGCATCGCCGTGCTGTCGCCCTACTACCCGGTGGCCAACCAGCACGTGGCGCGCTTCTTCGCCGACCACGGCTACGAGACCGTGCGCGACCTGCCGCTGCGCTGCAAGAGCTGGACCGACATCTCGCGCGTCACCGAACCGCAGATCGCGCAGGCGCTGCGCCAGCTGGACGGCGACGACATCGACGCCATCGTGCAGGTGGGCACGAACCTCTCGATGGCTCGCATGGCGCCCTGGGCCGAGATCTTCCTCGGCAAGCCGGTGATCGCCATCAACACGGCCACCTACTGGCACGCGCTGCGCAGCTGCGGCATCCGGGATGCGGTGGAGGGGTTCGGGCCGCTGCTGGCCCACATGGACTTGAAGCGCGACTGAGCGCGGGCCATCCCGTGGCGTAGACTGCACAGGATTCTGCAAACCCTGTTCAGGAGCCGGCCATGGGCTTTTCAGCCAGCGATGTGGTGCCTTTCACCCAGGCACGTGCCAACCTGTCCGAACTGGCGGACCAGGCCAAGGCCGGCGCCGAGAAGATCATCACCAAGAACGGTGAGAGCTACGTCGCGCTGATCGATGCCGCCCGGCTGGACTACTACCACTGCCTGGAGCGCGAGCGCATTCACCTGCTGCTGATCGACGATGCGCGGCGCGGCCTGGCCGACATCGAGGCGGGCCGCACCGAAAGCGCAGATGCCGCCATCGCCCGGCTGCAGAAGCGCCGCGCAGGCGCTCTCACTGGCAAGCCCGCCAAGAAGCGTGGCTGAGGATCTCTACCGGGTCGAATTGAGCGCGAGTTTCCTGGAGCGGCTGGACGCCATCGAAGCGTTTCTGACCGAGGCCGACGCCGGCTTTGCCTTCGACGACCTGCTGGCCGAGTTGCGCGCCACGGTGATCCCCAATCTGGCCCGGTTCCCCCGCATCGGCCGGCGCTACCTGGACAACCCGCCGCAGTCGGCCGAGGCGCTGGCGCAGTTGGCCAAGCTGCCGGCCGGCGCGGCCGGCGCCCTGCGGGAGTACCTGCACGGCGACTACCTCATGCTGTATGCCGCCCTGGATGCCCACGCGAAGGTGGTCCTGCTGTCCATTCGGCACCACCGCCAGCTCTCGTTTGACTTCGCCCGGCTGTGGCCCGGTGAAAACGCCGGCGGCCCACGATGAGCCGGCATCAACTCGCCGGCCGGAAGCCCTTGGGCACGCCGGCGTCGGGCACGAAGCCGTAGAGCTGCTCGCCCGGCAGCGCCTCGGCGACGAGGCGCCGCACTTCCAGCAGCTTCGGGATGCTGATGCCGGTGCGCAGGCCCATCGCTTCCAGCAGGAAGACCAGGTCCTCGGTGACGATGTTGCCGCTGGCGCCGGGCGCGAAGGGGCAGCCGCCGATGCCGCCCAGCGACGCGTCCAGCGTCGTGAGGCCGATGTCCAGCGCCGCCACCACGTTGGCCAGGCCCTGGCCGCGCGTGTTGTGCAGGTGCAGGCCGGTCAGCTTGTCACGGCCCACGGCCGCCCACACGGCTTGCGTGAGGCGCTTCACCTGGGTGGGGTTGGCATAGCCGGTGGTGTCGGACAGGCCCACTTCGCTGCAGCCGGCTTCCATCAGCGCCACGGCCAATTCCACCACCTTGGCCTCGGGCACCACGCCTTCGATGGTGCAGCCGAAGGCCGTGGACAGCGCGCCTTCGAACTCCGGCCGGCGCTCGGGCGGCAGGGCCTTCAGCATCTCGCCGATCTGGCGCGCTTCGTCCAGCACCTGCGCATGCGTGCGGCGCAGGTTCTTCAGGCTGTGGCTTTCGCTGGCCGACAGCGGCAGCGTGATCTTGTGCGCCCCGGCTTCCACGGCCGCCTGCGCGCCCTTGAAGTTGGGCACCAACGCGGCCACGTGCAGGCCGGGGATCGTGCGCGCGAAGGCCACGATCTCGGCGGTGTCGGCCAGTTGCGGCAGCAGCTTGGCCGGCACGAAGGAGCCGACCTCGATCTCGCGCACGCCGGCGGCGGCCTCGGCCGCGATCCAGGCCTTCTTGGCCTCGGTGGGCATGACGCGGCCGATGCTCTGCAGCCCGTCGCGCGGGCCCACCTCGCTGACGAGGATGTCGATGTCGGCGGCCACGCTCATGCCGCCGGCTGATGCGCGGTGAAGGCGTCCAGGATCTCGCCCGGCCCTGCGTTCCAGATGCCCGCGTGGCGGCCCAGCTGCGCCAGCACCGTCTCCAGGTGCTTGATGCGGTGCGGCTGGCCCAGCACCCAGGGGTGCACGGAGATCGCCAGCAGCCGGCCGCCCTGGCCCTGCGCTTCGCCGAGCAGGAACTCCGCCGCGTCCAGCACCTGCTGCGCCCAGGAGGCTTCGCTGTGCTGGTTGTCCATGATCACGAAGCGATCGTCGGTCTCGTTCGTCAGCGGCAGCGACCACAGGTCGCCCTGCTTGGTGTGGAAGCGGTAGGGCAGCTCGTCGTTGACCCAGTCGCAGAAGTAGTCGATGCCATTGGCTTTCAGCAGCTCGGGCGTGTTCGGGCTCTGCAACCGACCCGGGCTCAGCCAGCCGCGCACGGGCTGGCCGCTGCGTTCACGCAGCAGCGCCAGCGAGCGCTGGATGATGGTGGCCTCGTCGGCTTCGGCCAGGCCGCCAGCGTGCGGCGTGTCCATGTTCCAGGAGTGGCCCAGGATCTCGCCGCCGAAGTCCAGCAAGTCCTGCAGCAGCGCGGGGTAGCGCTCGGCCAGCAGCGCATTGACGGCGAAGCTGGGCTTCACGCCGTGCTTGGCGAAGGCTTCCAGGAAGCGGTAGATGCCCACGCGGTTGCCGTAGTCGCGCAGCGTGTAGTGCCGCAGGTCCGGGTAGGGCATGGTCATCGAGCCCGGCAGCTTCACGGGCTTGCCCGCCGGGTTCATGGGGAAATGCTGCAGGCTCACGTTGACCCACAGCGCCAGCCTGGCGCCACCCGGCCACTGCACGGGCGGGCGGTCCGTCAGCATGCTCCACGCATAGCGGTCGTGGTCCATGCCGTAGCGGCGCATGGGGTACTGCAGGTTCGCTTCGTCCAGCGCCATGCTCTCAACTCCGGGGCTGGCGCGCGGCGATGTCGGCCGCGCAGGTGTCATAGCTGTTCGCCAGGTAGTGCTCGGCGATCTCGCGGCCGGTGGTCACCCACACGTCGCGGTGGCCGGTGATGTACTCCAGCGCTTCCTCGAAAGCCTTCATGCGGTGCGGGCAGCTCACCTGGTAGTTGTGCGTGGGGATGCACATCACGGTGCCCGAGTTCGCGCCTTCGGCGTACAGGCGGTCGAAGCTGTCCTTGATCATCTGCCCGTAGCGCCGCGGCTCGATCTTGTTGACGACGTAGACGATGGTGTCGTTCAGTTCCAGCGAGTAAGGCACCGAGACGAACTTCTGCCCGCCGCGCACGCGCACCGGCGTGGGCTGGTCGTCGTGGAACAGGTCGCAGGTGTAGAGGCCGCCCAGTTCGGCGAAGAGGTCCACCGTCACCTCGCTGTGCGACAGCGCCGGCGCCAGGTAGCCCGCGGGCTTCTTGCCGACGGCCTTCTCGATGGCCTCCATCGACTCCAGGATCATCCCGCGCTCCTGGGCCTCGCTCATGCCGTAGGTGTAGCGCGTGTTGTAGATGCCGTGGGTGAAGAACTCCCAGTCGCGCTCCTTGCAGAGCTCGATGATCTCGGGGTGGTGCGTGATGAGCGCCGTGCTCAGCGAGATGGAGCCGCGGATGCCGTACTTGTCCAGCAGCTTCATCTGCCGCATGTGGCCCACGCGGTTGCCGAAGTCGCGGATGCTGTAGCCGGGCACCGGCGGGTAGGGGTGCGGCCAGGGCGTGCGCGAGGGGTTCTTCGGCGGGTCGAGTTCGTAGAACTCGATGTTGGGTGCCACCCAGAAGGCCACGCGCGCGCCGTTCGGCCAGGTGATCTTCGGCCGGCCGCGATACGGCCAGTAGTCGTAGTAGCCGGTGTCTTCGCGCATCGGGCTCTCCTGCAGGCTACTTCTTCGCGGCCACCTGCGCGTCCAGCCAGGTGAGCGTCTCGTTCACGTCCACCACGTCGGCGTACTTGAGCATCAGGTCCGTCAGGTTGGCGAAGTGGTAGCTCTCGTGCTTGTCGGCCACGCACTGCTCGGGGACGATGGTGCGGTAGCCGCGCGACAGCGAATCCACGGCCCCGGCGCGCACGCAGCCCGAGGTGCTGCCGCCGGTGATGACCACCGTGTCCACCTGGTGCCAGACCAGCAGGCTCTGCAGCGGGGTCTCGAAGAAGGGGCTGGGCATGCGCTTGGTGTACTGCAGGTCGCCGGGCTGCACGTCGCAGCGCTCATCCAGCTGCGCGCGGCGGCTGCCGGCCTTGATGTTCTGCAGGCTGTCGGGCGTGTTCGTGCGCGTGCCCCAGACGCCGGCGTCCTCGGCACTGGCCAGGTACTCCACATGCGTCCACACCACGGGCCAGCCGAGGGCGCGGAAGCGCTTCGCCAGCGCATTGACATGCTCGATCTGCTGAGGGTCGGTCTCGTAGGCCGTCTTGAACTCGTCCACGCGCGTGTAGGCGCACTGGAAGTCGATGTTCACCAGCACCGCCTTCTTGCCGTAGCCGAAGCGGGCGCGGTTGGGGTTGGCCTTCACCTCGGCCCAGATCTCGCGGGCCGTCTTGTTCGACATTTCCATGCGGCAACTCCTCAGGCGTTGTGCGTGAGTTCGACGAGCTCGTAGTAGGTCTGCATGTAACCGCCCACCGCGCCCTTCAGGAAGATGTACTCGCCGTCGTCGGTGCACCACACGTCGTACAGCGGGTGTTCCTCGGGCAGCTGGCCGGCGGTGTCCACGTAGCGGAAGTGCAGCGCGCCGAAGGTGCCTGCGCCCACGGTCACCGTCTCGCGGCCCACGAACTCCAGGCCCCAGCCCAGCTGGAACAGCATGGGGCCGGTGGCGCCGCGATGGTCGGGCGAGGTCAGCATCAGGTTCGGGAAGAACTTCTTGCCCGGGCCCTCGGCCAGCGGGTACAGCACCAGGCCCAGTGCGTCGCCGATGATGGGGTGCGCGCCCAGCCAGCGCACGCGACCCGGCGTCTCGATGCGCTGCGAGATCCGGCCGTCGCGGCGGTTGATGGTCTCGCACTCGGCGTGGCCGTCGGCGAAGCGCATCAGGCCCGTGCCTTCGTAGCGGTCACCCACGGTGAGGCGCACGCTGCAGTCGGTGGGCTGCCAGGCGCTGTCCAGCGCCAGCACCACGTCGCGGATGACGTTGGGCGCGTCGTCGATCTCGCAGTGCGCGTGCAGCACGCGCGCGCCGTCGGCCTGGCGCGTGATGCTGAAGTACTCGCGCCCCCGCTCCTGACCCAGGCGTTCGGGCTTGTTGCTGGTGTAGCGGATGGCGCCACGCGTGGTCTTGTGCTTCATCGCGGGCCGATCAGAAGGGCTTGGTGGCGCCCAGGAAGGCGACACTGAGGATCACCACCCAGTAGAAGTAGGCCACGCGCCGGCTCTGGACCATCTCGCGCTCCAGGCGCGCCTCCACCGCAGCGTCGGGCCCCTTGGCGAGGATGCGGAACAGCTCCTGCCAGGCTCGCATCACGAAGCGCAGGTACAGGCCGATGCACAGCGCGATGGCGTAGATGAAGACCTTGGCCGAGTACCACAGCTGGCCCTCGGCGCCGCCGAAGGGGCCGTGGCCCAGCATCGAGCTGACCGAGGTGATGAACAGCGCCGGGATGACGATGAAGCGCACGCGCTCGTCCCACTTCGTGAGCGTGATCCCGGTGTCGTTGGTGTGGTTGAAGAAGGCCGCCAGGCACAGGCCCCACCAGGCGGCCACGAACACCCACATGCCCGTCAGCCAGGCACCGCCCAGGGGCTGCACGCCCCACAGGAAACCCATGTGCAGGCCCAGCGGCAGCAGCAGGATGATGCCGCTGCGCGCCAGGATGTCGATCTTGTAGGCCGTGTCCATGTGACGGCGGCGCTCTTCCATCGACAGCTTGCGGTCGCAGACGTACTTGGCCGTGTTGAACACGCCCCATTCGCCGCCCAGCCAGTACACCATGCAGACGATGTGCAGCCATCGCAGCACGTGCAGCTCTTGGATTTCCATCGGGTTCTCTCTTGAGTCGGGGTCGGGCGGGGTGTCAGTGCTCGTGGTCGTGCGCGTGGCCGTCACCGTGGTGGTGGTGGCCGCCGTCGCCGTGCCGGTGCGAGAAGGCTTCGTTCCTGTTGGGCTCGCGCGAGATCAGCGAGCCACCGTGGCGAGGCATCGTGAGCTCGAAGTCTTCCGGGCCGTGCGGGTGGTTGTGGGCGTTGCTCACCATCCATTTGTAGACATGCGGGTCGCGCTGGTGCACGCGGGCCACGGCGCGCAGCTGGTTCTCTTCCACCGTGCTCCACGGGTTGTAGTGGAAGTGGTTGAAGAGCTTGCTGTCCACGCGGCCCAGCGCGATGCAGCCCAGCTCGCTGGCGAAGGCGCCGTGGTTGATGTACGGCGGGCGCCAGAAGTAGCCGCCGGTGGGCACTTCGCCGAACTGCATGATCCAGCTCGAACCCCAGATGTGGTAGCTCTCTTCTGCGCAGTCGTGGTAGGAGATGTTGTCCTGCGTGAAGTTGGCCGTCATGCAGTACAGGAAGGTCAGCGCGTGCGTGCGGTCGTTGTGATTCAGCAGCTTGATCATGCAGCCGCAGGCCGTGGCCGGGTTCGCGATGTTGCCCAGGGCCCAGGGGATGTCGTTGTAGGCGTTGGTCTGGTGGAAGCGGTCGACGCGGCACAGCGGGTGGTGCGTGTCGCTCTCCACCAGGCTGGGTTCGCCGGTGTTGTACATGAACAGGCACTGCGCACCCTTTTCGGTGGAGAGCGCGGGCATGGCGTAGCCGGCGGGGAAGAAGGCGTAGTAGCCCTTGCCCACCTTCTTGTCGCCGAGTTGCAGTTCGCCTTCCATCACCAGCACTTCCAGCTCGCTCCAGCTGAAGCCGGGCGTCTGCTTGTAGCCGGCGTCGAACTGCACGGTCATCGAGCAGGCGCCGGTGTCGGTGTCCATGCTCAGCATCTTGAAGTGCATGCCGTTGCCGAAACCCTTCTTGTTCATCTTCTTGAAGGGAACGTCGCGGTCGCAGAACGGTTCGATATGCGGGCGGGCCATGGTGTCGTGTCTCTCGGTAGGGGGTTGCGGGCGCGTCGTTCAGTACACGACCTTGTGCGGCCGGTTCGGCTGGACCGGGATGTCGGCCAGCGGGATCTTCTGCTTCTGGTCGCCGTTGACGTTGAAGCCGCGCTCCTGGATGCGCTGCAGGAATTCGGCGTACCAGATCTCGCGCTGCGGCGTGATGTCTTCCATCTGCTTCACGATGGCGGCGTAGCGCTTCTCCTGGTCGGCCAGTTCCTCGGCGAGCCACTGCTTTTCCTCTTCGGTGCGCTCGTGCGGGATGAACAGGTTCATGAAGGTCATCGACGACTCCTGGGTTGCTGGGGCGGCGTGCGGCCGGCCCGGAAAGTTCAGATCTGCCGGGCCTGGTCGGCCCAGTACGGTTCACGCAGCTGCCGGTGCAGCACCTTGCCGGTGGCGTTGCGCGGCAGCGCGGGCACGAAGTCCACCGACTTCGGTTTCTTGTAGCCGGCGATGCGGCCGTCGCACCAGCGGATGAGCTCGTCGGCCGCCAGCGTGGCGCCGGGCTTCAGCACCACCACGGCCTTCACCGCCTCGCCCCATTCGGCCGAGGGGACGCCGATCACGGCCACCTCGAACACGGCGGGGTGCTCCTGCACCACGCGCTCCACCTCGGACGGGTAGACGTTGAAGGCGCCGGTGACGATGAGGTCCTTCTTGCGGTCGACGAGGTAGACGTAGCCGTCCTCGTCGATGCGCGCCATGTCGCCGGTGAAGACCCAGCCGTCGCGGATGTTCTCGGCCGTGGCCTCGGGGTTGTTCCAGAAGCCGGCGATGTTGGCTTCGGTGCGCACGCCGATCTCGCCCACGGTGCCGGGCGGCACGGGCCGCAAGTCGGCGTCGAACACCGCCACCTCCACCGCCACCTGCGGCTTGCCGCAGGACAGCAGGCGGTGCGCGAAGGCGGGGTCGCTGAGCGCCAGCTCGTGGTCGGCCGGCTCCAGCACGGTGCCGGCGGTGCCGGTCTCGGTGGAGGCGAAGGTCTGGCGGAAGCGCACGTTCGGCAGCCGGCGCTTGGCCTCCTGCAGCACGGGCACCGGGATGGGCGAGCCGCCGTAGAGGATGGTGTCCAGCGCGGAAAGGTCGAAGT
>JAEUPH010000312.1 GCA_016790395.1 Rubrivivax sp. | reverse complement strand
CGCTCAGCCGCCACCCGCGGCGCCGCCCGCGGACATGCCGGCCGCTCCGGCCCCTGCATTGGCGCGGCCGGCTCCGCCCGCAGCCCTGCGCTCGAGGGTCGCGCCGCTCTTGGACAGCGTGCTGTCACAGCCCGATCGGGGCGGCTGGCGACGCCGCACTGCGGGCGCGGACGCAGCCTTGCCCGCCGATTGGTGGGAACGGCTCGATCAGGCGACGCGCGGCCGTTGGGCAGGCGCGCCCTTCCTCACCGATGCCGCCGCCGAAGCCGCACGCGAGGCGCCGGTCGACACATGGCTCCTGCTCCACCCGGCCACCGGCCGCCAGCTGCGCTTGACCTGGGGCAGCGATTCGCTGGTGCTGTGCGACCTGCTCGCCCGCCGCTGCGAACGCGCACGCGTCGAAACACCGGTGCTGCAGTCACTGCGCACGGAAGCGACGCGCTGAACCGGCGCCAAGGCGCGGCCACGGCGTCGAGCAAGCGTCACGAAATCGGGGGGATGTGCGGCCGAAGTGCCGCGAGAGGGTGAGCGAGCAGGCGCCGGGCACGGGTTCCGGTACTCCGCCCAGTGGTGCGGTCGGTTCTCGCCTGTCGTCGATCGAGACTTTGCCAGAGCCCGATCATCTTCCCGGCTCGAAATAGCGCCGCGCGAGCGGCGCTTTTCACGGGGCGCGACAGGTGCAATCCGCGGCGGGCCGGCTCAGCCTCGCCGGTAGCGGCGCTCGAGCCACGTGAGCAGCGTGCGCAGCGTCTGCGCCTCCCCGCCTATCGGGCGGCCGGGCTTGGGGCTGTCGTTCCAGGCGAAGAGATCCAGGTGCAGCCAGGGCTGCCGCGCCGGCACGAAATCGGCAAGGAAGAGTGCCGCGGTGATCGCACCGGCCATCGCGCCCTTGCCGGTGTTCACGATGTCGGCGATGTCGCTCTCGATCAGGCCGTGATAGTCGCGCCACAGCGGCATGTGCCACATCGGGTCGCGCTGTTCCAGGCCGAGGTCGACGAGTTCGCGCGCCATCGCGAGGTCACGGCAGAAGAGCGCCGGCAGCGCCGGGCCCAGCGCCGTGCGCGCCGCCCCGGTGAGCGTCGCCAGGTCGATGATGAGATCGGGCTTTCCCTCCGCGCCATAGGCCAGCGCATCACACAGGATGACGCGGCCCTCGGCGTCGGTGTTGCCGATCTCGATGTGCAGCCCGGCCCGCGTCTTGAAGATGTCGCCGGGGCGGAAGGCATTGCCGGAGATCGCGTTCTCGACCGCCGGGATCAGCACCTGCAGCCGCACCGGCAACCCGAGCGCCATGATCATCTGCGCGAGGCCGAGCACGTTCGCGGCGCCGCCCATGTCCTTCTTCATCAGGCGCATGCCGTCGGCACCCTTGATGTCCAGGCCGCCACTGTCGAAGCACACACCCTTGCCCACCAGCGCCAGCTTCGGGTGCTTGGGGTGGCCCCAGTTCAGCTCGATCAGCCGCGGCGCGCGCGCCGCCGCGCGGCCCACCGCATGCACAGCCGGGAAGTTCTCGGCCAGCAGCTTGTCGCCCACCACCTGGCGGAACTTGGCACCGTGCTGCTTGGCCACCAGGCGCACGGCCTCGGCCAGTTCGGCCGGGCCCAGGTGCTCGGCCGGCGTGTTCACCAGGTCGCGCGTCGATGCCATCGCCGCCGCCACGATCAGGGCGCGGCGGTCCGCGGCCGTGGGCGGCAGGTGCAACCGGGCCGCATCGCGCGCGGCGGGCTTGTAGAGATCGAAGGTGTAGCCGCCCAGTTCCCAGGACAGCGCAGCCGCGCCCGGCTCCAGGGCCAGGCCCGGATCGGCCAGGTGGTAGCTGCCAGCCGGCAATGCCTTGGGCAGGGCCGACAGCGCCCAGGGGTGCTGCGCATCGCGCACGCCGGCCCACACCGCGGCCAGAGAGCCATCGGCCGCGGGCAGCAGGGCATGGGTGTCGGGTGCGCCGCTGAACTTCAGGGTCGACAGCCACCGGCGGGCGGTGGCATCGAGGCTGCCGGTGAGCGCGTCGAACGAGGCGCGGTCGGTCAGGTGCAGTGGCACGCTGTTGCGGGCGGGCTTGGCGAGTTGGACGGTCATGGCGAGCGGAAGGTTGGGGCAGTGGGAAGCCAGGGATTGTCCGCCCGGCAGCACTTGGCGCCCCGCAGGCGACCGTTCACGCGCCCGGTCTGCGGTCCGTCGCAGGCCGCTGGCCGGTCGGCCGCCGCGTGCCGATGATCCCTTCATCGCCCCACAACGCCGAAGAGGACCCCGCGATGAACCCCTTCTCCTTCGTGACCCGCCCCGTGAAGGACGTGGCCAATGCCGTGCTGATGCCCTTGAAGGCACTGTTCGTCATCGGCCTCACCGGCTTCATCAACTGGATGACATACAGCGGCCACTGGTGGTTCAAGTGGGTGGCCTTCGGCATGGCCATTGCCGTGTTCGTGGCCTGGGCGCGCGCCGCGAAGACGATCCTGCTGCTGGGGCTGGTGGCCTTCGTCGGCTGGCAGATCTACAAGCGCTACGGCGCGGCCGCGCGCCAGCACTTCGACGACTGGGTGCGCAGCACCCAGCCGAAGGCGGCCCAGGTGCTGCAGGCCCTGTCGTCACCGCCGGCATCGCCGGCGGCTTGAGGCTCAGGCCGCCGGTGCCGCAGCAGCGGCCGACGGCGCACTGGCGGCGGAACGCTCGACGTGCCAGTCCACCAGGCGGCGCATGTTGCCCATCGACACCCAGTGCAGGTGGATGAGGCCCAGGATGCCGCTCTTGTGCAGGTCCATCACGACGTCGGCGGGCAGGTCGGTGACCTTCTTGTCGTCCACCGTCAGGAAGCCGTCCACCGTGTGCTGCTTGCCGTCCGGCAGCGTGGCGTCGAAACGCATCTCCTGCAGCAGTCCCAGTTCCTGAAGCTTCTTGCCGACCAGGCGCGTGCGCTGGATCTCGCCCTCCATGGTCTCGAGGTGCTTGGTGACGTCCGCCAGCAGCTCCGTGGGCTTGGCGTCCTCGGTGAACAGCGGCGTGCCTTCCAGCACGCTGGTGCCAGACCAGCCGCTGTCGAAGCAGACAGCGAAGCGGTCGTCGTCCAGGCGGGCGATGCAGAAGGGGTAGCTGCGCAGCACCGCCGGCATGTACTGCGCACGCCAGCGCGTGCCGCTCACGTACAGGTTCTCGTTATGCGTGAGGCCGAACACGGCGATGGGCGCAATGGCCTCGGTGCCGTCGGGCTCCTTGCCCGCCTTGACGAACACGATGGGGAACTCGCGGCAGGTGTCGCCGAACTCGGCGGCGGCCACGAAGATGGCGTTCAGCCCGCTGGCCAACGTCCAGTCGGTGATGGGCAGTCGCAGCTTCAGGTTGCGGTGGAGGTTGCTGTCCAGCGCGACGGGCTGGCGGTGCAGGTTCTGGTTGATCATCGGGTTTCCTCAGCGGGTTTGTCTTCGTTGCGCGCGACGAGCACCTTGTCGACGCGCTTGCCGTCGAGGTCGACGACCTCGAATCGCCAGCCCTCCCACTCCACCGTGTCGGCGGTGCGGGGCAGGCGGCCCAGCAGGAGCATGATCATGCCAGCCAGCGTGTTGTAGCGGCCGCGGCCTTCTTCAGGCAGTTCCCTCAGCTCCAGGCGGTCCTTCAGTTCGGGCACGGGAATGAGGCCGTCCAGCAGCCAGCTGCCGTTGTCACGCTGCACGGCCCAGGCGTCCTCGTCGCTGGGCGCACCGAACTCGCCGGTGATGGCCTCCAGCAGGTCGCGCTCGGTGATCACGCCCTGCACCGCCCCGTACTCGTCGACGACGAAGACCAGGTCGGTGCCCGCGGCGCGGAAGTGCTCCAGCAGTTCCATGCCCGACAGCGTCTCGGGCACGAACACGGGCGGCTGCATCAGCGGAGCGATGTCCACCGGCCGACCGGCTGCCAGGGGCTCCAGCAGGCGCGCCGCGTTGAGCACGCCCTGCACGTCGTCCAGCGAGCCGCGGCAGACCGGGAAGCGCGTGTGGCCGCTGGCCGCAATGGTCTTGAAGAGTTCGTCGGTGCTGTCGGCGACGTCCAGCCAGATGATCTCGGCGCGCGGGATCATCATCGAGCCGATCTGGCGGTCGTCCAGCCGGAAGACATTGCGCACCATCTGGTGCTCCTGGGCCTCGATGACGCCGGCGTCCACGCCCTCTTCCAGGCTGGCGGCGATCTCCTCCGACGTCACTGCCCGGTTGCCCTCGCCCCGGATGCCCAACAGACGCAGCATGGTCTCGGTGCTGAAGCTCAGCAGCGCCACCAGCGGCCGAGTGGCCATCGACAACGCGTTCATCGGGCGCGCCACCCAGGTCGCCACCGTCTCCGGGAACAACTGGCCCACGCGCTTGGGCACGAGTTCGCCGAAGATGATCGTCAGGATGGTGATCATCACCACCACCAGTCCCGTGGACGTGATGGACGCGGCCCTGGCGTGCAGGCCGAAGGTCTGCGACAGCCAGGCGGCCAACGGCTCGCTGAAGGCGGCCTCGCCGACGATGCCGTTGAGCACGCCGATGGAGGTGATGCCGATCTGCACCGTCGAGAGAAACCTCGTCGGGTTGTCGTGAAGGTCCATGGCGGCCTGCGCGCCCGGCGCGCCGCTTTCCACGAGCACCTGCAAGCGCGCCTTGCGGCTGGCGCTGAGCGCCATCTCCGACATCGCGAAGAGGCCGTTGAGAAGGATGAGGAAGACGAGAAGCGTGAAGTCCATGCGCACCGCCGGCCTGGCAGCGGGGGCGGGGGAAGGGGGCCGCGAGCGTAGCAGAATCGAGCGATGCTCCATCTGATCGGCGACGTGCAGGGTTGCGACGACGCACTCGGCCGCCTGCTGGCCGAGATCGGCTTCTCGCCTTCCACGGGACGCATCGTCGTGCTCGGAGACCTGGTCAACCGCGGCCCGGCCTCGCTGGCGGTGATGCGCCGGCTGCGCGGCTTCGGCGACGCGGCCACCTGCCTGCTGGGCAACCACGACCTCCACCTGCTGGCCGTGGCGCACGGCGTGCGCGGTCTCAAGCGAGGCGACACGGTGGACGACGTTCTCGACGCACCGGACCGTGGCGCCTGGCTGGACTGGCTGCGCCACCGCCCGCTGGCGCACCTGGAGGCCGGCTGGCTGTGCGTGCACGCCGGACTCGTGCCCGCATGGAGCGCGGACGACACGCTGCGGCTCGCCACCGAAGTGCAGGACGTTCTGCGCAGTCCGGCCATGCCGGGCTTCCTGCGCCAGATGTATGGCGACGAACCCCGGCGCTGGCAGGCGGCGATGCCCCCACCTGACCGCTGGCGCTTCGTCGTCAACAC
>JAEUPH010000269.1 GCA_016790395.1 Rubrivivax sp. | reverse complement strand
GGGCATCGCGTTGTTCGACGCGGCGGTGGCCGACCGTCCCGGCATCGACTACGGCTGCATCGTCGCTGGCGTGCCCAGGCCGCGCGAGCAGTTCAAGGCCGCCGAGGTCTTCGACCCGGAGTACGTGGCGCTGCGCGCCTTCTTCAGGCTGCTGCACGCCTTCGCTGCACGGCCCCATCGCCACTACCCCTACCCGGCGCCCAACCGCGCGACACTGAAGGCGCTGGAGCGCGCGCTGGGCTTCAAGGTCACGCCCAGCACCAACGACGGCGTGGTGCCGAGCCTGAGCCAGCTGCACGGCCGGTTGCTGCATGTGGCGCGCGCCGACCACCTCGATGTCGTCGGCCACTACACGCTGGCTGGCGGGCGCACGGCCGACTGGCTGCCTTCGGGTGCCAACTTCACGCCCGAGGCCTTCGAGGCCACCTGGGACGCGGTGGCCGCAGCCATTGCGCGCAACGCCGCGCCGGAGTGAAGGCGCGGATGCAGCGGCGACAATGCCGCAGCGATGAAGAACAGCACGCCCACCCCTGCGCCCGCCGAGGCTGCCGTGAGCTCCGTGCGCCGCCGCCGCTGGCGCGCGGTCGGCATCGGCCTGGCGGTGTGGGCGGTGCTGGCCTATCTGGTGGCGCCGGAGCTGTGGTCGCGCCACTTTGCCGAGGTCAAGCCGCTGGCCGGCGTGGAGACGATCACCCGCACCTCCGACGGCCACCCCGGCGACCCGCTGAACATCGCGCTGGAAGGCCGCGAAGAAGACGTGGTGCACGCCATGCTGGCCGCCGGCTGGTACCCGGCCGACCCGATCACGCTGTCATCGAGCTTGAAGATCGCCGCCGATTCGGTGCTGCGGCGGCCGGACGACATGGCGCCGGTGAGCCCGCTGTACCTGTTCGGCCGCAAGCAGGACATGGCCTTCGAGCTGCCGGTGCCGGGCGGGCCGCGGCACCGCCACCATGTGCGCTTCTGGCGCTGGGACCAGCAGCGCGACGGGCTGCCGGTGTGGTTTGGCGCTGCCACCTATGATGAGCGCGCCGGTCTCAGCTACACCACGGGGCAGATCACCCACCACATCGGCCCCGATGTGGACGCCGAGCGCGACCTGATCGTCAGCGACCTGGCCAAGGTCGGCTGGGAGGCCGGCGTCGAGTGGATCGACAACTTCCAGACGCTGCGCGAATCGCGCAACGGCGGCGGCGACCTGTGGCGCACCGACGGCCGCCTGGCGGTGGTGCGGCTGGCGCCGCCGAAGGCCCCGACCGGCCGCTGAAGACCGCCGCGGCACCGCGCTGCGATGTAGCGATTGTCGCGATCCGCACAGCGCGCCGCAGTGCCGCACTGGCCCTAAGGCCTTGATTTCAAAGGCTCTGCCCCATGGCACGGCTTTAGCAAGGGAGAGGGTGCGTCCATCCACTGCCTTGCAGGAAACCGACATGAGCAGCACGGCCTTCGTTTCGATCGGCGAGCTCCGCAAGGGCCGCCACGCGGTCAGCCAGATCCTGGACACCGTGGCCAGCGGCGGCTGCAGCAGCAGCGGCGGCGCGGGCAAGGCCAGCTGCGGCAGCAGCGACGGCCCCGACGACATGCCGGCCGAGATCTGGGAGAAGGTGAAGAACCACCCCTGCTACTCCGAGGAGGCGCATCACCACTACGCGCGCATGCACGTCGCGGTGGCGCCGGCCTGCAACATCCAGTGCAACTACTGCAATCGCAAGTACGACTGCAGCAACGAATCGCGCCCCGGCGTCGTCAGCCAGAAGCTCACGCCCGATCAGGCGGTGAAGAAGGTGCTGGCGGTGGCCAGCGAGATCCCGCAGATGACGGTGCTGGGCATCGCCGGCCCCGGTGACGCGCTGGCCAATCCGAAGAAGACCTTCGAGACCTTCAGGCGGCTGTCGGAAGAGGCGCCGGACATCAAGTTGTGCCTGTCCACCAACGGCCTGGCGCTGCCGCAGATGGTGGACGAGATCTGCAAGTACAACATCGACCACGTCACCATCACCATCAACATGGTGGACCCGGCGGTGGGCGAGAAAATCTACCCCTGGATCTTTTGGGACCACCGCCGCGTCACCGGCCGCGAGGCCGCCGAGATCCTGCACCGCCAGCAGATGCTGGGCCTGGAGATGCTCACGGCGCGCGGCGTGCTCACCAAGATCAATTCGGTGCTGATCCCCGGCATCAACGACGAGCACCTGATCGAAGTGAACCGCGAGGTGAAGAAGCGCGGCGCCTTCCTGCACAACATCATGCCGCTGATCAGCGAGGCCGAGCACGGCACGGTGTTCGGCCTGACCGGCCAGCGTGGCCCCTCCGCCCAGGAATTGAAGGCCGTGCAGGACGCCTGCATGGGCGGCGCCAACCTGATGCGCCATTGCCGCCAGTGCCGCGCCGACGCCGTGGGCCTGCTGGGCGAAGACCGCAGCGAGGAGTTCACGCTCGACAAGATCGAGGCCATGGAGGTCGTGTACGACCTCGACAAGCGCCGCGCCTACCAGCAGCAGGTGGAGCAGGAGCGCCAGGCCCAGCACGCCGCCAAGGCCGCCGCGCTCGAAGCCGCCGCGGCCGATGCCGGCATGGATGCCGGGATGAAGGTGCTGGTGGCCGTGGCCACCGAAGGGCAGGGCAAGGTCAACCAGCACTTCGGCCATGCCACCGAGTTCCAGATCTTCGAGGTGAGCCAGGGCGAGGCGCTGTTCGTCGGCCACCGCCGCGTGGACCTCTACTGCCAGGGCGGCTACGGCGAGGACGAACAGCTCCCGTCCATCGTCGGCGCCATCAACGACTGCCACGCGGTGCTGGTCTCGAAGATCGGGGCCTGCCCGCGCGACGAGCTGAAGGCCGCCGGCATCGAGCCGGTGGACGAGTACGCGCACGAGTTCATCGAAGCCGCCGCGCTGTCGTGGTTCGCGGGCTACCGCGCCCGCGTGGCGCGAGGCGAGATCGTGCACACCGAGCGCGGTGACGCGCGCATCCGGCAGGGCGCCTTCACCGCTGCCGCCTGATTCATTGCTGCTGAAAAGGAGACCGACATGGCCCTGAAGATCATTGCCTCCACCTGCACCGGCTGCTCGGCCTGCGAGCCGGAATGCCCCAACGTCGCCATCCGCGAAAAGGGCGGCACCTTCATCATCGACCCGGCCAAGTGCACCGAATGCGAGGGCCACTTCGACGCGCCGCAGTGCATCGCCGTGTGCCCGGTCGACGGCTGCATCAAGAAGGTATGAGCGCCGTGCTGACGCCCAGGCTCACCGTCACCGCGGCGGCCGAGAAGTTTATGCGCCGCATGGTGCGCTTCTCGGAGCATCCGGCGGGCGGCTTCCGCCTCACGGTGACGCCCGGCGGCTGCTCGGGCTACGCGTCCGAGTTCACGGCCGAGGCCGCGCCGCGCAGCGGCGACAGCGAACTCACCGTCAACGGCTTGCGCCTGTTCCTGCCCGCCGAGAGCCGCCTTCTACTGGACGGCGTGACGGTGGACTTCGCCGAGACGCCCACGTCCTCGGGCCTGAGCTTCTTCAACCCGAACGCGGCGGCCTGCGGCTGCTCGACGTCCGATGCCGCGGCGCCGCCGGCCCAGGTGTCGGTGTCGCTGTCGTCGCTGAAGCGGAAGTAGGGCGCGCCGCGATGGAACTCGACTTCGACAGCGCCGTGCTCGGCCTCGCGATGCCCGCGGGCGTGGAGGACGCGCTGCGCGAAGCCGGGGCCCGGCGGGCCGACGCCCCGCGCGCCATGGCCGCGCTGATGCGCGCGCAGGCCATCGCGCCCGACCATCCCGCGGTGCTGGTGGCTTTCTACCGCCACCACTTCTTCGGCCACCGGCTGGAGCTGGCGCGGGGCGTGGCGCGGCGCGCGCTGGCCATCGGTGCCCAGGCGCTGGGCCTGCCGCCCGTGTGGCGCGAGGTGCCGAAGGCGCCGCTGGCTGGTGCCCGCTTTGATGCGCGCACGCGCTTCTTCCTCTTCGTGCTGAAGGGCTACGCCTACCTGAGCCTGCGCCTGGCCGACGAGGTCGAAGCCCGCGATGCGCTGGCGCTGCTGCGTGCGCTGGACCCGCAGGACTGCGTCGGCGGCGCCCTGCTGGAAACCGTACGCCGCCGCGCGCAATCGCCCGAGGACGACGATGACGTCGCCGCCTACGTGCAGGTGACCGGCGCCCTGGCCTGGGCGCCAGCCGGCGCTGCCTGACCGGAGCCTGCCCATGGCCGACATCTCGCGCGAAGACGACGTGGTGGAGATCGCGCACCCGCCGCGCTTCGAGATGGGCGAGCGCGTGGTCAGCCGCGGCGTCATCCGCAACGACGGCACCTACACCGGCTACGACATCGGCGACGTGCTCGTGCACAAGGGCGACGTCGGCTACGTGCGTTCCATCGGCACCTTCCTGCAGCAGTTCTACATCTATGCGGTGGAGTTCACCGAGAGCGGGCACCAGGTGGGCATGCGCGCCAAGGAGCTGTGCACGCTGGACCACCTGCCCGACGAGGTGCTCGCCCGGCTGGGCGAGCGCGCCGGCTTGCTGAGCACTTTGCGTTGAAGGAGCAGGACCATGATCGAGCCGCGCGAACCGAAGTACCGCTGGGGCCAGAGTGTGCTGGCCGCGGACGACCTCTACAACGACGGCAGCCTGCCCGACATCGCCGAGGACCAGCTGCTGGTGGCGGCCGGCGGCCCGGGCGAGATCGTGCAGATCGGCCACCACCGTGAGGCCAACGTGCCGATCTACATGGTGGACTTCGGCGTCGTGGTGCTGGGCTGCCTGGAAGAGGAGATCGTGCTGGCGGAGGCCCTGGCGTGACAGCGCCGCGCCGCGCCGCCAGGCCGGCCGCCACGGCGGTGGTGGACCTGGCGTCGGCGCGCATCGAGCGCGCGCTGCAGCGGCGTGGCCGCTACCGCTACGTGCAGCCGCGCCTGGAGGCGCTGGACGGCGGCTGGAAGGTGCTCAGCCCGAACTGCTCGCGCCGCGTCGACCCGGCCGGCGGCGACATCGACATCGCCTGGCTGCAGCCCGCGGCCGGCGGCCTGTGGCAGCTGCACTCGCGCGACCACGCCGCGGGCGCCTGGCAGGCCGAGGGGACCGCCCAGCCGCTGGAGGCCGCGCTGCTGCAACTCTGCGACGACCCGCTCGGGCGCTTCTGGCCATGAGCGCCGGCGCCGTCTACCTGGACTGGAACGCCACCACGCCGGTGTGCGACGAAGCGCTGGCCGAGATGCTGGACACCATGCGTCACGCCTGGGCCAACCCTTCCTCCACCCACGCTCCGGGGCAGTCCGCCCGCCGCGTGCTGGCCGACGCCCGCACGCGCGTGGCGGCCTTCCTGGGCGCGCAGGCGAGCGAACTGGTGTTCACCAGCGGCGCCACGGAAGCGAACCACCAGGCCGTGCTGGGCGCCCTGGCGGCGCGGCCGACGCGTGGGCGCCTGGTGCTCTCGGCGGTGGAACACCCGGGCCTGCTGGCACTGGCCGAACGGCTGCGCGCCGCCGGCACGCCGGTGGACCTGATCCCCGTGGACCGCGAAGGCCGGCTGGACCTGTGGGCCGCGCACGCGCTGATCGGGCAGGACACGGCGCTCGTCAGCGTGATGGGCGCCAACAACGAGACCGGCGTCTGCATGCCGCTGGCCGCGGTGGCCGAACTGGCACAGGCGCGCGGCGCCTGGCTGCACGTGGACGCCACGCAGCTGCCGGGCAAGGCGCCGCTGAACTTCGCCGCCAGCGGGGCCGATCTGATGTCGGTGTCGGCGCACAAGATCGGCGGGCCCAAGGGCGTGGGTGCGCTGCTGGTGAGCAAGGGTCTGCCGCTGCCGCCGCTGCTGTCCGGGCGCCAGGAGCGTCACCGCCGTGGCGGAACGGAGAACCTGCCCGGCATCGCCGGCTTCGCCGCCGCCTGCCAGCGCAGCGCGGCCACGCTGGGGGCCGACCTCGAGCGCATGCGCACGCTGCGCGACCACCTGGAGCAAGGGCTGCAGCGCGCCCTGCCCGGCGTGCGCGTGCTGGGCCAGGGCGCGGAGCGCCTGTGCAACACCAGCTGCATCAGCTTCGGCGAGCTGGGCGCCGAGCTCGTGCTCACGAAGCTCGAACGGGCCGGTGTCATCGCTGCCTCTGGCGCGGCCTGCAGCGCCGGCGGTACGCAGCCTTCACACGTGCTGCTGGCCATGGGCCTGGGCGAACCCGCGGCGCGGCGCGGCGTGCGCTTCTCGCTGGGCCGGGACACCACGGCCGAGGACATCGCCGCCACGCTGGCCGCCGCCGACGCCGCACTGTCACCGCTGCTGGCCACGACGCAGCCCGAGCCGGCCTGAACACGAACACCCCACGAGGAAGCGCCATGAAAGTGATGATCCGCAAGACCAGCTCCGGGGCGCTGTCGGCCTACGTGCCGAAGAAGGACCTGGAAGAGCCCATCGTGGCGCAGGAACTCGCCGGCCTGTGGGGCGGCACCATCACGCTGGCCAACGGCTGGCTGCTGGCGCTGCCGCCGATGGCCGAGGGCACCTCGCTGCCCATCACCGTGGAAGCGCGGCGTCTGTCGGGCGACTGAGGCCATGGACAGCCTGCCTGCCGCGGCCGACGAGCCCGGGCCCGTGCCCGAGGGCTGGCTGCTGCTCACCGAGCCCGACAGCGGCCCGCTGGAGGCCGACTTCGTGCAAGCCGCGATGCGGGCGCCGCGCTGGTCGGCCGGGCCCATGACGGAGCGCTTCGAGCAGGCCTTCGCCGAACGCCACGGGCGCGCCCACGGCGTGGCCGTGGCCAGCGGGCTGCTGGGCAGCTGGCTGGCCCTGCGGGCCCTGGGCATCGGCCCGGGTGACGAGGTCATCGCCTCGGCCTACGGCTGGCACCAGGTGGCGCATGCCGTCACGCTGGCCGGCGCGCGCGTGGTCTTCTCGGACATCGACTACTGGAGCGGCTGCCTGGACCCGGCGCGCGCGCGGCCCCTGGTGACGCCGGCCACGCGCGCCGTCATCGCCGGCAACGTCAACGGCCACCCGGCCGCCTGGGGCGGCCTGCGCGCACTGGCCCGGGACCAGGGCCTGGCGCTGATCGAGGACTCCACCGAGGCCCTCGGCTCGCGCTACGGCGGGCAGCCCGTGGGCAGCTTCGGCGATCTCTCGGTCTTCGACTTTTCGGGCCCCGGCGCGCTGAACTGCGGCGAAGGCGGCATGCTGCTCACCGACGACGACACGCTGGCCAGCGAGCTGCGCTACCTGCGCGCGCGCAGCCTGGGCGAGCAGCGTTCGGTGTCGGTGGGCGCACGCGTGCCGCTGTCGGCGCGCATGAGCGACATCACCGCCGCGCTGGGCCTGGCGCAGCTGCTGCGGCTGGACGAGATCCTGGAGCGCCGCCGCGCCGTGGAGGCCGCCTACCGCGAGCACATGCTCAGCTTCGAAGGCATCAAGCCGCCCTACGTGGCGCCCGGCGTGGACGAGGTGCACTGGATGCTCTACGTCGTGCACCTGGGCAAGCGCTTCACCGCCAGCGCCTGCGCCCAGGTCATCGACGACCTGCGCACCGAGTGCATCGAGACGGCCCTGTACTGCCGTCCGCTGCACCAGCAGCATGCCTACGGGCTGCTGGGCTGGCAGCGCGGACAGCTGCCGCTGGCCGAGCGCATCGCCGACCGCGCGCTGGCGCTGCCCTTCCACGGGGCGCTGGAACCCGACCACGTGCGCTTCATCGTGCAGACCTTGAAGGACTCGTCCATCAACGTCGGCGCGGGTGCAGCCATCTACTGAACGGAATCCCATGAACCAGGAACTCATCGCGACGGTGCTGCAAGGCCTGGAGAGCGGCCGGCTTGCGCCCTACCTCGGGCCCCGCCTGCTGTCGCTGTGCGAAGGCGCAAGGCCTCCGGCCGAGCCCGAGGCGCTGGCCACAGTGCTGACGGCCAAGGTGTCGGTACCGGGCAAGATCCGCCATCGGTTGACCGCTGCGGCGCAGTTCATCGAGAACTTCAAGCACCGCAGCACGCTGGTCAAGGGCATGCAGGAAGCCTTCGGCACCCAGGCCGCGCCGAGCCCGCTGCACCGCTGGCTGGCGGCGCTGCCGGCGCCGCTGATCGTGGACACCTGGTACGACGACACGCTGCGCAGCGTGCTGGCCGCCACGCGCAGCGACTGGGCCGAGGTGCAGGGCCTGAGCCAGAGCGAACACGTCGGCACCTGGAGCGGGGCCTATGGCGCCAACGGCCAGGCCCTGGAGGCGCTGCCCGCCGTACCGACGCTGCTCTACAAGCCCTGGGGCGGGCACGCACCGGCCAGCAACTACCTGGTGTCGGACAGCGACTTCGTCGAAGTGCTGACCGAGATCGACATCCAGACGCCCATCCCGGCCGAGGTGCAGCAGCGCCGCGCCGCGCTGGGCTTCGTGTTCCTGGGCTGCCGCTTCAACGACCAGCTGCCGCGGGCCTTCGCGCGCCAGATCATGAAGCGCTCGGCCGGCCCGCACTACGCCGTGCTGCCCGACGAACCCACGCGCATGGAAACCCGCTTCCTCGCCGAGCAGGGCATCACGCGCATCGCCCTGCCGCTGGCCGAAGCTGCTGCCGCGCTCTGCGGCGCGGTCGAGGCCTGAGTCAACCACCCCACTGTCCCCAAGCACCATGAGCACCTTCACCCTGAACCCGGGCGGCCTGACCGCCGATCTGCCCGCCGGCACCTCGCTGTTGCAGGCCATCCTGGCCGTCGGTGGCCAGCTCGTCACCAAGTGCGGCGGCAACGCCAGCTGCGGCGCCTGCCACGTCTTCGTGGTCGAAGGGCGCAAGGGCGTGAGCCGGCTCACGCCGGCCGAAAACGCCAAGCTGGACACCCTCGTCGGCGTCGGCAGCAAGTCGCGCCTGGCCTGCCAGGCCACGCTGCTGGGCACCGAGGCGGTGACGGTGGAGATGCTGGGCGCGCTGTCGGGCTGAGCCTGGCGCCCAGGCGTCCCAGCGGCCTGCGCGCGCGGCCGGGCACGACGCGGGTGGTCGCCCCGGCCGTTCCTGGGAGGCTGCAATGGATCGTGTTTTTCTGAGTGTGATTCAAAAAAAATCAGATTTTCGCGAACTTCAGGGGCGGGCACATTGCGGGCTCCCGGCACCGTCCGGGCCTGGCCCCGATCCGCTCAACAGGACTGGAGAACGCGACATGCACACCTACCCCCGCAACAGCCCCGAAGCCGCCGCGCGCATCGTCGCGCTGGTGCTCATTGCCGACGGCCACGTCTGCCGCTCGGAGGTGGAGGCGCTGCAGCAGCGCGGCGTGGAGCAGGCGCTGGGCCTGGCACCCGGCGGCTTCGCCCGCGTGGTGCAGACGCTGTGCGAAGACCTGCTGCTGGGTGCCTACGCCGGCGGCTCCATGATGTGCAGCATGGACGAGCCCACGCTGGCCGCGCTGCTGGCCGAAGTGGACGAGCCCGCGCTGCAACGGCGGGTGCTGTCGCTGGCCCACGCCGCCGCGCAGGCCGACAGCCACCTCGCCGAAGCCGAGGCCATGCTGCTGCAGGCCGCGCAAAGGCAGTGGCGCTTCGTCGAAGAGCTGCAACCGGCCTGAGGGCGGGCTCGCCGGCCAGGGCTCAGCCCTCCGGCACCAGCCACTGCCGCAGCCGGGCGGCGACCTCGGGCCGGCACAGCAATTCCAGATGCCCGGTGTCGTGGCTCAGGAACTGGTGCGAGGGCGCGAACGCCAGCGTGCGGCCGGGATCGCGGTGGCGGCCCAAGGCGCTGTCCACGGCCACCAGGCCGTCGCCCAGCAGGCGCTCGGCCAAGGGTTGGCGGCGGCCGGCCAGCGTGGCGGCCACGGCGTAGCAGGCCACGCCCGGCGGCAGCGCCACGTGCACCGGGCGGCCGCGCGTGACGGCGCCGTGCCGCAGGTCCTGGATGCCGGCGCTGCGCGAGCGGCCCAGGGCGGCCAGCGGGGCCGAGTAGGGGCTCCACTGCAGCACGCGCTGCAGCCCGTGGCCGCCGCGCTCCAGCGGCGAGCCGTGGTGAGGCGTGCCCAGGAACACGAGCTTCTTCAGGCGCCGTGGCCATGCGTGATCCGCGCGCGCGGCGTGGAAGCAGGCGCTGCGCGCCACCAGCCCACCCATGCTGTGGCCCACGACCACCAGTTCCCGTACCGGCACCGGCCAGTGTTCGAGCAGCGTCTCCAGCAACGCAGCGAAGCGCTCACCGTTGTCGCCCACGTGCAGGCCGCTGTTGTAGCGAAGGTAGACAGGCGTGAAGCCACCGGCCTCGGCGAGCAGGGCGCCGTGGTCGCGGCCCGCTCGTCGCCACTGCGCATCGGTCATGCACAGGCCGTGCACCAGCACCAGCACGCGGCCGGTGGGGGCCTTCACCCCGGCGGCCGGGTTCAGCGGGTCGAGCGGCTGCCCGCCGTGGCGCAGCGCCATGTTGATGGCCAGCGGGTTGCCTGTGCGCAGCAGGTGGTCGCCATGCAGGCCGTTGAGTGCGGCCACCACGGCGTCGCGCTGTGGGGGCGTGGTGCCTTCGGGCAGGAAGCCGGACGCCGCGCCCAGCGAAAGATCGATGCCTTGTCCGACGAGCCCCATGACGCCGCGCACGCTGCGGTACACCAGCCCCGTGATGCCGCGCGTGGGCGTGCTGGGCCCCCGGCCCAGAGGCAGCGGCTTGGCCTGGATGGTGCGGTGCATGCGCTCGACGATGTCGACGACGCCGCGGCTGGCGTCCAGCGCGACCTGGGCCGCGCCGCGAAGGTCAGCGATGTGCGCCTTGTTGATGGGAGCCATGCCGCCTTGTACCCGCAAGGCGGGCCGGCGATTGGTGGCGGACGTCTACACGCCGGCCTTGCGACGCTCGGCCTTCGAGTAGTGGCTGAAGTGCCCCTCGGCCTGGGCCTTCTGGCGTGCGCTGGCGATGATCGCCTTGCTCGTGCCCTGTGGCGCGGTGAGCGAGACCTGGCGCTGCAGCGCCGTGCTGGCGCAGTGCGGGCAGGCGGGTTCGAGGCTGCCGCGCACCACAAGTTCGAAGACCTGGTCACAGGCGCTGCAGCGGAAGTCGTAGATCGGCATCGGGTGCTCCTTGAATCTCGGTTCAGGCGGCCTGCGCCTGCGGGGCCATGCCCAGCGCCAACAGTGCGCCAGCCTGGTCAGTGATCTGCTGCACCACACTGCGGTTCAGGCGTGACAGCCAGCGCCGCGGCAAGGCCCGGGCCCCGCAGCGCGCGCCGGCCAGCATGCCCACCAGCGCGCCGGTGGTGTCGGCGTCCTCGCCCCGGTTGACGGTGGCGACGAGCGCCGTTTCGAAGTCCTCGTGCGCCAGGAAGTGATGCAGCACGGTCTGCACCGTGTCCACCACGTAGGCGCTGGCGCGGCCGCGGTAGGGCGTGAAGCGGAAGGCGGGGTGCTCACACACCCAGGCCTCGGCCCAGGCCGCGGCGTCGGCCGTGTCGGCGCCGGCCAGCAGCCGGCGCAGCAGCTGCCCCAGGCCCAGCGTGGCCGCGTCGCTCTGCGCCTGGTGGTGCGTGATGCGCGCCTGCGCCAGCGACACGCGCTCGAAAGCCGCCGCGTCCGACAGCGTGGCCAGCACCACGGGCAGGTTGCGCATGGCCGCGCCGTTGCCGCCGTCGCCTTCGTTGCGCGGCCCTTGCAGCGTGCCTTCACGCAGGTAGCGCACGATGCCGCGCTGGCAGGTGTGGCCGCAGTCCACCGGCCTGGCGCGCCACCAGGCGACGAAGGCGTCGGCGATCAGCCGCGTGTCGCAGGGGCGGCCGCCCGCGTCGCCGGCCAGCAGCGCCTGGCCCAGGGCCAGGCACATGGTGGTGTCGTCGGTCACCTGGCCGGCTGGCAGCTTCAGCCAGCCACCACCCACGATGTGCCGGTGCACGCCCCCCTGGTGGGCGAACTGGTGGGCGATCTCGCGCGGCGTCATGAACTCCACCGTGGCACCCAGCGCGTCGCCAAGGGCCAGGCCCAGATAGGCGCCGAGGGCGCGGTCCCAGAGCCGGGGGCCGGGCGGCCAGGCGATGTCATTCATAGCGCGCCTCCACGTCGTAGTCGCCACCCAGTGCGATGACTTCGGACTCGCCGTCCAGCGAGGCCGTGTCCAGCAGCCCCGGCCACAGCAGCAGCTTGACCAGCGGCACGCGCACGCCCAGCAGCCAGTCGCCGAAGCAGCCGGCCTGTTCGCGCGTGCGGCTGAAGGACACCACGTTGTTCAGCCGCACGGTGCAGCGGCGCGCGCGCAGGCTGCCGCTCACCACCTGTTCTTCGCAGCGCGTGCTGCCGCGCCACAGCGTCACCGTCGGCCCCGGGCCGAGCGGCGCAAAGCGCAGCAGGCGCCACTGGCTGAACTCGTACAGCAGGTCCAGCTGCTGGAAGACGTTGTTGTTGTGGAAGCGGCTGGCCGCCTTCTCCGTCAGGTACGCCACCCAGGCCGGCGACGGGAAACGCGCCAGCGGCGCCTTGTGGAAGGCCGGGGCCAGGCCGAAGCGGCTCTCGGCCCAGCCCTTGAGCACGGCACCGGCCGCGCCGTTGGCATCCAGCCCCCAGCCCTGCAGCAGCTTCAGGTAGCTGGCGCGCCAGCGCCGCGCTTCGGGCGGCGGCGCGCCGGGCTCGGGCTTGGCCAGGCCGAAGGCCAGCGTCATGTAGTGCTCGAACATGACGCGGGCTTCGGCCTCGTCACGGCTCTTCGCCAGCAGTGCGAAGAGCCCCGGGTTGCCCTCGCGCGCGCCGGCGATGTGCAAGGCCACGGGGTGCTGGTTGAACGCCGCGCTGGCGAGCACCGACGCCGGCACGCCGACCAGGTTGGTCGCATACCAGCGGGCGGGGTCGCTGCCATCGTTCACCGCCAGCCGCTCACACGGGGCGGTTCTCGTTCGGGTTGCGGACCGGGCCCATGGTGGCCAGACCTTCTTCGTAGGTCATGGTGTCGAAGGTGACGTCGAACTTGAGTGCCGCGTTGGCCACGGCGTCGGTCTTGCCCGCGGTGTCCAGCTTCTTCAGGTCGCCCTTCTCCAGGTAGAAGAGTTCCAGCAGTTCGTTGTAGACGGTGGCCTCGTCGATGGGCAGCACGTAGAACATGGCGCCCTTCAGCGGCACCTGGTACTTCCTGCTCAGGTCGATGTTGTTGCAGAAGAGAAAGTACTTGCCGCCGGCGCTGAGCGTGTCGCCCAGCACTTCGGCCACGTCCTTCAGGTGCGCGAAGTTCAGCAGGTAGCCGGCGAAGAAGGGCAGCTTGGGGTTGCCCACCTCGGCGATGGCGATGACCTGGTCGCAGGTCAGCTCCGGCGGACGCGCCTCGTCGGCCATCTTGGCGGCGAAGCGCAGCGCCAGTTCGCCCCGGAAGCCGAAGCGACCGGGCTTCTTCGTGGCGCCCTTCAGCACCGGGTTCAGCAGGCGGCCTTCGTTCTGCAGGCGGGCAAAGGCCGTATCGAGGAGGCCGGGTTCGGCCGTGGTGGTGCTCATGGTGGGCTCCGGGTGGGTGAGTCGTGGG
>JAEUPH010000199.1 GCA_016790395.1 Rubrivivax sp. | reverse complement strand
CGCCACCAACCCGACCAGGGCCGACAGGCCGCTGTGGCCCTGGCCCTCCCGCACTTCCTCCTCGTACTCCCGGAGTTCGACGATCGACAAGGCCGCGAAGGCCGAGGCCAGCATCTCCCGCGTGTACAGGTGCGAGAGGATGGGCGGCCCCCCTGTCCGGTACTCCAGTTGCCGGGGCGTGTAGCCTTGGAGGATCAGCACGCCACCCGGCTTCAGGCTGCGCACGATGCGCTCGAACAGGCGCGCACGGGCTGCAGGGTCGGCGAACTGCACGAAGATCGCCACCACGCCGTCATAGGCGGCGTCCGCCCAGGCGAAGCCGTCGACGTCGGCCACTGCGAAGTTCACTGACACGCCCTCGCGCCCCGCGAAGGCTTGGGCCTTCGCCACGGCACGGTCGGCGATGTCGAAGGCGTCGACCTGGAAGCCCTGCCGGGCCAGCCAGACGCTGTTGCGGCCTTCGCCGTCCGCCACGCAGAGCACGCGGCCGCCGCCAGGCAAAGTGCCGGCGTGCTCGCGCAGCCAGCGATTGGGTTCGGTGCCGAACAGGAACTCATCGCCCGCGTAGCGTCGGTTCCAGGTTTCGGCGGCGTCGGCGAAGGCGGGCGGTGTGCTCATGGCTCGTTCTCGCGAGGTGGGGCGCCCGAGGCGCGGAAGGAAAAGGGGTTGTACCGCGCAGCCGGCCCTCAGGGCGCGAGCAGGGCTCCCACCCGGCTGTTCAGAGCCGCGGCGTTGAGGGTGCCCATGTGGGCATCGACGCGCTGTCCCTGACGGTCGAAGAACATGGTGGTGGGCAAGCCGCCGGACCCCAGGGCCGGGCCCATGCCCGACTGCGGATCCATCAGCACGTGCGACAGGCCGAGCCCTTGCTGCTGCAGGTAGCGGCGCACCGCCTCGGCACTTTCCCCCTGGTTGACGAAGACGAACCTGACGCCTGCATGCCGGCCTTGGGCAGCCGCCAGCACCGGCATCTCGCGCCGGCAGGGGCCGCACCAGGTGGCCCAGAGGTTGACCACGACCGGCATCCCGGCCGCGACGTCGCGCAGCCGCACGGCGTGCCCCGTGGCCAGGTCGGTGAGCACCCTGTCCGGCAGACCGCGGGGTGTCAGGGCCCACAGGCTTGCCGTGCCCGCCGACCAGGCCAGCAGCCCTGCCGCGGCGCCCGCCGCCAGCGGCCCGCGCCAGCGGGGGTGGCGCCAGGTCTGCCAGGCGAGCACGAGCAGGCCGCCGGCCAGCCCGGCCCCCTGGTTCCAGCCGCCGTCGCGCAGGTCGAGCGCGGACAACGGCTCGGCCAGGTAGGCTTCCAGATGAAAGGCGAGGTAGGCCCCGCGCGCCACGGCCAGCCCGGCCACCACCGCGAGCACCAGGCCCTTGCCTGCGGATCGGTTACCGGCGAGGGCCGGCGAGCCTGCACGGGCGGCCACCCGATCGGCCAGCCAGGCCGCCAGCAGCGTGGACAGCAACAGCAGCAAGGGTGCAGCGGGCAGGGCCAGCGGGCCCAGCGCGACCGACATCACGGCGGGGTGGCCGCGAGATGGGCGCCGAAGAAGCGCACCAGGCGAGCCGTGTGCGGCGCCAGCGAGGCCCGCAGGTCGTGATCGCACTCCACCACCAGCAGTTCGCCGCGGTGCAGCCGGGCCTTCAGCCGCAGCGCGTCGGACAGCGGGACGACGTCGTCGCCCTGGCCGTGCACCAGCAGCACCGGGCAGCCGATGGCGGCGAGCTGGTGTTCAGGCGCGATGCGGTCGAAGCGCTCGCCGATCACGTCCTGGACGTGCTCCAGGATGGCCGTGCCGATCCAGCGCCGCGGAATGTGGTGTTCCTGGAGCCAGCGCTCCATCACCTCTCGGGGGTGGGCGAAGGCGGAGAGGCTGACGACGGCCCGCACACCACCGGCACGCGCGGCGTGCAGCAGCACGGCAGCAGCGCCGACGGAGTGGCCCAGCAGACCGATGCGCCCGGCGTCCAGGGCCGGCATCGGGCGCAAAGCGTCCAGCACCGCGGCCAGGTCTTCGGCGAAGCGCGGCAGCGAACTGAAGGCTTC
>JAEUPH010000191.1 GCA_016790395.1 Rubrivivax sp. | reverse complement strand
CGAGGGACCTTCAAAGAAGACCCATACAGGCACCGAAGGCTGCATGGCGATCGCGACGAACTGCAAGTCTGTCTCGTCAACGAACCCTCATTCACTGGAGCACACGGAAATGGCAAAACTGCGGCAGATCGCCTTCTACGGCAAGGGCGGCATCGGCAAGTCCACCACCTCGCAGAACACCCTCGCGGCGCTGGCCGAGATGGGCCAGAAGATCCTCATCGTCGGCTGCGACCCCAAGGCCGACTCCACGCGCCTGATCCTGCACGCCAAGGCGCAGGACACCATCCTCTCGCTGGCCGCCGAAGCCGGCAGCGTGGAGGACCTGGAGCTGGAGGACGTGATGAAGATCGGCTACCGCGACATCCGTTGCGTGGAGAGCGGCGGCCCGGAGCCGGGCGTCGGCTGCGCCGGCCGTGGCGTCATCACCTCCATCAACTTCCTGGAAGAGAACGGCGCCTATGACGGCGTGGACTACGTCTCCTACGACGTGCTGGGCGACGTGGTGTGCGGCGGCTTCGCCATGCCCATCCGCGAGAACAAGGCGCAGGAGATCTACATCGTCATGTCCGGCGAGATGATGGCCATGTACGCGGCCAACAACATCTCCAAGGGCATCCTGAAGTACGCCAACAGCGGCGGCGTGCGCCTGGGCGGCCTGGTCTGCAACGAGCGCCAGACCGACAAGGAACTGGAGCTGGCCGAGTCGCTGGCCAAGATGCTGGGCAGCAAGCTCATCCACTTCGTGCCGCGCGACAACATCGTGCAGCACGCCGAGCTGCGCCGCATGACGGTGCTGGAGTACGCGCCCGAGTCCAAGCAGGCCGCCGAGTACCGCACGCTGGCGCAGAAGATCCACGCCAACGCCGGCAACGGCACCATCCCCACGCCCATCACCATGGACCAGCTGGAAGACCTGCTGATGGAGCACGGGATCATGAAGACGATCGACGAATCGCAGGTCGGCAAGACCGCCGCCGAACTCGCCGTGGCTTGAACGACCACCCCGTAGCGCCTGGCGGCGCTCCCCGCAAGGGGCGCCGCCAGCGGCCCGGCAGAGCCGGTTCCGCGGCGGCTGCTTGATCCGCCACTGGCACCCCATTTGTCCTCTGAGGAGTTCCCCATGTCCATGACGGTTGAAGAGCGCAAGGCCGCCAACAAGGCCTTGATCGACGAGGTCCTGAAGGCCTACCCCGACAAGATGGCCAAGCGCCGAGCCAAGCACCTCGGCCAGTACGAGGAAGGCAAGCCCGACTGCGGCGTGAAGAGCAACATCAAGAGCCTGCCCGGCGTGATGACCATCCGCGGCTGCGCCTACGCCGGCTCCAAGGGCGTGGTGTGGGGCCCCATCAAGGACATGGTGCACATCAGCCACGGGCCCGTGGGCTGCGGCCAGTACAGCTGGGCCGCGCGCCGCAACTACTACATCGGCATCACCGGGGTGGACACCTTCGTGACGATGCAGTTCACCTCCGACTTCCAGGAGAAGGACATCGTCTTCGGCGGCGACAAGAAGCTCGACAAGATCATCGACGAGATCCAGGACCTGTTCCCGTTGAACAAGGGCATCAGCATCCAGAGCGAATGCCCCATCGGCCTGATCGGCGACGACATCGAGGCCGTGAGCAAGAAGAAGAGCAAGGAGCACGGCGGCCACACCATCGTGCCGGTGCGCTGCGAAGGCTTCCGCGGCGTCAGCCAGAGCCTGGGCCACCACCTGGCCAACGACGCCATCCGCGACTGGGTGTTCGACGGTTCCACGAAGAAGGAACACGTGTTCGAAAGCACCCCCTACGACGTCACCATCATCGGCGACTACAACATCGGCGGCGATGCCTGGTCCTCGCGCATCCTGCTGGAAGAGATCGGCCTGCGCGTCATCGCCCAGTGGAGCGGCGACGGCACCATCGCCGAACTGGAGAACACCCCGAAGGCCAAGCTCAACCTCATCCACTGCTACCGCTCGATGAACTACATCAGCCGGCACATGGAAGAGAAGTACGGCATTCCCTGGGTCGAATACAACTTCTTCGGCCCGACCAAGATCGCCGAGAGCCTGCGCGAGATCGCCAGCCATTTCGACGACACCATCAAGGCCAAGGCCGAGGCCGTGATCGCCAAGTACCAGCCGATGGTCGACGCGGTGATCGCCAAGTTCAAGCCGCGCCTGCAGGACAAGACCGTGATGCTGTACGTGGGCGGCCTCCGCCCGCGGCACGTGATCGGCGCCTACGAGGACCTGGGCATGAAGGTCGTCGGCACCGGCTACGAGTTCGGCCACAACGACGACTACCAGCGCACCACGCACTACATCGGCGATGCCACGCTGATCTACGACGACGTCACCGGCTACGAGTTCGAGAAGTTCGTCGAGAAGATCCAGCCCGACCTCATCGGCAGCGGCATCAAGGAGAAGTACGTCTTCCAGAAGATGGGCGTGCCCTTCCGCCAGATGCACAGCTGGGACTACTCCGGCCCCTACCACGGCTACGACGGCTTCGC
>JAEUPH010000101.1 GCA_016790395.1 Rubrivivax sp. | reverse complement strand
ACAGCTTGGTGAAGATCACGTACCAGCTGCCCATGGACATGATGATCATGATGATCAGCGTGCCGCGGGCCACGAAGTCACCCTGCGTCCACAGCGCCTTCAGGCCGTAGGGGTTGTCGACGGCTTCTTCGGTCACCGCGGGCGCGGCGGCAGCGGCGGGGGCCGGCGCGGGGGCCGGGGCCGGGGCGGCAGCGGCCGAGGCACCGGCGGCCGGTTCCGACGCGGCTTGGGCGTGACCCGTCGCGGGCAGGGCAGCCACCAGGGCGATGCCCGCCAGCACGGCCATGCGCCGGAGCAGCGACATCGGGGCCCAGGTGCGGGCAGTCAGAAAGGGGTTCACGTTCATGTTGACTCCAAAGGGACGGGCAGGCGCGGGTCCGTGGCCGCGCTCTTCGTGGGAAATCTTCGTGCAGGAAATGGGAGGCAGGGAAAGCGTCAGTCGAGCTTCCAGACGTAGTCCACGTCGAAGGACGCGCCAACCGCCTTGCCGTTCTCGTCGGAACCGGCCCTGAAGCGGCACTCCGACAGCTTCGAGGCGGCCAGACGGTCCAGCATCTTGTGCTCGCGCGACGATCCGGCAGAGCGGACGATCTCGGGGCTGCCCGCCAGTCGGCCGTCGGGACCGATGGTGAAGCGGATGCGCGTGGTGCCGGTGGCCTCGGCCCGCTTGGCGGCGGCCGGGTAGTCGTCCGCCGTGGGCGCGCAGTCGGCCACGTTGGCGATGGCTGGCTTGGCGGCCACGCGCGGCGGCGCCGGCGGTGCAGGCGGGGCCACCACCGGCGCCGGTGTCGGCGTGAAGGGCTGCGGCGGCGGCGCCACCTGCGTGGTCGTGATGGTGGGCGCTGGCGTCGGCGGGGGATTCACGTTCACCTCCGGCGGCGGCACGAAGGACGGCGGCGGCGGCGCGAACTTCGGGGGCGGCGGCAGGTTCTCGGGCGGCGGCGGCGGAGGTGGCTTGACCTCTTCGATGATCTTTGTCTCGAGCGGTGACTTGATGACCTCGACGAGGCGTTGCGCCAGGCCGTTCAGCAGGGCCCAGCCCAGCACCAGGTGCAGCGCCACGACGAGCCCGAAGCCCATCGCGTGCTTGCTGCCATTGCGTTGTGTATCCGCGTAGTCCAATCCGTCCTCCAGCTGCTCTTGCACATGCAAAGTGCAAGGCGCTACTCCTGCGGGCTTGCGGCCTGTCGGGCCGCCCCAAGCTGATGCAGCCAGGGCGCGGCACTATATCGCGAACTACCCCCCTACCGCTCCGGGCCTCACCCTAGGCGCGGGGTCGTAACCCTCGCACCGGCCCCGTAACCCGCTGCGGGTTTGCAAGATCGGGGCCATGCTGCTCAGGCTGTGGGTGTGGCCAGCGGCAGCAGCACACCGAGGGCCCGGGCCAGCGCGTCGTCAGCATCGCACTGCACCACCGTGCGCGCCGTAATCGAGCGTAACCAGGTCAGCTGCCGCTTGGCCAGTTGTCGCGTCGCGGCGATGCCCGCTTCCCGGAGGCCGTCCATCTGTCCTGAACTCAGGGCCTGCCAGGCCTGCCTGTAGCCGACGCAGCGCATCGATGGCAGCTTGTCGTCGAGGTCGCCGCGCATGCGGAGGCGACGCACTTCGTCCAGCAGCCCCGCTGCAAGCATGGCGTCGAAGCGCGCCGCGATGCGTTCATGCAGCCAGCGCCTGGATGCGGGCTCCAGCGACACCAGCGGCCAGGCCGCTTCGTCGACGTCACCGCGACCGCGCTGCCATGCCGAGAGCGGGCGGCCGCTGAGCCGGTGCACTTCGAGCGCGCGTTGGATGCGCTGGCTGTCGGCCGGTGCCAACCGTGCCGCGGTGGCCGGGTCGACGAGGGCCAGTTCGGCATGCAGCGCGGGCCAGCCACGCTGGGCGGCTTCGGCGTCGATGGCGCGGCGCAGGGCCGCATCGGCCGGCGGCATGGCGTCCAGGCCTTCGCGCAGCGCCTTGAAGTAGAGCATGGTGCCGCCCACCAGCAAGGGCAGGCGGCCACGCGCGCGGATCTCGCCGGCGAGCCGCTGGGCATCGGCCACGAAGCGGGCCGCACTGTAGGCCTGCGTGGGCTCGAGGATGTCGATGAGGTGGTGCGGCACGCGGGCGCGTTCGTCCGCGCCTGGCTTGGCCGTTCCGATGTCCATGCCGCGGTAGACCAGGGCCGAGTCGACGCTGACCACCTCCAGCGGCACGTGCTCGGCCAGCGCCAACGCCACCGCCGTCTTGCCCGACGCCGTGGGGCCGGCCAGACACAGGCCCTGCATCACTTTGCGTGCCGCTGCACCAGCGTCCAGGCCACGGTGCAGGTGAGGGTCGACCAGAACGCCAGGCCGTAGGCCAGCGGCTCGACGCTGTCGCCCAGCGCCCCGCCGAGCCAGCGGCCCATGCCGAAGGCCACCAGCGCCAGCAGCAGGCCCGCCAGCGCCGAAGCCGCACCCGCGGCCTGCGGAAACGGCCCGACGACGGCGGCCTGACCGCAAGGCTGGTGCAGGCCATGGCCGAAGGCAAAAAGGCAGTAAGGCAGCAGCACCGTCCACACCGACGACGCGCCAAGCGCGGCCGGCACGGCTGCCAGCAGCCCCGCCGACAGGGTGAACCACGCGCCGCGCCACACCGTCCCGGCCAGCCCGTGGCGGGCGATCCAGCGCCGGCACAGCACCGTCCCGCTGATGTAGCAGATGGAGCCCAGCGCCATGGCGCCGCCGTAGGCCGCCGCCGGCAGGCCCAGCACGTCCATGAACACGAAGGAAGAAGACGCCAGCACGGTAAAGAGCCCGCCATAGGTGCAGGCCACGAGCAGCGCCCAGCAGGCGAACACCGGGTGCCGGCCGATTTCCAGCCAGGTGGACAGCAAGGCGCGCCACGGCAGCACCCGGGCATGGCTGCGGCTGAGCGTCTCGGGCAGCTTCAGCGCCACCACGATGCCCGTGGCGCCGCCGGCCATCGCCACCAGCGTGAGCGGCCCGCGCCAGCCGAACACTTGCGCCAGCACACCGCCCAGCAGCGGCCCCAGCAGCGCGATGATGCCCAGGCCGCCGAGGGCCAGCGCCATCACCTGCGCGCCGGCCACGGGGTCGTAGAGGTCGCGCACGACGGCGCGCGCCACCACCACGGCGGCGGCCAGCGTGGCACCCTGGAGCGCCCGCCAGACCACCAGGGCCTCGATGCTGCCGGCCAGCGCGCCGCCGATGCTGGCCGCCGTGTACAGCACCAGCCCCAGCAGCAGCACGGGGCGACGCCCGACGCGGTCGGCCACCGGTCCCCAGACCATCTGCGCCAGCCCGAAAGCGAGGATCAGCGCCGACATCGTGAGCTGCGCGCCGCTCATCGGTGCGCCCAGCGCCTTGGTCAGCATCGGCAGCGCGGGCAGGTACACGTCGGTGGAGACAGGCTGAAGGCCCAGCAGCAGCGAGAGCACGAGAGCGGCCGTGGCACGGCTGATCACGGGCGGCGCCGGGGCGGCCGCCGCCGGGCTGACCGGCCTGGCGGCCTGGGAAGAAGTGGACATGCGGCGAGCCTAGCAGGCCGCCGCGCCCGGGCGGCCGAGGGCGGGGTCCGTCGCGCCCGGCCGGCGTTCGTCGCATGCACCAGGGAACGGAATCGCCCGGCCGGGATCATCCTGCGCATCCCCACGACGCCACCCGGTCCATGTCCCGTCGCACCCCCCTGGCCCCCCTGGCCCTCGCCGCCACCTTGCAGATGGCCTCTCCGGCTTTCGCCCAGATGTTGCAGGACCCCGCACTCGAGAGCCTGTACCGGGCAGAACGCTGGGACGAACTGCAGCGGGTCGCCTCGACGCGCCTGGCCACGCAGCCTGACGATGCCCAGGCCGTGCTGGGCGTGGCGGTGGTGGCGCTGTCTCGCGACGATGCCGCCGGTCGCAAGGCGGCCATCCAGCGCGCCGAGGCCTGCGTCGAGAAGCAGCCCCGGGCCGCCCCCTGCCAGTACGCGCTGGGCGTGGTCCTGGGCATTCAGGCCATGAGCGAGGGCATGTGGAAGGCCGCGCGCAGCGCCGGCACCGTGCGCGACGCGCTGCAGGCCGCCAACGAGATCGACCCCGCCTGGTACCCGGCGCGCAGCGCGCTGTCGGAGTTCTACCTGATGCTGCCGGCCATGATGGGCGGCAGCAATGCCAAGGCGCTGGAACTGGCGCGCAGCGCGCCCCGTCCCGAGCAGACGCGCGTTCTGGAAGCGCGCGCCCTGGCGGCCGACAAGAAGTACGACGCTGCCGTGCAGGCCTTTGCCTCGCTGCCGGCCATTGCCGAGCCCGAACTGGCGGACGATGCGCGCGGCTGGGCCTCGCAGTGTGTGCTGGCCATGGCCGCCCAGGGCCAGGGCGCCAAGGCGCAGCCGCTGGCCGAGAAGCTGGTGCGTGATCACCCGCGCCACGCGCAGCCGACCTATGCGCTGGCCCGCGTGAAGGCGGAGGCGGGTGCCCACGAGGAGGCTCTGAAGCTCTACGCACAGGCCGCCACGCTGAAGGGTGCCGACGGGCTGCCGCTGGGCTGGCGCGTGGGCATTTCGCAGCAGCAGCTGGGGCAGAAGGAAGCGGCGCGCGCCACCTTCTCGCGCTTCGTCGCGGCGGGCAAGGGCCCGAAGAACGCCATCGAGGACGCGAAGAAGCGCCTCGGGGAACTGGGTTCCTGATCAGAAGCGTTCGTCGTCGCGCAGGTAGCGCCACTGGCCCGGCGGCAGCGGGCCCAGCACCACGCTGCCGATGCGCACGCGCTTGAGGCCTGTCACCTTCAGGCCCACCAGTTCGCACATGCGGCGGATCTGCCGCTTGCGGCCCTCGCGCAGCACGATGCGCAGCTGGTCCTCGTTCTGCCAGCTGACGCGCGCCTCGCGCAGCTTCACGCCGTCGAGCTCCAGGCCGTGGCTCAGGCGCTGCACGGCGTGCTCGGGCATGGGCCCGGGCACGAGCGGCGCCACGCGCACGAGGTACTCCTTCTCCACGCGCGTCTCGTCGCCGATCAGGCGCTTGGCGACGCGGCCATCCTGCGTCAGCACCAGCAGGCCCGTGGAGTCGATGTCGAGCCGGCCCGCGGGGGCCAGGTGGCGCAGGTGGCCCAGCTGGAACTCGATGCCCGATTCGTCGCCCTCCCAGCGGTTGGCGCGCGTCACCAGCACGTACGCGGGCTCGTAGCCGTCCTCGGCCTGGCCGCTGACGTAGCCGATGGGCTTGTTGAGCAGCACGGTGACGCGGCGCGCCTGCTCGTTGCGGGCACGCGGGTCGATGTCGATCACGGCGTCCGGACGGGCGCGCAGGCCCAGCTGCGCCAGCCGGCCATCCACGCGCACCCAGCCGGCTTCGATCCACTCGTCGGCTTCGCGGCGCGAAGCCAGGCCGCGCTCGGTCATCAGCTTGGAGACCCGCACGCCATCGTCGGCAGCTGCGCGGGGCGTCGGTGCCGCGGGCTTCGCGGCTGGGGGCTTCGCCGCTGGGGGTTTCAGCGCTGTGGCGGGGCGCGCGGTCGGGCGGGTCGGCTCGGACGCCTTCCCGCCCTGGGCGGGCGCGCCGCCGCGCACGCGGGGCCGCCGCGGGTCGCGCGCCGGGGCGCTGGGCTTCACGCTGAGCTTGGGACGGCCTTCGGTCATGGCGGGATTGGATCATGGCAGCGGGCCCGGGCTGTCATGAA
>JAEUPH010000078.1 GCA_016790395.1 Rubrivivax sp. | reverse complement strand
GCCGCGCAGGCGCTGGACGGCGGCAACGCCGTCGGCCGCACCGTGGAGGCCATGAAGAGCATCGCCACCAAGATCGGCATCATCGACGACATCGCCTACCAGACCAACCTGCTGGCGCTGAACGCCGCCATCGAGGCCGCGCGCGCCGGCGAGCACGGCAAGGGCTTCGCCGTGGTGGCCGCCGAGGTGCGCAAGCTGGCCGAGCGCAGCCAGGTGGCGGCGCAGGAGATCGGCACGCTGGCCGGCTCTTCCGTGGGCCTGGCCGAGAAGGCGGGCCACCTGCTGTCGGACATGGTGCCGGCCATCCGCAAGACCAGCGAGCTGGTGCAGGAGATCGCCACCGCCAGCAGCGGCCAGAGCAGCAGCGTGGCGCAGATCAGCGGCGCCATGAGCCAGCTCAACGGTGCCACCCAGCACACCGCCAGCGCCTCCGAGCAGCTGAGCGCCACGGCCGAGGAACTGTCGGCGCAGGCGCGGCAGCTGCAGGATCTGATGAGCGCCTTCCGCCTGCACGAGGACCGCGTGGCCCGCAAGGCACCGGCCGCCGGCCCGCAGCCGGCCCGCGCGCGGCGCGCGGCGCTGGTGGACTAGGCACTGGAACGGCCCCATGTCCGCCCTTTCGCCCAAGGCCTTCCAGTCGGTCACCCAGCTGTTCCGGCGCGTCAGCGGCATCCAGCTCGGCGAGGCCAAGCACGCCCTGGTGACGGGACGCCTGCAGCGCCTGGCCCAGGAGGCCGGCGAGACCGACCTCAACGCCTACGTCGACCGCATCGTCGGCGGCCACGCGCCGGCCGAGGAGATGACGCGCGTCATCGACCGCCTCACCACCAACGAGACCTACTTCTTCCGCGAGCCCCAGCACTTCAACCACCTGGCGGAACACCTGGAACACCACCCGCCCCAGGGCGAGTTCCAGGTCTGGAGCGCCGCCAGCAGCAGCGGCGAGGAGGCCTACAGCGTGGCCATGCTGCTGGCCGACCTGCTGGGCGAAGCGCCGTGGCGGGTGACCGGCACCGACCTCTCCACCGCGGTCGTCGAGCAGGCGCGCCGCGGCCTGTACACGATGGAGCGCGCCCGCATGGTGCCGCCCGACTACCTGAAGCGCTTCTGCCTCAAGGGCCAGGGCGAGCAGGCCGGCCAGCTGCTGGTGGCGCGCGCGCTGCGCGCCCGCGTGCACTTCACGCAGGCCAACCTGATGCAGCCCCTGCCGGACGACCTGCCGATGTTCGACGTCATCTTCCTGCGCAACGTGCTCATCTACTTCGACAACGACGCCAAGGCCGAGATCGTGCGCCGCGTGCTCGGGCACCTGAAGCCCGACGGCCTGCTCTACACGGGGCATGCCGAATCGCTGTCGACCCTGAAGCTGCCGGTGCGCGCACTGGCCACCGCCATCCATGTCCACGCCTGAACGGACCACCCTCGTCGAACGCATGGAAAAGGCGCGCGCGCGCACGGCCGCGGCGCGCGGCACACGCCCCGGCCCTGTCGCGGCGGCGCCGCCCGAACCGCCCGCGGGCTCCTACTGGCAACTCAGTGGCAAGCCCGGCGAGGAACTCTTCCTGATGCCCGGCCAGCTGCACTTCGGCAGCGCCGTGGCCAGCCTGAAGACGCTGCTGGGCTCCTGCGTCGCCCTCACGCTGTGGCACCCGAAGCGGCGCCTCGGCGGCATGTGCCACTACCTGCTGCCTTCGCGCACGCGCAGCGCCGCCGACCGGCTGGACGGCCGCTACGGCGACGAGGCCATGCAGGTGCTGCTGGAACACATCCGCAAGAGCGGCACCGACCCCGCCGAGTACCAGGCCCACCTCTACGGCGGCGCCGACACCCTGCCCGAAGGCACGACGCTGCGCTTCAACGTCGGCGAACGCAACATCGAGGCCGGCTGGAACTTCGTCGACCACTGGGGCTTCCAGCTGCAGGGCGTGGACGTCGGCGAGGACGTGCCGCGCAGCGTGAAGCTGGTGCTCGCCACCGGCGAGGTGGACATGCGCCGCGGCCAGGGCAAGCCACCGCCGACACGCCTGCCGCCCTACTCGCCACCCCCGGAGCTGGCCCCCCTGGCCCGCCGGGGCTGAACAGGAAACGCCATCATGTCCGGCAACCCGCTCACCGCCTTCGTCGTCGACGACTCGGCGATCGTGCGCAAGCACCTGGCCGACACCCTCACCGCCGGGGGCATCGAGGTCATCGGCACCGCCAGCGATCCGCTCTTCGCCTGGCCCAAGCTGCAGGCACGCTGGCCCGACGTCATCGTGCTCGACGTGGAGATGCCGCGCATGGACGGCATCAGCTTCCTGCGCCAGATCATGGCCGAGCGCCCGACGCCGGTGGTGATGTGCTCCACGCTCACCGCGGCCGGTGCCACCACCACGCTGCAGGCCCTGGCCGAAGGGGCTGTCGGCGTCGTCACCAAGCCCAAGCTGGGGCTGCGCGACTTCCTCACCGAGCCCGGCAACGGCCTCGTCGCCGCCGTGCGTGCGGCTGCGCAGGCCCAGGTGCGTCGCAGCGCGCCGCGCCCCACGTCGGCGGCCCCGCGTGCGCTGCCCGCCGCGGTGCCGGCCTTCGCCATGGCCGAGACCACGGAGCGGGTGCTGGCCATCGGCGCCAGCACCGGCGGCGTGCAGGCCCTGGAGACCGTGCTGCGGGCGCTGCCGCGCACCACGCCGGGCATCGTCATCGTGCAGCACATGCCGGAGAACTTCACCGCCGCCTTCGCGCAGCGGCTGGACGCGCTGTGCGAGATGGACGTGCGCGAGGCCCGCGACGGCGACCGCGTGATCCCCGGCCGCGTGCTCATCGCGCCGGGTGGCCGCCACATGCAGGTGGCGCGCAGCGGGGCGCAGTACGTGGTCAGCGTGCGCGACGGTCCTTTGGTCAACCGCCACAAGCCGAGCGTGGACGTGCTCTTCCGTTCGGTGGCCCAGCAGGTGGGCGCCAACGCCGTGGGCGCGCTGCTCACCGGCATGGGCGACGACGGCGCGCGCGGCTTGCTGGAGATGCGCCAGGCCGGCGCCCCCACGGCCGGCCAGGACGAGGCCAGCTGCGTCGTGTTCGGCATGCCGGCCCAGGCCCAGCGCCTGGGCGCCACCGGGCAGATGCTGCCGCTGGAGGGCATCGCGCCCTGGCTGCTGCGCGCCGCGGCCGAGATGCCGGCCAGCGCCTGATCGCCCGGGGACTGCCCCAATCGCCCCGCTGTTCACTGCATCGTCCTCGCGTCAGCCATTGCAGCATCGACGTTCCGGGAGACCGCCATGAATCCTCCGTCCCAAGCGCCGATGACCCGCCTCGCCGACACGCTGCTGCGCCCTGGCCTGCGGCTGATGGGCGCGCTGCGCATCACCACCAAGATGGGCCTGGTGGCCACGTCGCTGGTGCTCCCGCTGCTGCTGCTGATGGCCTTCTCGCTGTCGGGCCAGCTGCAGCGGCGCGGGGCCACGGCGCTGGAGACCGAGGGCCTGCAGGTGGCCGAAGCCCTGGCGCCGCTGGTGGCCGAGACGCAGCGCCTGCGCGGTCTCACGGCGCGCCTGCAGGCGGGAGACGGCACGGCCGCCGCGCCGCGCGCCGCCGCCGCCACGGCGTTGCGGGCCGACGTCGCCGAGCTCGACCGCCGGATCACGGCGCTGGAAGGCTACACGCTGGACGACGCCTGGGGCCCCGTGCGGCAAGACCTCCTGGCGCTCAGCGAAGCCCCGCCGGGGGCCACGCCCGAGGCCATCTTCCAGTCGCACGGCCTGGCCGTGCAGGCGCTCATCCGGCTGGCCCGCACGAGCGGCGCCCGCTCCGGCCTCGTGCTCGACCCCGAGGCACAGACCTACTTCCTGGCGTCGCTGGTGGTCGATGCCACGCTGCCCTTGACGGAGACCGCCGCCGAAGCGCGCGGCCGCGGGGCGTCGATGCTGGCGCGCCTGCAGGCCGGCGCCGCCGCGGGGCCCGACTTCGCCGACCTGCTGGCCCTCGCCGGCCGTCTGGCGCAGGGCCTGGATGACATCGCCACGAACATGGCCTCGATCGAGCATGCCGGTGGCCAGGTTCCCGGCTCGTGGCCGCGCATGCGCGAGGACATGCTGCGCTTCGGCCAGCAACTGCGCGCCCTGGCCGGCAGCCAGGAGCTGCCGGCGCCCGGCCGACTCTTCGAACTGGGCACCGACGTCGTGAACCAGGTGTTCGCCGTGCAGCACGACGCCGTGGTGCGCATGCGCCAGGCCCTGGAGGCCCGTCAAGCGGAGATCGACCGCAGCATCGCACTGGCCCTGGCCATCTTCGGCCTCGGCCTCATTGCCGTGGCCTACCTGATCGCCAGCTTCACCGTCTCCTTCCGCCGCGCCGTGGACGCCCTGCGCCGCGGCACCGAGGCCATCGCCAGCGGCGACCTCGCGCACAGCATGCAGGTGCCCGGGCGCGACGAACTGGCCGAGATCGGCCACACGGTGGACCGCATGAGCACGCGGCTGTCGGCGCTGGTCTCCGAGATCCGCAACAGCGCCACGCTGGTGAACCAGACCGGCCAGCAGGTGAGCGACGGCAGCGGCAAACTGGCGTCACGCACCGACGAGCAGGCCAGCAGCCTGCGCACCTCCATCGACGCCATCCGCTCGCTGTCGGGCGCGGTGTCCGAGACGGCCGAAGCGGCCCAGCGCCTTGACACGCTCACCGGCCGCCTGTCCGAGCGCGCCGAGGACGGCAACGCCGCGATGCAGGAGACCGTGCAGGCCATGCAGCAGATGCAGGCCGCCAGTGCGCGCGTGGCCGAGATCGTGGGCGTCATCGACGACGTCGCCTTCCAGACCGGCATGCTGTCGCTGAACGCCGCCATCGAGGCCGCGCGCGCCGGCGAGATGGGCAAGGGCTTCGCCGTCGTCGCCAGCGAAGTGCGCCAGCTGGCGCAGCGCTGCACCGAATCGGCCGACGAGATCCGACGCCTGATCGGCGACGCCTCGCTGCAGGTGGAGGTGTCGTCCACCAAGCTGGCCCATGTGAGCGGCGCCCTGGGCACCATCGTCGACGGCGTGCGCGAGGTCTCCACGCAGCTGCGCTCCATCGCCGAGTCCAGCACGCAGCAGAGCAGCGGCCTGAACGACGTGACGCAGACCGTGGGCAACCTGGACGAGATCACGCGCGAGAACGCGGCGCTGGTGGAGGAGTCCAGCACCGCCAGCCATTCGCTGGTGGACCGCGCCGGCCGGCTGCGCGAGGCCGTGGCCTCGATGCGGCTGCGCCAGGGTTCGTCCGACGAGGCGCTGGCCCTGGTGCAGCGCGCCGTGGCCCACGTGGCCGCGGTGGGCCGCGAGCGCGCCTTCGCCGACTTCCACCAGCCCGACAGCGACTGGGTGGACCGCGACCTCTACCTCTTCTGCCTGGACCGCGCGGGCAACTACATCGTGCACGCCGCCAAGCCCGGGATGGTGGGCAGCAACGCCGCCGACGTGCCGGGCGCCGACCCGAGCCTGGCCACGAAGCTGTGGACGGCGGCCGACGCCGGCGGCGGCTGGGCGCCGTACAGCATCCAGAACCCCCTCACCGGCGAGACGATGGCCAAGGAGTCCTACGTGCTGGACATCGGCGGCAACACGCTGGCCGGCTGCGGCATCTACCGCGGCGACGTGGACGTGGCGCAGGGCAAGCCGCGCACCGCCGCCTGGTCGCGCAGCCAAGAGCGCCACACGGCGACGGTGTAGTTCGTCCGCTCAATCGCGGTCGGCCGGCATCGGCAGCGGGCCTGCCGCGTTGCCGCCGAGCATGGCGCTGGCCGCGTGCGCCGCAGCCTTCTTCGGCCGCACGATGTAGCTGTAGAGCACCGGCACCACCACCAGCGTCAGCAGCGTGCTGGTGAGGATGCCGCCGATGATGGCGCGGCCCATCGGCGCCTGCACCTCGCCGCCCTCGTTGAAGGCCAGCGCCAGCGGCAGCATGCCGAAGACCATGGCCAGCGTGGTCATGATGATGGGGCGCATGCGGATCAGGCCGGCCTGCAGCAGCGCATCGGCCACGGTGGCACCGGCCTTGCGCGCATGGTTGGCGAAGTCCACCAGCAGGATGGCGTTCTTCGTCACCAGGCCCATCAGCATCACCAGGCCGATCATGCTGAAGATGTTGAGCGTGCTCTTCCAGAACAGCAGCGCCAGCATGACGCCGATCAGCGCCAGCGGCAGGCTGGCCATGATGGCGAAGGGCTGCAGAAAGCTGCCGAACTGGCTGGCCAGCACGATGTAGATGAAGATCACCGCCAGCGCCATGGCCGCCAGCAGGCCGTTGAAGGCCTCGGCCTGCTGCTGCATCTGGCCACCGACGTCGAAGCTGAAACCGGGCGGCAGGTGCGTTTCCTTGATCAGCTTCTGGACGTCGGCGCCCACCTCGCCGGGGCTGCGGTCCTTCACGCCGGCGAACACGGCTTCGCGGCGCTGCAGGTTCTGGCGGCGGATCACCTCCGGGTTGAACACGCTCTCCAGCGTCGCCACGCTGTCCAGGGTGATGGGCGTGCCGTCCTTGGCAAAGGCCACGGGCAGCGAGCGCAGCTGCTCGATGCGCTCGCGCTGCGTCTCGTTCAGGCGCAGCACCACGTCCACCTGGTCGCCGTCGGGCGTGGTCCAGTAGGTGGCCGTCTCGCCGTTGACATAGGCCCGCAGGCTGCTGGCGAGCTGCGGCGCGGTGATGCCGAGCTCACGCACGGCGCCGGGCTTCAGACGCACCGCATAGGCCGGCAGGCCGGGCTTGACGGAGCTTTCCACGTCCACCACGCCGGGGATCTTCTTCACCTTCTCGGCGAACTCGGTGGCCACCTTGGCCAGGCCTTCGGGGTCGCTGCCCAGGATGGCCACGTACACCGGGCGGTTGAAGCCCAGGCTGGCGTCGGTGCCGGGGATCTTGGCGATGGCCTGGCGGATGGCGTCCTCCACCTCCTTCTGGCTGCGCTGGCGCTCGGCCCGGGGCTTGAGCGCGATGTTCAGCCAGGCCTGGTTGCGCTGGCCCGCGCCGCCGATCCAGGTGGACAGGTTCTCCACCTCGGGCATGGCGCGCACGATCTCCTCGATCTGCCGCACCTTGGCGTCGGTGCGCTCCAGACTCGCCCCCACCGGCAGGCGCAATGCCAGCTGCGTGTAGCCCTGGTCGGTCTGAGGCACGAACTCGCTGCCCACCAGCGGCGCCAGCGCCAGCGCACCGACGAAGCTGGCCGTTCCGATGCCCAGCACCACGCCACGCGGCGTGATCGTCGCCAGGCGCCAGCGGCGCGGCCGGCTGCGGTCACGTTGCGCATGGGCGTCGAAGGGGTGGGCGTAGACCGGCAGGCCCAGGCGCCAGCGCGCGAAGCCCGCCGTCCAGCGGCGCTCGCTGAAGATCCAGTGGATGGCGCGTTCGTAGACGGCGTGCAGCCCGTCCATCGCGCGGTCGGTGGCGCGGATGAGGTGGCCGATGACCGGCAGCTTCTTGGCCATGGTGCCCGGGGGGTCGGGCCAGATGGCGCTGAGCATGGGGTCGAGCGTGAAGCTGACGAACAGGCTCACCAGCACCGCCACCACCACGGTGATGCCGAAGGGGTAGAAGAACTTGCCGATGATGCCGCCCATGAAGGCCACGGGCACGAACACGGCGCAGATGGCGAAGGTGGTGGCCATCACCGCCAGGCCGATCTCGTCGGTGCCCTCGCGGGCGGCCGTGAAGTGGTCCTTGCCCATGCCGACGTGGCGCACGATGTTCTCGCGCACCACGATCGCGTCGTCGATCAGCAGGCCGATGCACAGGCTGAGCGCCATCATCGTCATGAAGTTCAGCGTGAAGCCGAAGGCGTACACGGCGATGAAGCTGCTGATCACCGCGATCGGCAGCGTGAGACCGGTGATGATCGTGCTGCGCCAGCTGTGCAGGAACAGGAACACGATGGCCACCGTGAGCAGCGCGCCTTCGATCAGCGTGTGGCGCAGCCCGGTGAGCGAGTTCTTGACGAAGTCGCTGCTGACGTAGATGGTGCGCAGCTCCACGTCGGGCGGCAGCGTCTTGCGGATCTCGTCCATCGCCTTCTTCACCGCGTCGCCCACGACCACGATGTTGGCGTCCTGCTGCTTGAAGACGTTGAAGTTGATGGCCTGCTGGCCGTTGATGCGGGCAAAGCTTTCGGGCTCGCGCTCGCGTTCGATCAGCGTGCCCAGGTCGGCGAGTGTCAGCGGCAGGCCGTTGCGGCGCGCCACCACGAGGTTCTCGAACTGGCGCGGGTCACGCACGCGGCCTTCCACGCGCAGCAGCGCGTCCTGGCTCTTGTCGCTGATCAGGCCCACCGGCTGGTCGGCGTTGGCCTGGGCGAGCGCGGTGCTGATCTCGGCGGGTGTCACGCCGTAGGCGCGCAGCCGCGCGGGGTCGAGGTCGATGCGCACCTCGCGCACCGTGAGGCCCTGGATCTCCACGCGGGCCACGCCTTCCACGCGCTGCAGGCGCTTGCCGACGGTCTGGTCGCCGATGATCGACAGCTCGCGCCCGGAACGGCTCTTGCTCACCAGCGCCATGTTCACCACGGGCTGGCTGTTGTCGTTGTTCCAGCGCGCGATGGTGGGCTGCTTCACGTCACGCGGGAAACCGGCCTGCACGGCGGCCACGCGGTCGCGGATCTCCTGCATGGCCTTGCCCATGTCGGCGTCGAGCGAGAACTCCACGCTCATCGTGCCCTGGCCTTCGCCACTGCGCGAGGTGATGCGCTTGACGCCGGCGATGCTGTTCACCGCCTCTTCGATGGGCTTGATGACCTCACGCTCCACGGCCTCGGGGCTGGCACCGGGGTAGCGCACTTCCATCCAAGCGCCGGGGAAGCTGATGTCGGGCATCTGCTCCACGCCGAGCTTGCTGTAGCTGAAGAGGCCCAGCACGCAGATGGCCACCATCACCATGGTGGCGAACAC